>JAGZWV010000001.1 GCA_018378775.1 Collinsella sp. | reverse complement strand
ATGGGGTTCCACGACTACAACTGCCTGCAGATGAACGCCTTCGCCGTGGTCTCCGACTCCGGCACCCTGCCCGAGGAGTCCAGCTTCTTCGCGAGCGTCGGCCGCCCGTTCCCAGCGGTGTGTATCCGCACCTCCACCGAGCGCCCCGAGGCGCTGGACAAGGCCTGCTTCACGCTCGCCGGCATCTCCGAGAGGGGCCTGCTCCAGGCCGTCCACACCGCCGTCGAGCTCGATGCGGAGGGGTCGCTGCCCGAGGCACCCGTGCCCGATTACGCCGACGAGACCGTGTCCACCAAGGTGGTCAAGATCATCCAGAGCTACACCGGCGTCGTGGACAAGATGGTGTGGAGGAAGAGCGTTTAATGACTAGCTCATGTGCTGGTAAGAAAATGCTTGTTGTTACGCAGCATTTCTATCCGGAATCTTTTCGAATTAATGACTTGGTGAAGGGATTTGTTGAAGACGGAATAAGCGTAGATGTTCTCTGCGGCATCCCTAATTATCCTTCAGGCGAATGGTCTGATGGATATGGTTATTTCGGTCACCGCCGAGACGATTATTTCGGTGCGTCCGTTTTTCGATCTGGTGAAATCCGTCGTAAGGGTAATACTTCGATACGCATTTTTCTGAACTATATTAGCTGGCCAATTACTGCTTCTTTTAGAGCTATGAGGCTCAAAAAGAAGTATGACGTTGTATTTTGCTATAACACAAGTCCTATTTTGATGGTAATTCCTGCAAGGGTTGCTGCATGGCGAAATAAATGTCCTCTAGTAACTTATGTCTTGGATATTTGGCCCGAGAACCTTTACACAGTCTTGAATGTCCAAAGCAGTTTTCTGAGGTCTTTTGCCAAATCTTTTTGCGACAAGCAGTATGCGGCCTGCAATAAGCTGATTGCTTTGAGCGACTCTTTGGCTGATAACCTGTTTCATAGAGTCAAGCCTTTGAATTCGGATGTTTCGATAGGCGTAATACCTCAACATTGCGAGGAAAGTTACGAGCAAAAGCTAGTCTCATCGGAACTAAGATCTCAGTTCAAAAATCAATGCGTCTTCCTATTTGCTGGTTCTATAACCCCCGCCCAAGGGCTTGATACGGTTATTGAAGCATTCTCGCGTGCAGTTTCAGAGAACTCTATCGAGATGAAGCTGTTAATTCTTGGCGATGGCATGTCTAGGGCAGAACTGCAGAAGCTCGTTTCAAGCAAGGGGCTTGATAAGTCTGTTTTGTTTTTGGGGCGCGTGGATCCCGAGGTCGTGCCCATGTACTCCGATATTGCAACGGCAATGATTGCTCCATTTGCCGATAATCCTGAGTTAGAGCTTACTATTCCAGCCAAGATATCAAGCTGTATGGCTTCTTCAAAGGCAATACTTGCCGTAATGCGCGGAGAAGGGGCCAATGCGGTTCGTTCTGCTAGATGCGGGTTTGTCTCCGATCCTTCAGATGTAAATGCGCTTGCTAACAACATGGTAAAAATTGGTTCAATGAAAAAAGGCGCTATTGATGCTTTGGGATCTAATGGCTTCAATTATTATCGTGAGCATTTTTCGAGACAGGTTTGTTTGGATAAAATTAAGCAGGTTTTATTTTCAATTTAGGTCCAATCTGGATCGTTGGGGTTTTAATGGATGACATGTTGCGAGTGTTGGTAATCATTCCTGCTTATAATGAGCAAGCCAATATTGTTCAGACTGTTTCATCGGTTGTTGAGGCTGGCTATGATTATGTTGTTGTGAATGACGGCTCAACCGATAATACGCTATCTATCTGTCGTCAGTACGACTTTAATGTCCTTGATCTTCCGCAAAATTTAGGCATTGGTGGTGCCGTTCAAGCCGGTCATAAATATGCGCTCAGGCAAGGCTATGACGTTGATGTTCAGGTTGACGGTGATGGTCAGCATGATCCTTCTTATATTGGGAGCTTAATCGAGCCAATTATTGATGGTGCCGATTTAGCCATTGGTTCCAGATTTGCCGTGCCCACAGAAGGCTTTCAATCAACATTTTTAAGGAGAGTAGGTATCCGATGGCTTTCTGGTTGGTTGAGATTATTTACCGGAAAAACGATTAAAGATCCAACTTCTGGATTTCGCGCGTGCGGTAAAAAGGCTATGGACCTGTTCTGTAGGGACTATCCAGACGATTACCCTGAGCCTGAATCTATTGCAGCAGCATTAAAAACCGGTCTTTCAGTGGTTGAGGTTCCCGTGCTTATGCGTGAGAGACAGGGTGGAGTGTCATCTATTTCTGGCTTTTCATCAATTTATTACATGATTAAAGTTTCGCTCGCAATTTCCATGGCCTGTTTTGTTTATAGAAAGGCGGCTCACCAATGAGTATGATAATTCGCGTGGGCGCTGGCGTAATTTTTAGTGGTCTATTCTTTTATGTCGTTTCTTTAGTCGGCAAAGGAAAGCTTCTTTTAAAGTACTCGTTACTATGGCTCTGCCTGTGCGTGGTGGCATTATTTAGCGTTTGCTTTCCGGAGTTGATTTATCGAATTTCAGATTGTATTGGGTTTATCAGTCCTTCGAATTTCGCCTTTCTCGTCGCAGTAGTACTTTTATTGATGATTTCTCTATCTCTCAGTATTGCGATCAGCAGACTCGTTACGGCTTGTAAAAACTTAACTCAACGCATTGCGATTCTTGAAAATGAGAACGATACTTTGCGCAACCAGCAGGGTTAGATAAAGATGGAGTTTAATAACTCGTATGAATAAGTACCTTACCTCAGAAGACCGAAGCAATAATTTGCATAACGAAAATTTTCATCTTTATCGGGCTGCTTGTTTTGCGCTATCTTTTTTGTTTGCGCTTATTTACTTATCTTTATTTGTTAACTATGTTTGTAGCTTCTACGGAAAGATCGGTGTTACAACTGCTAGCTCGCTGCTCAATAACGGTATGTCTGTTCTCATCATCGGTGGATTGACCGTTGCGTTTTTATTCTCAGCAATCAAGCTGATCGAGTATAAAAGCGATTTTATATATAAATATCGATGGATAATCGGTATTTCTGTCGCAATGCTTGCGGTGGTGTTTAAAGTCAGCGGCTCATCGCTTGGCATGTGGAGCATTATGCTTCCTGAGAACGCCGGGACTCCCATCTGGGGTATACCTAGGTCTCTTCGAAGCGATGAGTTTTCAGTCGGTACTTTATTTCAATTGTCTCAGTCTCATAATGATTATGCGCCAATTTCGGAAATCTTAAGAGGAGATATAACAGATGTCCGGATGGTTTATGGTGCTGCCTGCTGGAGTGTAATTTCGTTATTTCGTCCAGTGCTTTGGGGCTATTTGGTATTTGGTTTTGAATCGGGTTTAGCGTTTGCTTGGTCCATGAAGCTATGCATTATGGTCCTGGTTTCCTTTGACTGCGCTTTCCTCATGATTAAATCAAAGCCACTCAGTTTGCTCTTTTCAATATTGCTTTGTTTTTCGCCGCTGATTCAGTGGTGGGGTACAGGCGAGGTGGTTCTTTACGGTCAAGCCCTTGTTTTGTTATTAGATAAGACGCTCTTTACTCGTAAAAGGAGCACTAGAGTCATTGCGATTGTTGCTATTGCATGGTTATGCGGTTGTTACATAATGCTCATGTATCCCGCTTGGATGGTTCCTTTTTTCTACATTTTTGCCCTCATGGGAGTTTTCAGGGCAATTGATTATTGTCGAATCCTTAAGTCTGGCGAGTACCGTTCGGTGCTTGCGTGGTCAATTAGTGACACTTTAACTTCGATCTTCTGTTTGCTGGTTTCGGCAGGACTTGTATTTTTCGCTTTTTTCCAGTCCTCTGAAGCAATGGCATCTGTTGTTAATACGGTTTATCCGGGCGCGCGCTTTGAAACCGGAGGAAGCGGGCTTCCCGAACTTTTTTCGAATGCGCTTTCTCTTTTTTATGCTTTTGATACGCCTTTGGTTTCAAATGAATGTGAAATTGCCACCATTCTCTGCTTTTTCCCTCTTGGGACTCTTGCGTCTCTGTCCTGTATCATCAAAAAGCGAGATTGGCATTTAATTGCACTACTAGTCCTTCAGTTATTTTTCCTTCTTTTTGCCTTCGTTGGCTTCCCGTCATTTTTATCCCGAATTACCTTGATGTATAACGTACCTGTTCTGCGGCTTTTATTTCCTATTGGGTACTTAGAGCTTCTTCTTTTCTTGATATCTGTTAAAAAAGCCAAAGAATTCCAAGAGGCTAATAGCCAAATTAGTTCTTTGTTGGTTTTGCTAGTGATTGGAATCTGTTTAAGTTCAGTATTCCAGATTTATATTCTTCTTTCCGCCAAGTATCTTGTCGCAAGGAAATTGTATCTTTTGATGCTGATATTGCTTTGTGCAGTTTCCTGCCTTTTGTTCAGCGCATTTATCCTTGGTAAAAACTGCATTGGTTTATTTGTCGCATTTGCTATTTGCTTCGGTGTAATTCCTGGTTGCTGTATCAATCCAATACAAATTGGTGCAGCTCCGCTTACCGAAACGGAGTTGGCGTCTCTTGTTGATCAGTTCGCTGACAAGGATGATTATTCAGTTAAATGGGTTGTCGATGGTTCTTGGACAGTTGCCAATCTTTGCGCTGCGTATGGAGCGCCTGTAATTAACTCGACCAATGCTTATCCTGATCTGGCGCGTTGGAATTCTATCGATGATAATAACGAGAATGAGTACGCATACAATAGGTATGCTCATATCATTGCAAATGTATTCACTCCGTCTACGTCTTTTAATTCCACTCAGGATGATCTCTTCACAGTTAATTTGACTGAAGATAATCTAAGACAGCTTAATGTGAAGTACGTTTTGTCTAGTAGGGATTTGACGGAGTTTTCATCTGATCAACTGCGGATTACGCAATTAGGTTCAGCAAACGGATTCGTTCTATATGAAATAACCTATTAGGAAGAATGGGGCTGTCGGTTAACCGGCAGCCCCATTCTCCATTCTTTACGTGCTCATGAGTTAAGCGTCATGACACTTTTATATTTGATAATACAGATTTCCACTGACGATATTTATGTTTATATACGGATCGCCTTTCACGTAGTACTCTGGCCATAGGTAGTTGAGCAATGAGTATTCCCGATGGAACCTCATTTTCTTTTCATCGCTGATCTCATAGCCTCGTGATAACGACTCGTAATGATACAGCTCAGTATCGGGTGTATATACAACCAAATAATTGTGACTCCTCACTTTGAGGCAATAGTCAACATCATTAAAGGCGACAGCCAATTCTTCTCTAAAGCCGCCGACTTCGTCGAAAACAGCTCTCTTTGTCATGAGGCATGCTGCGGTCACGGCACTTAAATCTTGTGTACGATCGCATAGATTGAAGTAGCCCCATTTACCTCTGGGGTAGTCTTTTCCGAGGTGGCCGGCTCCAATCCCTCCGATGCCGACGCCTGCATGTTGCAGAGTATTATCGCTGTAGAAAAGTCTTGCACCAACAATGCCAACTTCTTTTCGCGAACAAATGCCCAGCATGTTTTCGATCCAGTTTGGGGTTATAACTTCTGTATCGTTGTTTAACAAGAGAAGATAATCGCCCTTTGCTTTGCTAGCGCCAAAGTTCATCAGTTTTGAGAAATTAAATTCCGCATCCCAATATTCGATGCGAATCGTATCGGGATAGCTTTTCTCCAATTCTGAGTAGTACTCGAATGTTTCTTGGTTCTCGCTGTTGTTTTCGATAATGATGATTTCGTAGTTATCGTACGTTGAGCGTTCTATGATCGACTTAATGCACGTATCGAGAACTGTGGGATGGTCCTTTGTTGGAATAACAATTGAAACAAGTGGATGACTTTCCGGAACTGCATAGGCAACTTTATAAGTGAAGGGGTCGTTTCCGCGGTAAACTTTCGCTGCAATTCCAAGCCTGTCCAAATGGGCCTGTACAGCTTTGACGCCAGCATCCCATGCATATAGCTTTGAGTTCGGGTCACCTGCAGTTGAGTTCTCGCTAATTCTCCAGTGATACAGGATTTTAGCCACGTGCACCACATGCCGTGCTTTTTCGATTGCCTTAAGCGTTAAGTCGTGGTCTTGGGCTCCATCGTACTGTTCGTCGCCGTACCCGAGAGAATCGAATAGCGTTTTTCTGATTGCAAGGAAATGGCAAATATAATTAACGCTTCGCAGCAAATCGATGCTTAAATCTGGCTTAAAGAACGGATCGCCATAGCTGCCATTGACAAACAGTTTGTCTTCGTCGCAGTAAATTAGATCAGTATTGTTTTCAGCATTAATTGCATGCGCATATTCATAAAGCGCCGAGGGCTCGAGAGTATCGTCGTGGTCTAAGAAGCAAATGAAATCTCCATTTGCTTCTTTTGTCCCAGCAAGAGTGTTTTTGGAAATGCCGGCATTGTTTGCTAGCTCTATCACCTTAATGCGAGCGTCTTTAATCTTAGCGGCTTCGATTATATCTGCAAGCGCACTGTTATCTGGGCTTGCATTGACTAGCACAAGCTCCCAGTTTGCATAGCTCTGTATAAGAACCGATTCCACCATTTCCCTGAACAGATTTTCGGGTGTGTTGAATAGGGGAACGACGATGCTAAACAAAGGCATTTCCTTGAAGGTAACCATCGATTGTTTTTCGAGTATCGCCGAGCTTGCCTTGTGTTGCTCGAGCCAATTTGGATATGCAGATGGATCAATCGAAATAGGTTTCATTTTCGATGTGGTTAAAATGCGTAGCTTATCGAGCTCTTCGTTGTCCACAACAGCGAAGCTGTTAAAGCTTGGGTGGTTGTCGTCTTCGATTGTGAAGATAAGCCTATTTGTGCTATTTGGGATTCGGACCGAGTATTGAATTTCGCGACGTTTTTTATTGGGAGCAAACCACAAGGGGATCGTAATGTCATCGGTTGTGATCGGCTCGATCTCAATACGATTCATCGAGGTATCGAAGCAGCTGATGGCTATTTTGTTGTCTTCGCGCTGAGGAAGTTTTACTGAGCAGCGAAGAATGGCCTCATCTCCATCTTCGATAAACTCGTGAAAACGCATGCTTGCTACATCCAAGTCGTGCTTATCGTCATAGTTCCTAATGGAATGGGACAAATCATTCTTTAATTTATAGTTTAATCTTGACGCCCATTTTGCCGTGCTAAAGCTGATTTTAATGACATCGTAGACGCATCGCGCACTCAAATCATTAATCTGAATATCGCAATCACCAGTTCCAAGGTCGGGAAGAACTACGACGTATTGATTTTTATTTGACTCGTATGGATAGATAGAGCTTGGTATTGTCGTTCCCTCGCTCTTCGCTGCTGTCACCTGAATATTTGATGCGTCTATCTCAACATTCTTTAGGAGAACGTACACCTTTCCGCTTCCACGGCAAATACAATCCATGCTAATTTTCATTTCAATTTACCTTTCCGTTGCACTGAGGATGCCTGCACTATTTCACTTTGATCTCAGGTTTATTCTTGCATTGAATTAATCCAGTACAGGTAGTCTCTCGATTCTTTCTTGGTACCGAATACGCGCCGCTGTTATTCGACGTTCATGCCATGTGGCCATAGTTGAATAACTTTGCTCGTCTTGCGGATGAATGTTTTCATATCCAATTGGATGCATATATTCTTTAGGATTTGCTATATACATTTGCGCTGCCTCGAGATTTGCGCTGCACCTACTTCTTAAATCTGGATTTCCATTCAGAAGAGAGCCGATAGAAAAATGTGGATGTGCAACTCGATTTTCATTAATGCCGATTGCGATGAAATGTTCCAGCGCTCCAAGGGGGTCGTCTTTATATCTATCGAATAGATCCTCGTAATGATTTACATAAAAGGAATAATCAAATACCGATGAATAGTCTACTCCGTTAAATATGGCATTCGTAGAGCACGAGCATGTAAGTTGCGGTCTCCTTCGAGGCCACGTGCTTTGATCGATCGTGAGGGCCTCTTTATTAATTGGGTTAAAGATGTGGCATTCATAGCATTTAATGCCTTCCTTTTTAAGGAAGGCATTAAACAGTCGTTCTGAGATAAAGCCAGGCATCCTTTGTTGATAGCTATCGCGACCACTTATATAGTCAATACGCTTCTCAAGTTGTTTTTCGATTTTGAAAAGCCATTTACAATATCGGTCCATCAGCTCCTTTTTGCAAATAAACATATTGCATGGCGAAAAAGAACACTCCTCGCAAATTGCTTTATCAAAAGCATCCAAGTAGCCAGGGCATTTCGTCCTGATGATTTCCCTTGCCTGTAGCAGATCTGTCGAAGAATGGATCATTCTATACTGCTCAGCAACAGTGATTAAGTTGCACCCGATTGAGCTTGTGCAGGGTTCTTTGGCTGCAACAATACAGTCATAATGAGTAAGAATGTTCTCAATTTCATAGTCTTTGAGCATCTGCTTTGAGTCATTGGGGGACTCAAACGCCCTTCGATAATGCGTGAGCCCAACTATCGACTCAGGAGAATTCTTCCATATCCAATAGAGGCCGGTAAGCTCGCAGTAGTGTTTGTTTTTCTGGGAAATATTATCGCCTTGATCGTCGTACAGCCATCCAGCCTGACGATTGTCTGTTGGAATGGAGCTTGCCCCAACGTAGAGCGGCTGATACGGCGCTTGCGCATCAATGTCAAAGTGCTTATGCGCTGCGATGTAAATCTTCACTGTTCCTGACGCTCTTTCCGTGCCGAGGCAATTAGATGGCCTGTTCAATGGGTATCGCTCATATATTTTTAATTGATATGACCGATAGAGATTATTATATAAGTCGTAACTAAATCAGTTAAATGACACGGAGGACTACATGAAAGGCATCATCCTCGCCGGCGGGTCCGGCACCCGCCTGTACCCGCTCACGCTCGTGACCTCCAAGCAGCTGCTGCCGGTCTACGACAAGCCCATGATCTACTACCCGCTGTCCACCCTCATGCTGGCGGGCATCCGGGACATCCTGGTCATCTCCACCCCGACCGACCTGCCCAACTTCGAGCGCCTGCTCGGGGACGGCTCGCGCTACGGCGTGAACCTGTCCTACGCCGAGCAGCCCTCGCCGGACGGCCTTGCGCAGGCCTTCACCATCGGCGAGGACTTCATCGCCGGCGAGCCGTGCGCGCTGGTGCTGGGCGACAACATCTTCTACGGCAACGGCCTGTCGCGCCACCTGACGCGCGCCGTCCAGAACGCCGAGTCGGGGAGGGCCACGGTCTTCGGCTACCACGTGGACGACCCCGAGCGCTTCGGCGTCGTTGAGTTCGACGGGGAGGGCAGGGCCGTCTCCATCGAGGAGAAGCCCGAGCGCCCCAAGAGCTCCTACGCCGTCACCGGCCTGTACTTCTACCCGGGCGACGTCGCCGCCAAGGCGCATGAGGTGCAGCCCTCGGCCCGCGGCGAGCTGGAGATCACCACGCTCAACCAGATGTACCTGGAGGAGGGGACGCTGTCCGTGGTCACCCTGGGCCGCGGCTACGCGTGGCTTGACACCGGCACCATGGAGAGCCTGCACGAGGCCGCGGAGTTCGTCCGCGCCGTGGAGCACTCCCAGGACCTGCCGGTCTCGGTCCCCGAGGAGATCGCCTGGGAGAACGGCTGGATCACGACCGCCGGGCTGGAGGAGGCCGCGAAGGCCTACGGCAAGTCGGTCTACGGCCAGCACCTGAAGAAGGTCGCCGCCGGCGAGATCGTCAACAGCCCGCGCGAGTACTAGCGCAAGCTTGTTTTCTTTCAGGGGCCACCGTTTATCTGGTGGCCCCTTTCGTTATGATTACGTTGACCATAAAGACAATATGATTGGGAGTGGATGTGTTAAGCGTCTACTTTGGCGGTATGCCAGAAGCGATTTACAACACAGCGACATATTTCAAAAACTCTTACCGGTCTTCTTGGATTACGGATCCCTATGCAGTCTCGATAATTAAAGATGTCGATCGATCGGTTGTTGTTTCCGAAAACGTCATCGAAAGCCCTGTGCTTGGATCCATCTCCCCACTCCAGCTTTCTGGTGGCGTGAAAACGCTGCTGCTTATGAGATTTGATCGTAAGCATATTTTTAACGCTTCTACCTGTGGTGACAACTGTGCCAAGTGGATTCTCGACATGGCGAAAGACCGCAAGCTCGTTGTGAATCTCTATCATGTGATGGACTTTGGCCGCGAGGATTTTAAAATCAAAGTCGTGAACAGCGGCCGAATCGTTCATAACATGGCCGAATTGATTCACGAGTCGATTCCGTATCTGTAGGTGCTGCTTATGAACGGTTCGCATCTTGTTAAGATTTCCCGCCGTAGGGGAACCAAGTACACATTTACCATCAAGCGGAACATCACTATTGTGCGTGGCGATAGCGGCACGGGTAAGACGACGCTGTTTGACATGGTCGCAGACTACATGCGAACGGGCGAGCAGTCGGGCGTTTCCTTGCAATGCGATTGTCCCTGTGTCGCCCTGACCGATTATGATTGGCGAAACCAGCTTTCGTCCGTTCATGACTCGATTGTATTTGTCGATGAGGGCTTAAAAGAGATCCATTCTGATGAGTTTGCCCATCATGTGCTGTATTCCTCGAATTATTTCGTGCTGATCTCAAGGGCTGATTTCCCCAATCTTCCGTATAGCGTGGATGAGATTTACAGGATTAAGACGAGCGGAAAATACCATTCTTTCGTCCCTGTTTATCAAGATCGCGGGAATCATCGTTATGCTATTTCCCGGTCGGCGCCAAAACAGGACATTACTTACGTGAAATAACTGGGGATTCGGTTTTTCACTACGACAAAGACTGCATTTCGGAGGCGTTTTGTACAGGAGGTAATTCTGCGAAGGTTATGGCTCTTATCGCATGCCGAAATGTCCGATAGTTTTGTTGAATAGCGTCGCGGCGTCACTTCCTGCGGCATACTAAAGAAGCTGTACATGCTTCAGATTGGATTTTCATGTCTGAGATTTTCGAACCCAAGAATATCATCGTCACTGGCGGCTGCGGCTTCATCGGCAGCAACTTCGTGCACTACGTGGTCAACAACCACCCCGAGGTGCACGTCACCGTCCTGGACAAGCTGACCTACGCCGGCAACCCCGAGAACATCGCCGGGCTGCCCTCCGACCGCGTGGAGCTCGTCGTGGGCGACATCTGCGACGCGGGGCTCCTGGACCGCATCGTCCCGGGCCACGACGCCATCGTGCACTACGCCGCCGAGTCCCACAACGACAACTCCATCGCCGACCCCGAGCCCTTCCTGCGCACCAACGTCGAGGGCACCTTCCGCCTCCTGGAGGCCGTCCGCAAGTACGGCGTCCGCTACCACCACGTCTCCACCGACGAGGTCTACGGCGACCTGGCGCTCGACGACCCCGCCAAGTTCACTGAGGAGACGCCCTATAAGCCGTCCTCTCCGTACAGCTCGACCAAGGCTTCCTCCGACATGCTCGTCCGAGCGTGGACCCGCACCTACGGGCTTCGCACCACGATCTCCAACTGCTCCAACAACTACGGCCCCTACCAGCACGTGGAGAAGTTCATCCCCAGGCAGATCACGAACATCATAGACGGCGTCCGCCCCAAGCTCTACGGCCGCGGCGAGAACGTCCGCGACTGGATCCACACCGAGGACCACTCCAGCGCCGTCTGGGACATCCTCACGAAGGGCGAGATGGGGGAGACCTACCTCATCGGAGCCGACGGGGAGAGGAACAACATCACCGTGCTGCGCATGATCCTCGAGGCCATGGGAAAGGACCCCGAGGACTTCGACTGGGTCGCCGACCGCCCCGGCCACGACCGCCGCTACGCCATCGACTCCACCAAGCTCCAGCGCGAGCTGGGCTGGAGGCCGGCGCACACCGACTTCGCCGGGGGCCTGAAGCAGACCATCGACTGGTACGTCGCCAACGAGTCCTGGTGGCGCCCCGCCAAGGAGGCCACCGAGGCGCGCTACCGCGCGCAGGGCCAGTAAGACCGCATCCCGGCGAACCGCACCGCGGGGCGCCCGCGCGGGGATGCAGGGCATGGGGATGATCCTGCGTCCCCGCGCGGGCGCCCCCGGTTATACAACCTCTTCGATAGGAGCTTTTCCCACATGGCAGACATCGCATTCGAGAAGGACCTCTCCGTCGCCGAGACCGGCATCGGGGGCCTCAAGGTCGTCGACCTCGCCGTCCACGGCGACTCGCGCGGCTGGTTCAAGGAGAACTGGCAGCGCGCCAAGATGACCGCCCTGGGCATCCCGGACCTCCGCGTCGTCCAGAACAACATCTCCTACAACGAGAAGAGGGGCGTCACGCGCGGCATCCACGCGGAGCCCTGGGACAAGTTCATCTCCGTGGCCCGCGGCTCGGTCTTCGGCGCCTGGGTGGACCTGCGCGAGGGCAGCGCCACCTACGGGAAGGTGTTCACCTGCACCCTTGACCCGTCCAGGGCCATCTACGTCCCGCGCGGCGTGGGCAACTCCTTCCAGGCCCTGGAGGACGGCACCGCCTACACCTACCTGGTGGACGCCCACTGGTCGCTGGAGCTCAAGAGGACCTACACCTTCGTGAACCTCGCCGACCCCGAGCTCGCCATCCAGTGGCCCATCCCGCTCGACGAGGCCACCGTATCCGAGGCGGACCTCAACCACCCGATGCTGAGGGACGTCATCCCCATGGCGCCCAGGCGCACCCTCGTCACCGGCTGCAACGGCCAGCTGGGCCGCGCGGTCCGCGCGCTGGCGGAGGAGCGCGGCGTCGCCAAGGACTTCGACTTCTGCGACATCGACACCTTCGACATGTCAGACCCGGCGGCCTATGCGCAGTACGACTGGTCGCTCTACGGAACCGTGATCAACTGCGGCGCCTACACCGCCGTGGATAGGGCGGAGACCCCCGAGGGCCGCGTGACCGCCTGGAAGGCCAACGCCGCCGGTCCCGCTCTTCTCGCACGCACCTGCGCCGAGCACGGGATCACCCTCGTCCACGTGTCCTCCGACTACGTCTTCGACGGCACCGCCGAGGTGCACGACGAGGACGAGCCCTTCTCTCCGCTGTCCGTCTACGGCCAGACCAAGGCCGCCGGCGACATCGCCGTGGCCGGGTGCCCGCGCCACTACGTCATGCGCAGCTCCTGGGTCATCGGCGAGGGGCACAACTTCGTCAAGACCATGAAGGGGCTGTCCGACCGCGTCGCCGACCCGGAGGATAAGCTCACGCAGGTCACGGTCGTTGACGACCAGCTGGGCCGCCTGACCTTCACGCGCGACATGGCCGAGGCCATCTTCCACGTGCTGGGGACGCACGCCCCCTACGGCACCTACGACTGCACCGGCTCCGGCACCGTCAAGTCCTGGGCCGATATCGCCCGCGCCGTCTTCGAGGCCGCCAACGGCAACGGGGACAGGGTCGTGCCGGTATCGACCGCCGACTACTACGCGAGCGCCGAGGGCCCCGTCGCCCCGCGCCCGGTCCACTCCGCGCTCGACCTGTCCAGGCTCGAGGCTGCCGGCTTCCACATGCCCGACTGGGAGGAAGAGCTGGGGGAGTACATCAAGACGCTCTAGGCGCTATTAACTTTTCGAGAGTAAAAGCCGCCGTTCTTTAACGGCGGCTTTTCTTGTTGGTGGCTATCTGCGCAGTGGTGCCAATAGTATTTTGCGGAAGATCTACCTCTCGCTTGGCTTGGAAGTAGGGTGGCCGGGCTGGTCGTCGTAGGCGTATTTGCTGTACACGTTGACCTCCCACTGCTTTTTTTCGACCTTTGCTACAGAATCTAGGATGAAGCCGGTCGCAAGGCTCAGGCCGCACAGGAACATAAACGAGGCGGCGAGCATAGCGGTGGGGAAGCGCGGGACGAGGCCGGTCTGGAAATATTCGACAACGATGGGCATGCCCAGGGCGAGGCCGAATACCGCGAACAGAAGCGCTACGAGGCTGAAGAACTTCAGCGGGCGGTAGTCCTTGAACAGCGTGCCGATCATCGCAACGACTTTAATGCCGTCGCTCACTGTGTTGAGTTTGGACTCGGAACCCTCGGGACGGTCGCGGTACTCGATGGGCACATCTTTGATGCGCCAGCGGTGGTCGACGGCGTGGATCGAGAGCTCGGTTTCGATCTGAAAGCCCTCGGAAAGCACTGGGAAGGTTTTAACGAACGGGCGGCTCATGGCGCGGTAGCCGGTCATGACGTCATCGAAGCTGTAGCCATAGATCCACTTGATCATGGCGCGGACCAGATTGTTGCCAAAGCCGTGGAAGGCGCGCTTGTTTTCCTCGGCGTAGGTGCCGTTTGAAAGGCGATCGCCTACGGTCATGTCGGCCGTACCGTTAAGGATGGGCTCGCAGAGGGCCTTGGCCGCCTCGGCGGGGTAGGTGTCGTCGCCGTCGACCATCAGGTAGCAATCGGCGTCGATGTCGCGAAACATCTGGCGGCATACGTTGCCCTTTCCCTGACGGGGCTCAAAGCGGACCGTGGCGCCGTGCTCGGTGGCGATGCGTGAGGTATCGTCCGACGAGTTGTTGTCATAGACATAGACCGTCGCTTGCGGAAGCTCGCGGTGAAAGTCGTCGATGACTTTGCCGATCGTGGGCGCTTCGTTGTAGCAGGGGATGATGACGGCGATGGATTCAGAATTCACTCAATGCTCCTTATACGTTCAATCCTTGAAAGTATAGCCGTTTGGGCTTGGCATCCTAAGATGTGGGTTAGTTCTCCAGTTTTGTTGCGCGAATCGTTTGCATGGCCGTCGGGTCTATACTGTTCGTTTGTCAACGATTACGAGTAAAGGAGTTGCATCCGTGTCGGATCAGACAAAGCAACAAGAAACTCGCAGTCTGCCTGCGACGTTTGCTAAGAACGAATTTGAGAAGGACGCGTTTATCCTTCGTCAGCTGGTTACCAAGGATTTTAAGATCAAGTATCGCCGTAGCGTTCTGGGCGTCGCATGGTCGGTGCTCAACCCGCTGCTGATGATGATCGTCATGGCCATCGTGTTCTCGACGATTTTTGGCCAGGGTCGCAATGGCTCAATGACGCCCGAGATGTACCCGCTGTACTTGATCGTGGGTAACATTACCTTTGCCGTCATGTCCGAGTCTACGAACCAGGCGCTGACGTCGATCGTGGGCGCTGCCCCTCTGCTCAAGAAGGTTAAAGTGCACCGCTGGGTCTTCCCGGTGCAGAAGGTGCTCTTCTCGTTGGTCAACTTTGCCTTCTCGCTGGTCGCCGTTGCCATCGTTATGCTGTGGTTCCACGTTATGCCTTCTTGGCACCTGATTCTGCTGCCGGTCTGCCTACTGCTGCTTATGTGCTTCTGCATGGGCCTGGGCATGATGCTCTCCGCCCTCACGGTCTTCTTCCGCGATGTCATGCATCTGTGGAGCGTCGTCATTACGGCGTGGACTTACATCACGCCTATTTTCTGGACGACCGACTTCGTTGCGCAAATGCCGCATCTCGTGCGCATTCTGGTCTATGCGAACCCCATGTATAACTACCTGCAGTTTATGCGCGATATCTTCCTGTTCCAGACTACGCCCTCGCTTATGACGTTTGGTATGTGCGTTGCTTGGGCGGTTCTTGCGCTTGTTATTGGCTACACCGTGTTCCATAAGTCCGAGCGCAAGTTCATCCTCTACATCTAAGGAGTGCTGTGATGACTGAATCTGTTGTTGATTACAGCGAGCAGCCTCTGGCTGTCGAGGTCGACGACGTCACCATGATCTTTAACATGGCGTCCGAGTCGCTGACCAACCTCAAGGAGTACTTCATTAAGCTTGCCAAGCACGAGCTGTTCTTTGAGGAGTTTAGGGCGCTTAAGCACATCTCGTTTGATATTCATCGCGGCGAGGTTGTGGGTCTGGTCGGCACCAATGGCTCCGGCAAGTCTACGATGCTCAAGATTATCGCTGGCGTGCTTGAGCCTAGCGAGGGCAGCGTTAAGGTGCACGGTAACATCGCGCCGCTGATTGAGCTCGGCGCCGGCTTTGACCCCGAGCTGACCGCCCGCGAGAACATCTATCTGAACGGCGCCCTGCTCGGCTACACCAAGGAGTTCATCGATGCCAACTTTGACGGCATTATTGAGTTCGCTGAGCTTCAGAACTTTGTCGATATGCCGCTCAAGAACTTCTCCTCGGGCATGGTGGCGCGTATCGCCTTTGCAATCGCGACGATTACCGAGCCCGATATTCTGATCGTTGACGAGACGCTGTCCGTCGGTGATGTGTTCTTCCAGCAGAAGTGCGAGGCCCGCATCCAGCACTTTATCCAGAGCGGTGACGTGACGGTTCTGTTCGTTTCGCACTCTATGGAGCAGGTTGAGCGCATCTGCCAGCGTGCCGTTTGGATTGAGAAGGGTGACCTTCGCATGGACGGCCCGGTCGATGAGGTCTGCAAGGCGTACCGCGAGCAGTTCAACTAGGTTATAATTACTAGCGCCTGACAGGCTTGTGCTTGCTTGGGCGTGCGGTTATTTGCTCCATTAGCTCAGTTGGATAGAGCAGGGGACTTCTAATCCCAAGGTCGACGGTTCGAATCCGCCATGGAGCACCATCGTTTATTAAGCCCAGACCGCTTGGTGGTCTGGGCTTTTTTCATCTTGTGTGCTGCTGGAGCCGAGCGCGAGCAAGCCGCTGCTGTTTGTTGGGGTTGGCATTTTACTTTTCGAGATGCTCCCTCAGCAGCTCCAGCGCGTGGGCGTAGCCCTGGAGGCCTTCGCCGGTGATGGTGGCGAAGCAGGCCAGACGGGCGTAGCTCACCTGGCGGAAGTCTTCGCGGGTCTCGACGGCGCTAATGTGGACCTCCACAGCCGGGATGGCGACGGCTTTGAGGGCATCCAAGATGGCCACGCTTGTGTGCGTGTAGGCGGCCGGGTTGATGACGATGCCGTCGACCTTGCCGTAGGCCTCCTGGATCTTGTCGACGATGCTGCCCTCGTGGTTAGACTGGAAGACATCGACCTCGTCAAAGCCCTGTGCGGCGCCCGCTTCCTGGCAGATCTGCACTAAGCGGTCGTAGTTGTCGCTGCCATAGATGCCCGGCTCGCGAATGCCGAGCATGTTGAGGTTGGGGCCGTTGATGACGAGTGCTTTCATGGTTGCTTCCTTTGCGGTTGGAAAACCACCACAAAGGTGCCTGTCCCCTTTGTGGTGGTTTTGGTTAGAGAGCGGGTGGGAGGGTGTCGAGGAGGGCCTGGGCGGTGTTGGCGGCGCAGTCGCGTGAGTCGATGATGTAGTCGGCCCAGGCGCGGTAGCGCGGCATACGCTGCTCGGCCAGCTTGTCGATGCCGTCGCGCGCGGTGATGGGGCGGCCCTTGTGGGCGAGCTCTTCGAGCTTGCGGTTGAGCATCACGATCTGGCTGTTCTGGTGCAGCAGCGGATAGTTCTCGTCGCGTGTGACCACGCCGCCACCGGTGGAGAGCACCAGGCCGCTGCGCTTGGAGATGTCGGCCAGCGCCGCCGTCTCCTGCTCGCGGAAGGTCGCCTCGCCGCGCTCGACGATATAGTCGGCGCAGGGCATGCCGAGGCGTTCCTCGAGGGCGCGGTCCAGATCGATGTGCTCGCGACCCGTGAGCAGGGCAATCTGCTCGCCCACGCGGGTCTTGCCCGAGCCCGGCATGCCGATCAGCGCGATGTTCTGTTCGCGGCGTGACAAGCGCTCCGTTACATTCAAGATGCGCTCGCGCGGGGTGACCTGGCCGGTATAGCGCTCGACGGCCTGTGCCGCTTGGGCCACGAGCATTAGCAGACCACCGATGCAGGGGATGTCGCGGCGCTCGGCCTCAAGCATGAGTCTCGTGCGGGCGGGGTTATAGACAATGTCGATAACGCCCTCGAGCACATCGAGCCCTTCGAGCGTGCAAGGCGCGTCGGGGCAATGGGGGAACATGCCGGCGGGCGTGCAGTTGACGAGCAGGGCGGCGTCGGACTGCTGCGCCATGTTGTTGTAGCTGACCTCGCTCGTGCGGCCGACTGGTACGACGACGGCGCCCAGGTCGCCGAGCACCATGCTTGCCGTGGTGCCGGCACCACCGGTGGCACCGAGCACGAGGGCCTTTTTGCCGGCAACATCAACCCCCAGCTCCTCGACCAGGCACTGAAAACCGAAGTAGTCAGTATTATCGCCGCGTAGGCGGCCGTCGGGCAGGCGCGTGATGGTGTTGACGTTGCCCATGCGTTCGGCCAGCGGACTCAGCTCGTCAAGATATTCCATGACGGCGCGCTTGTAGGGGATGGTCACGTTGGTGCCCTCCCACTCGTCGCCCGTCATAAAGGCCGCGAGGTCTCCGGGCTCGCGCTCAAAACGCACGTACTCGAGCCCTGCGAGCTCCTTGTAGATGGTCGGGGTGTAGCTGTGGCCTAGCACGCGGCCCAGTACGCCGTAGGGGCGGGTTGCGGCGGTATCGGTCATCTAGAGCACCTCCGTGTAGCTGCCAAAGTAGGTGAAGCTCTCGCAAGCGTCGTCGATTGAGTCGAGTAGGTCGTCGAGGGCCTTGCTGCCAAAGGGGCAGTCCAGATCGAAGTAGAACATAAACTCAAAATCGCGACTGGGGATGGGACGGCTTTCGAGCTTGATGAGGTTGATATTGAGCGCGTAGAAGCGCTCGAGTACGCGATAGAGCGCGCCCGGTTCGTTGGCCGTGGTGATCATGAGCGAGGTGCGGTTGGCGCCGGGGTAGACGCGCGGCTCGCGGCTGATGACGACAAAGCGTGTGTAGTTGTTGTCCGAGTCCTGAATGTTGGGCTCCAGCACCTCCAGGCCATAGAGTGCCGCGCAGCTGCGCGATGCGATGGCGGCAACATCGGTGCGCTCGGAGCTGGCGACCATCTCGGCCGACATGGCCGTGTTGGGGTACTTGGTGGCGTGCAGGCCGTGCGCCTCGATAAAGCTGGCGCACTGCGCGATGGCCTGACCGTGGCTGTAGACCTCGCGTATGTCCGCGAGTTTGGTGCCGGGTTTGACGAGCAGATTGTGGTCGATCTTGAGGCGAAGCGAGCGCACGATGTGGAAGTCGAACTGGGCGAGCAGGTCGTAGACGGCGTTGACCGAGCCGGCAGTGGAGTTCTCGATGGGCAACACGCCAAACTCGCAGAAGCCGTCGCGCACAGCGCGCATAACGCCTTCGAAGGTCTCGAAAAACGCGATGTCGGGCACGTCGAAGAGTTTGCACGCGGCGATCTGGCTATAGGCACCTTCCACGCCCTGGCAGGCGACGGTGGCCGCTTGAGGGAAGGGCGTGTCGGAGGCTGCGGCCGTGGCGTGGGCCTTTTGCGAAACGGTAATGCCCTTGAGCTCGTTGATGTAGCGCTGCTGCTCGGCCTTGCTCATGCTCATGAGGAGACGGAACAGGGTGATGGTCTGCGCCTCGTAGCGCTCGGGCGCGCGGCTGGCGAGGTTGTTGAGCTTGGAGCGCTCGCGGGCGGGGTCGAAGACGGCCTTGCCCATCTCGATTTTTGACTTGGCGACCTCGGTGGCAATATCCATGCGCTCGATAAAACTGTTGAGGAGCGTGGTGTCGATGCCATCGATGGCCTGGCGGATGTCAGCAAGGTCCATGGAGGCCCCTTTCGTGAATGGTTGCCTGGGGTAGTTAATTTGGGACGGGGCTTTTTTAGCTACCCTTTGACTGTCGACGAATCGATGGGTGCCAGGGCAAATATCAACTGGCATATGGGGGTAGCTAAAATAGCCCCGTCCCAAATTAACTACCCTTGGGGTGGGCGGGTTAGCGCTGGGCGGCGTCCTCGAGGAGGGCGTCCCAAATCGCGAGGGCAGCTGCTGCTTCGGCAACGGGGACGGCGCGCGGGACGATGCAGGGATCGTGACGGCCGTGGACCGAGACCTCGGCATTTTCCATGGTGTCCATGTCTACGGTCTGCTGCTCGCGGCCAATTGAGGGCGTCGGCTTTACGGCCATGCGCCACATGACGGGCGCGCCGGTCGAAATACCGCCCAGGATGCCGCCGGCGTTATTGGACTCGACCTCGATCTCGCCGGTCTCGGCATCGATGCGATACGGATCGTTGTTCTCGCTGCCGCGCATGGCGGCCACGGCAAAGCCCATGCCAAACTCCACGCCCTTTACGGCGGGAATGCCAAACGCGATTTGCGCGATGCGGTTCTCGATGCCGTCGAACATAGGGTCGCCGATGCCCGCGGGAAGTCCGTAGATGCCGCACTCCACGATGCCGCCGATGCTGTCGAGTTCATCGCGCGCGGCCAGAATCTCCTCGCGCATGCGGCCGGCTGCGGCGGCGTCAATGCACGGCAGGTCGTTCGTAAGGATAGCCTTGCGGTCGGCCTCGCGATAGACCATATCGTCCATCGGCAGGTCGGAGATGCCGCCGATCTGCGCGACGTGCGCCATGACCTGAATGCCGCGGGCCTCGAGTGCCTGTAGCGCAATGCCGCCGGCGATGCATAGAGGGGCCGTCAGACGGCCGGAGAAGTGCCCGCCGCCGGCGACGTCGTGCATGTTGTGGTACTTCACACGCGCCGGAAAGTCTGCGTGCCCGGGACGGGGCTTGCGGCGCAGCTCGGAGTAATCATTGGAGCGCGTGTTGGTGTTCTCGATAATCGCGGCGATGGGCGCGCCGGTGGTATGTCCATCGACTACACCGGCGATGATATGCGCGGCGTCGGCCTCGCGGCGTTTGGTCGCGGTCTCGTCGCGACCGGGGGCTCGACGGTCGAGGAAGGACTGTAGCTGCTCCTGGTCCACGGCGATGCCCGCCGGAATGCCATCGAGCGAGCAGCCGATGGCGGGGGAGTGCGACTGTCCGAAGATGCTTAAGTGTAAGACGTTGCCAAAGGTCGAGGACATGCTATTCCTCCTCGAGCGTGACCTTGCCGCCCAGTAGGCGGTAGTGGTCGAAGAAATCGGGATAGGACTTGTTGACGGCCTCGGCGCCGTGGATCACGACCTCGCCGGTGGCGCGGCTCGCGGCGATAGCGGCCATCATGGCGATGCGATGGTCGTTGTGCGAATCGACCTCGCCGCCGGTGAAGGCATCGACACCCTTGATGATGAGGTCATCGCCGGCAATGCGCACCTGCGCGCCCAGCGCGGTGAGCTCGCGGGTGGTGGTGACCAGACGGTCGGATTCCTTGATGCGCAGACGGGCGCAATCGCGAATAAAGGTGCGGCCCTGTGCCAGCGAGGCCACGGCCGAGATGACGGGCACCAGGTCCGGAATGTCGTGGGCACTCATCTCAAAGCCGGCGAGCTTGTCGGACTGCACGGTGGCGGCGTTGGTGGAGCGCACGATGCGGGCGCCAAAGCGCGAAAGCGCGGCAAGCACGTTACGGTCGCCCTGTGCGGAGCTCAGTGACACGCCCTCGACGGTGATTGGGTCGGTGCCGATGGCACCGGCGCACAGCCAAAAGGCGGCGTTGGACCAGTCGCCCTCGACGGCTACGCTGCCGGGCGTGCGGTACGAGCCGCTGCTCACGCGGAAGTTCGTGACCTCGGGCTGGCCGTCCTTGGCCGGAATGCGCTCGACGTTGACCTCGACGCCAAAGGCCTTCATGGCCTGTATCGTCAGGTTGATGTAGGGGCGGCTCTCGATGAGGCCGGTTACCTGCACGCAGGAGGGCTGGGCCAGCAGCGGGGCTGCCAGCAGCAGGCCCGAGATGTACTGCGAGCTCACGTTGCCCGGAAGCACAAAGGTGCCCGGGCGCATGCGGCCGCTCGTCTTGAGCGGAAAACCGCCCAGACCCTGTAGGTCGCAGCCGGCGGCGATGATCTCGTCCGAGAGCGGGGAGAGCGGGCGGGCGCCCAGGCGGCCCTGGCCTACGAAGGTGGCATCCGCACCCAGCGCGCAGGCGACAGGCAGCATAAAGCGCAGCGTGGAGCCGCTTTCGCCGCAGTCGAGCGTGCCGCCGGCAAGGGCCTTGAGCAGGCCAAACTCAACACTCTTCATGGTGGGGTGGACCTGGAAGCCGTCCTCGGCGGTCTCGATGCGGGCGCCGAGCGCCGTGAGGCAACGCACCGTGGCCTCGATGTCGGCGCAGGTGGTGTTGCAGGTGACGTGCGTCTCGCCGTTGGCAAGCGCAGCGCAGATGATGAGGCGATGCGCCATCGACTTGGACGCGATGGCGGGAACGGTGCCCTTAAGCGGGGACGGGGTGATGCGGGCTAGCATGCAGATGCGTCTCCCTTCTGGCCGAGGCCTTCGGCAATGAGTTCGTGGAAAGTGGAAAGCGGCGTGCGGTCGATGCTGCAGCGGCCAATGCCGTGCGGAATCACCAGGTCGATGGTGTCGCCCGCGCGCTTCTTGTCGTGGAGCGCCTCGGCAAAGACGGCGTCGGCATCTAGATCGCAGCGGGTCTTGAGGCCATGGCGGGCGCAGAGCTCCTCAATACGACCGGGCAGTGCAGCATCGCAAACGCCGTTCAGGGCCGCGGCGCGCGTGATGATGCCCATGCCGATCGACACGCAGTTGCCGTGTCCGAGTTCAAAGTGCTCGCAGGCCTCGACGGCGTGTCCGGCGCTGTGTCCAAAGTTGAGGAGCTTGCGCTGGTTGGTTTCGCGCTCGTCGGCGACGACCACGGCGCGCTTGATGTCGATATTGCGGGCGATGATGAGCGCTACGCGGGCCACATCGCGGTTGAGTAGCTCAAGCGTAAGCGGGGTCTTCTCCAGTTCGGCGAAAAGCTCCGGGTCGGCGATCACGGCGTGTTTCACAACCTCGCCGCAGCCGTCGGCGAACTGCTCGGGCGTGAGGGTGGCCAGGCACCCCACGTCGGCGATAACCACGCTCGGCTGCCAAAAGGCGCCGGCCAAGTTCTTGCCGGCAGCCAGGTCGATGGCGGTCTTGCCGCCCACCGACGAATCCACCATGGCGAGCAGACTCGTCGGGATCTGCACAAACTTGCAGCCGCGCATGTAGGTGGCGGCCACAAAGCCCGCCACGTCGCCCACGACGCCGCCGCCGAGTGCCACGATCACGTCGGAGCGCGAAAGCTCGTGCTCGGCCACAAACTCCAAAATGGCAATATAGGTTTCGGCGCGCTTATGGGCCTCGCCGGCCTCGAAGGTGCAGATGCTCACCTCGTAGCCTGACGCCTCCAGGCTCTGCTTAACGGGCATCTGGTAGAGCGGGCCCACGTTGGTGTCCGTCACGATGACGGCCTTGGTACCGCCGGCAGTGGCGCGCACGAGCGGTCCCGCCTGCTCCAGCAAAAACGTGCCAACATGCACCTGGTAGGGGCGTGCAGTGTCGATATCGATGGTAATCGCCATAAGCTTCGGTCCTTTCGACCTGGCGTGATAGGTGGTCTAGTGGGAGGTCTCGTCGTCGAGCGCGCGCTTAATGCGGTCGCCCTCGGCAAGGAGATTCTCCAGATAGCGCTGGTCGCGGTCCTTGAGCGCACGGCTGTAGGCGCCAAGCGACTCGATTAGATGGTCGATCTCGAAGGCGAGCGCGTCGGCGTCGTCGATCATGAGCTCGGACCACATTTGCGGGTTGAGGTGCGCCACGCGGGTGAGATCGCGGTAGCTACCGGCCGAAAAGCCGTGGTGAACCTGGGCGGTCGGGCTCTTTACGTAGGCGTTGGACACCACGTGCGCAAGCTGGCTCGTGAAGGCGATGACGCGGTCGTGCTCGGCGGCGCTGGTCACGCTGAACTTGCCAAAGCCCAAGGGGCGCACCATCTCGCGCACCTGGCCCAAAAGCTCCAGTTTGAGTGCATCGTCCACCGCGGGCGGCACGAGCACGAGCGGCGCGCCCTGGAACAGGTCGGCGCGGGAGTGCGCATAGCCCGAGTACTGCGTGCCCGCCATGGGGTGCGCGCCCACAAAGTAAAAGCCGTTCTCGCGGGCAAGCTCAAAGGCGCGCTCGCACACGATGCCTTTGACGCCCACCGTGTCGATCACCACGGGGCCCATGATGGCGTCGGTGTCGGTGGCGTCGGCGAGCGCCTGGGCGTGCGCCTCGAGCCACTCGATGCATGCCTCGGGATAGCAGGCCAGGACGATGATGTCGCATTCGCCGAGTGTCTTGTCGTTGAGCTCTCCGGCGACAGTGCCCATGCTGGCGGCCGTCATGACATCGTCATCGGGGTCCCAGGCCAGCACGCGGACGCCCGCCTGCGCATAGCCGCGGGCAAAACTGCCGCCGATGAGGCCAAGGCCGACGATGCCGGCACACTTGGGGCCGCCCTGGTTAACGCGCGCGTTTCTCACCGTACCCATGGGCTACTCCATGGTCTCTTGGCAGACGACCTCGCGGATGGCTCGGATGCGGCGCATGGTGTCGTCGAACTGATCGGGGGTGAGGGCCTGGGCGCCGTCGGACCAGGCGCGGCTCGGCTCGTCGTGGACCTCAATCTCCAGGCCGTTGGCACCGCAGGCGGTCGCGGCGAGCGCCATGGGCTCGACGTAGCGGGTGTAGCCGGTGGCGTGGCTGGGGTCGGCGACGACGGGCAGGTGCGACAGGTGGTGCAGCACCGGCACGGCGTTAAGGTCGAATGTGTTGCGGGTGCGGGTCTCGAAAGTGCGGATACCGCGCTCGCACAGGATGACGTTGTCGTTGCCCTCGCTCATGATGTACTCGGCCGCCATAAGCAGCTCGTCGATCGTGCCGGACATGCCGCGCTTGAGCAGAATCGGGGTTTGGGTCTTGCCGACCTCCTTGAGCAGGGGGAAGTTCTGGGCGTTGCGGGCGCCGATCTGCATGACGTCAATCTTCTTGTCCAAGAAGACCTGCACGTCGCGTGGGTCCATGATCTCGGTGACGATCGGCATGTCGAGCTCGGCAGACGCCTCGCACAGCAGGTCGAGGCCGGCGGGGCCCATGCCCTGGTAGGCGTAGGGGGAGGTGCGGGGCTTGTAGGCACCGCCGCGCAGCATCGTGGCACCGGCGGCCTTCACGCGGCGTGCGATGCGGATGAGGTTCTCGCCCTCGACGGAGCAGGGACCGGCGATGACTTGGAACTGGTCGCCGCCGATCTTGACGCCGTGGCCGCAGTCGATGACGGAGTCCTCGGGGTGGAACTTACGGTTGGCGCGCTTGAACGGCTCGGAGACGCGCTGCACGCGCTCGACGACATCCATGGACTCGAGCAGGAACGGGTCGATCTTGGTCGTATCGCCCACCAGGCCGATAATCGTCTCATTCTCGCCGCGCGAGACATCGGTCTTCAGGCCCTTTTTCTCAATCCAGCTGACGATATGGCCGACGGCCTCGTCGCTGGCGCTCTGCTTTAAAATTGCAATCATGGTGTGCCTCTCACCTCGATGGATAACTTTTGCAAAAACGGCCCGCATCGCGAGCCGTGTATATATGGTGCATGAGAGTTTATACTATCTGACTCGCTTTTGCCTTCTAAAGTGGGCCGTTGCGCCGCGTCTTCCTCGGAATTGCAAAGCTTTTTCTTTTATTTTGATAGCCCGTGGTGCACTTGGGTATAATGCCAAACGTTGGCCCTATTAGCTCAGGGGATTAGAGCGTCTGCCTCCGGAGCAGAAGGCCGTTGGTTCGAATCCAACATGGGGCACCATCGAACGTAAGACCGTCCGAACCTCGCATGGTCCGGGCGGTTTTTCTTATACCGACGCGACGTGATGGGACGTGGTATGGCAGCAACGGATATCGAGCGCGGACTCTCGACCGCCGAGGTCGAGGAGCGCATCGCCGCCGGTAAGATCAACCGCAACATGGAGCTCAAGACCAAGTCGGTCAAAGAGCTCATCATCGAGAACCTCTGCACGCTGTTCAATTTGATCAACGTGATCTTGGCGTTCCTGGTCATTTTGACCGGTTCGTTTAAGAACCTGACGTTCCTGTTTGTGGTGTTCCTCAATACCGCTATTGGCGTCATTCAATCCATGCGGTCCAAGAAGATGGTCGATAAGCTCACGCTGCTGACCTCTAAGAAGGCCATCGCGGTGCGCGACGGTGCCGAGGTGGAGCTCGACTTGGACCAGATCGTGCTCGACGACATCATCCGCCTGGGGCGCGGCGACCAGATTCCCGCTGATGCCGTGGTGGTTTCAGGCGAGGCTCTCGTGAACGAGAGCTTGCTGACGGGCGAGAGCGACCTTATCAAGAAACAGCCCGGTTCCGAGCTCATGAGCGGCAGCTTTATCGACTCGGGCCTGCTGCGCGCCCGCGTGATCCATGTCGGCGCCGACAACTACGTGGCTAAGATCAATAACGAGACCAAATACGTCAAAAAGGTCAATTCCGAGATCATGAACGCGCTGAACGCCATCGTGCGCTTTGCGAGCATCATCATGATCCCGCTCGGTTTGGCGTTGTTTGCCTCAAGTGTGAGCGAGCTGTGGGATGCCGCGGGAACCCCGGGCGATAGCGCGCTTTCGTGGTGCTTCTCCGAGCTGTTGGCTGGTCATGTGCCTTCGTCGGCGCTGCTGTCCACGGTGGGCGCCCTGCTGGGCATGATCCCGCAAGGCCTGGTGCTGCTGACCTCGTCGGTGCTCGCCATCGCCACGGTGCGCCTTGCCCGCCGCAAGGTGCTGGCGCAGCAGCTCTACTGCATCGAGACGCTCGCGCGCGTCGACGTGCTGTGCCTGGACAAGACGGGTACCATTACCTCGGGTCGTATGGAGGTCGAGGGCACCTACCCGCTGCCTGTTGAGGGTGTTGGCTTTGGCGTGGACTCGGACGAGGCGGCTGTTCCCGTCGATACCACAGTGCTCGATTTTGCGCTGGCTAACGTGGCGCGTGCGACTTCGGCCGATGCCAACGAGACCTGCCAGGCGCTGCTCAACTATTATGCTGATCGCCCGGTCGAGGTGTCTGAGCCGCTGTCGGTCATTCCGTTCTCGTCCTCCAAAAAGTGGAGCGGCGCGTCGTTTGCGCAGGGCTCCTATGTGATGGGTGCGGCGCAGTTTGTGCTCTCTGATCGTGTGTTTTCGCAGGTCGAGAACCGTGTCGCCGAGCTTGCCGATACCTGCCGCGTGCTCGTGGTGGCGCGCGTGGACGGCTTTACGCCCGATGGCGATATGATGGGCGAGGCCGAGCCCGTGGGCTTTGTGACCATCCGCGACGAGATTCGTACCTCGGCGGCCGAGACCATCGGCTATTTTAACGAGCAGGGCGTGACCCTCAACGTGATCAGTGGTGACGACCCGCGTACGGTGTCGTCGATCGCGCGCGTGGTGGGCGTGCCAGGGGCGGACGCTTATGTGGACGCTACGACGCTCGATACGCCGGCCAAGCTCGATGCCGCAGTGGACCGCTACCATGTCTTTGGTCGTGTGACCCCGCAGCAGAAGCGCGAGCTCGTGCAGGCGCTCAAGCGCCGCGAGCACACCGTGGCCATGACGGGCGACGGCGTCAACGACGTGCTGGCGCTCAAGGAGGCCGACTGCTCCGTCGCCATGGCGGCCGGCTCCGATGCCGCGCGTAACGTGGCCGAGATCGTACTCGTCGACAACGACTTTGCCTCGATGCCCGCCGTGGTGGCCGAGGGCCGTCGCTCCATCAACAACCTGCAGCGTTCGGCCTCACTGTTCCTGACCAAGACGCTGTTCTCGATGGGCCTGGCGGCGCTGTGTATCGCGCTGCCGCCGTACCCCTTCGAGCCCATCCAGATGACGCTCATTAACTTCTTCTGCATCGGCGCGCCGGGCTTTGTGTTGGGCCTGGAGCCCAACAATGCTCGTGTGAAGGGTGCGTTTTTGAGCAACGTACTCAAGCGTGCACTGCCGGCGTCGATTGCGGTCATTTTGGCTGCGGCGCTCGATATCTTTGTGGCGCGCGTGTTTGGCTTTAGCCAGCTCACGCTGTCTACGATGTGCCTGCTTACGTCGTGCGCGGCGAGCGTCAGCCTAATCTGGCGCATCTCGCAGCCTCTCACGCCCTTACGTGTGGTGATCTTTGTGTTTGAAGTCGCCGGCATCCTGGTGGGCGTTATCGGATTCCCGGAGCTGCTGTCTATTGCCAACCTGTCGATGGGCCAGATGGTTATCTTGGCTGTTATCGTGGTCTTTACCTGCTCGGTGTTCTTTAAGCTCGCCGCGATGATGGATTCGCTCAAGCCGCGTCGTCGTCATGCCGCAACTGGTTTTGGCCGCGGTGTGCGCGTCCGCCTGGGTCGCGGTGGCGGCAAGGTGAGCTCGACGGGCTCGACGGCCGAACGTTTTGCCAAGCGCGTCGCCGCCGACATGGCGCAGCGCCGCGAAGATCGCACCGCTCGCGAGGCCGAGGCCCGCGCACTCGAGGGCGTGGCCCAGGCCCAGCCCAAGAAAAAGAAGAGTACCGGAGCTAAGCGCTCTCGTGTGACCAAGTCCGCCCAAGGCATCAAAGTCTCGATGCCAAGCAAAAAGAAGAAGTAGCTACGCGCCCTGGCGATGTTGAATTGGTGCCTTGTTCCTGTGGGGCCGTGGCGATGTTATGCTCTAACCTCGATTGTTTGAATTGCTTCGAAAAGAGGATGCCGTGATCTGCCCGCATTGCCTTAAGACTATCGAGGACGGCGCCTCGTTTTGCCCCTACTGCAACGCCTATGTGGGTCCGGGCGATGGTCCCGAGCACACCGAGTTCGTGTTCTGTGAGGGCTGCGGTGCCCGTCTTTCTCCGCATGATCGTACGTGCCCCAAATGCGGGCGCCCCGCTCCGGGTATCCTCTCTGAGGACGCGGCCGCATCCGACCTGGCAGCGGGCCGCACTGCGGGCTTTCCGCGCCTAACGCAAGAGCAGATCGATACCGAGGTGCCTCATGCGCCCGCCTCGGCTGCCGCGGTTCTTTCGGACGCCGCCGATCCTAACGAGACCTGCGTGCTGCCGGCTTTCGATAAGGATTTCGGTATCCCCAAGGTCGATATTCCCACGCCCGTTTCCCTGCATGACGAAGCCCAAAAACCCAAGCGCAAGGTGCATCCCGACGAGGACGCCTATCACAAGCACAAGCGTCATATCCCCAAGCCGCTCATTATCATCGCGGTCCTTGCCGTCGTTTGCGGCGGTGCCTATTGGTTCGTGACGACCGATCCCATGGGTGTCATGCCTGGCTTCTACGACCAGTTTGGCCAAGCTGCACAAACCACCTTCCCCACGCGCCAAAAGGGCGAGGCGACTGAGGACGATACCAAGCAGGACGATTCTGCCGAGGTGGTCCAGGAAGAAACCGTGCTCACCGATGATCAGCTCTATACCAGGCTCGACGGTCTGTATCAGACCATCGTGTCCTACGGTGACGAGGACCAGATCGGTGAGGTCATCGATTCCTTTAACAACGGCTATCTCCGAACGCCGCTGTCCACCCGTCAGGAGCTGTCGCAGAGTGCCTACGCCCTGCGCGACCAGATCAAAAAGACGCAAGATGAGCTCAACAACCTTAAGTATCAGGACGATACGGTCTATGCGGACGACATCGCTCACTTAAAGCAGCTTGCCGAGTGGATGTATGAGCGCGTCGACGTTATCTGCCAGAGCTGGGATATCTCGCTGGCCATTCCCGATGGCGAGTCGATGAGTTCCCACCAAAGCGAGATCCTGGCGCCCATCGCGCAGAGCGGCAACAGCGCGCTCAACCAGTACGACGCCAACGTGGGTTCCTGGAAGCCGCAGCAGCGTTCCTAAAATTAGTTCGCCATAGTCGGCATAACCTACGTGCGCAATTGATGTAAGCGCATGCTTATTGCTACAATTCGTACAAATATGCTTTAAACGCACGAGGAAGGAACCACATGTTTGGTTTTAAGAAAGAGCTCTACACGCCCGAGTATCAGCTTGCCGGCGACGAGTGCGCCGTTATCGAGACGTCGAAGGGTATCATCAAGGTCAAGTTTGACGGCGAGGGCGCTCCCATTCATGTCGCGAACTTCTGCGAGCTTTCCACGATGGGTTTCTATGATGGCCTTAAGTTCCATCGCTATGTGCCCGGTTTTGTCATCCAGGGCGGCGACCCCAATACCCGCGACATGTCCGGCGCCGACGTCGCTGCCGGTCTTGAGGGTCCCGACGGCATGCCCGGTACCGGTGGTCCCGGCTACTGCATCAAGGGCGAGTTTGCCACCAATCCGCGCAACAGTCATGTCGATGGTGCCCTTGCCATGGCACGCTCCATGGACCCCGATTCCGCGGGTTCGCAGTTCTACTTCTGCCTGGGTGCCCAGCATAACCTCGATTCCGGTTACACCGTCTTTGGTACCACGGTCGAGGGTCTCGATGTGATTTCGCAGCTGCGTGCCGGCGACGAGATCGTCCATGTCGAGATCGTTCACGAGTAAAGGGGACTTCCTTGAATAGCCAGCTGATCCAACAGGGCCGCGCCGCTTACCGCGCGGGTGATTTTTCCGCTGCAGCCCAGATGCTTGGGGCGGCAAAGACTCCCGATGAGATTATGGGCGAGGCCGATCACCTTCGTGGCAACGCCTTGATGCACCTGGGCATGTATGCCGAGGCCGCCGAGGCTTATGCTGCCGCCCTCAACGACGGCGCCTACGGCAAGCGCGGCGCGCTGCTCACCAACCGCGGCAAGGCGCTCGCCGCCGTGGGCGACTACACGACGGCCGCCCAGGCGTTCTCTGCTGCTACGCAGGATGCTTCCTATGCCACGCCGTTCAAGGCCTATCTGGGCCTGGGCAATGCGCTGTTCCAGTCGGGCGATTATGCCAACGCGGGTACTGCCTTCCGTCAGGCTGCCATCGACGGCGCCAATCCGGCTCCTGCCGCCGCACTCGGCGAGCTCGGTCGTTGCTTCATTAAGCTCGGCCGTCCGGCGGATGCCGTGGAGACCTACCGCACGGCTATCGACTTTGCCGGCCCCCGCGACGACACGCGTGCGCTCAATGCCGGCATGGGTCAGGCGCTTTCTGCCGCCGGCCGTCCCTCCGACGCACTCGACGCCTTTAACGCCGCTACTGCCGATGGCATCTACCAGCTCACTTCCGAGCAGGCCGATGAGCTTGCCCGCGTGCATGATTCGCTTGCCGCACTGTCTGCCCAGACGGCTATGGCCACGGCTCCGGCGCCCGCGATGGACGCCCCTGCCGTCGATCCGCTCGATCCTACGGGCGCGACCGGTCAGTTTATGCCCGATCCCTCGGACACCGGCTTCTTTACACTGTCCGAGTCCGAGATGGTCCAGCAGGACCGTCAGGATCGTAAGCAGGCCAAGGTCCGTCGTCGCCACCGCCACATGGGTCTCAAAGTCTTCATCGTGCTGCTTCTGCTCATTTTGATCGCCGCGGGCGGTCTGGGCTTTGCCTACACGCGCGGCTTTGGCTTCCCATCTCAGGAGTCTGTCGTTACCGATCTGTTCCAGGCTGCTGGCGACGGTGACACCGCAAAGGCCGAGTCTTGCCTGGCCTCGAGCCTGTCCGAGGACGCTAAGTCGATGATCATCTCCTCGATTCCGCAGGGTGCCACCGTGTCCGTCGAGGGCATGGATCAGTCCATGACCGAGACGACCGCCAAGGTGAAGGCATCGCTGTCCAAGGGCGGCGAGCAGGAGTACACCGTCAAATTCGTGCGCTCCGACAACCATATCGGCTGGGCCGTTTCCTCGCTCGATATGGATTTCTCGGCTGCTGACAACCAGTAGTGACCTTATGGGATTTAGCTTTGCCCGGCGCTTCACCGCAAGTGAGGTGCCGGGCTTGCGTTAGTATGATGAGCTAGTAGTTTTCCAGCAATCATCCAACACATCAGGAGTTGCGTTGTTTTCTTTGATGGATATGTTCTTCGGTAGCTATGCGGGCGATCTTGCCATCGACCTCGGCACCGCAAATACGCTTGTCTCCGTGCGCGGCAAGGGCATCGTCATTCGCGAGCCCTCTGTTGTCGCCATCGACAAGAACGACGAGCGCATCCTGGCGGTCGGTATCGAGGCAAAGCGCATGCTCGGCCGTACGCCCGGCAACATCGTGGCCGTTCGTCCCCTGAAGGACGGCGTCATCGCCGACTTCGATGTTACCGAGGCCATGCTTCGCTACTTTATCGATAAGGCGTCCGAGAAGCGCTATCCGTGGACCCCGCGTCCGCGCGTTGTCGTCTGCGTTCCCTCCGGCGTCACGTCGGTCGAGAAGCGTGCTGTCTTTGAGGCCACGATCCAGGCTGGCGCTCGCCAGGCCTATCTGATCGAGGAGCCCATGGCTGCCGCTATCGGCGCCGACCTGCCCGTCGAGGAGCCCACCGGCTCCATGGTCATCGACATCGGTGGCGGTACCACCGAGGTTGCCGTTATCGCTATGGGCGGCATCGTCGTCTCGCAGTCCATCCGTATTGCAGGCGACGAGTTCGATCAGGCCATCCTCACGCACGTTCGTGATGCCTACAACCTTGCCATCGGCGAGCGTACGGCAGAGGACATCAAGATCAAGGTCGGCTCCGCCGTGCCGCTCAAGGACGAGCTCGATGTCGAGGTCAACGGCCGCGACGTGATCACCGGTCTGCCCAAGACCGTGCGCATCGAGAGCGAGGAGATTCGTCGCGCACTCAACAAGCCGCTTGACGAGATGGCCAAGGCCGTCAAGGACGCACTCGACGCTACGCCTCCCGATCTCGCCTCGGACCTTATGTACTACGGCATTTTGCTGACCGGTGGCGGCGCGCTGCTGCGCGGTCTCGACGTGCGCCTGCGCGATGAGACCGGCGTTTCGGTCAACGTCAGCCCCACGGCGCTCGATAACGTTGTTAACGGCTGTGCCCGCGTGCTCGAGGCCAATGCGTTTGATGGCGGCTTCGTCCAGACCAATGCTTAATTTCCAAAAGGTGGATTCCATTTGGCACGATCTTCGGGTTTCTCCACAAATCTGAATACCAAGCGACAATCAACGGGTATGCGCCCGTTGATTGTTTTCAGCCTGATTTCGGTGTTGCTGCTCACGTTTTACATCCGCGAGGGCGAGGCAGGGCCGATTCATGCCGTGCGTTCGGGCGTAACGACGATTACCTCGCCGGTGCGCTTTGTGGGCTCGGCTGTGGCGGCTCCCTTCAATGCGATCGGCAACGTGTTCTCTAACCTTACGGCGTCGCAGGACACGCTTGATGAGCTTAAGAAGCAAAACGAGGAGCTGACCTCTAAGGTTGCTGAGCTCTCCGAGGCTCAAAAGACCGCCGAGCGTCTGGAGGGGCTGGTCGGCCTGCAGTCGACCTATAACCTCAAATCGACCGCAGCTCGTATTGTTGGTGCCTCGGGCGATGCCTGGACCTCGACCGTCACCATCGACAAGGGCTCTGCCGACGGCCTTACCATCAACATGCCCGTGACGAGTTCGGCCGGTGTTATCGGCCAGATCATCGAAGTCTCGGCCAAGACATCCACCGTGCGCCTGATTGGCGACGAGAACTCGGGCGTGTCCGCTATGGTGCAGGACACGCGCGCCCAAGGCATGCTGCAGGGTCAGGCTGACGGCACGCTGCGTCTTGAGTACGTGAGCGTCGACTCCGATGTTAAGGTTGGCGACATCATCGTGACCTCGGGCATTGGCGGCGTGTTCCCCAAGGGTCTACCGCTCGGCACCGTCTCGTCGGTCGAGAAATCGGCAAACGACGTGTACTACACCATTGTGGTGCGCGCCCAGACCACGGCCGAGAACAACGAGGAAGTGCTGGTCATCACCTCGCTGACCGATGAACAGTCGGCCTCGGATGAGGACGTGAGCACGGCCAACAGCACGCCGCAGGGAATGTCGCGCGATGCTGCGACCAAGACGAAGGACGAGAGCTCGGATGACAGTTCCGACACGTCCGAGACGACCGATTCCGGCTCGAGCGAATAGGGGGCATGTCCATGGATCTACACGAGCAGGGGATGAGCTCCCGCACGTTTGTAATCGCCGCCATTGTGTGCGTGCTGCTGCAGGCAGGCCTGGCACCGCAGATCTCCATTGCGGGCGGTCGCGTCAACTTCATGATTATCCTGGTGTGCCTAAGCGTGTTCTCGGGCGACCCGACCCGTGCCGTCGTGTGCGGTTTTTGCAGCGGCTTGTTCTATGACCTGTCCGCTGCCGTGCCGGTGGGCGTTATGTCGCTCCTGCTGACCGTGGGTTCTTTTGCCCTGGTGCACAGCGCCGTCGGTCAGACGGGCGGTACCCCGAGTGCGCGCGGCGTCACTGTGGGCGCCTTTGCGCTCGTCATTAATGTGATTTACAGCATCATCTTGCTGTTTATGGGTTTAGAGACGAGCTTTGTTGTGGCGATCTTCGGCCATGCGCTGCCGTCCTCGATCCTGACGGGTCTGGTTGCCATTCCGTTTTTGATGTCCGGCGTTGTGCCGCAGTCCGGCTATGGATTCTCCGCACGTGGCGGACGCCAGGCGGGTATGCGCTTTAAGCCCAAGACCCGCAAGCTCAAATAGGGGAGGCCCGTAGATGTCTTCCCAGATGACGGTTATTATCGCCGGTATCGTGCTGGTTGTGGCCATCGTGGTCGCGCTGGTCATCATGCGTCGTGGCGATTCCCGTTTTACCTACGATACGCAGCATGGAACGGCCCCGCGCGCCACCGAGGGCGAGGGCAATACCGCGTCGACCGCCTTTAAGGGCCGCTTTTCCATCCTCACCACGGGTGTGGGCGCGATGTTTGCGGCGCTTGCCGTCAAGCTGTGGGGCATGCAGATGGTCTCGTCGGACTATTACGAGAAGCAGGCTAATAGTAATCAGACTCGCACCGTTACCACTCCCGCTGTGCGCGGCCGCATCCTCGACCGCAATGGCGTGGCGCTTGTCCAGAACCGTCCCTCACTTGCTGTCGTGGCCTACCGCGACCTTGCCGAGGATGAGGTTCTGGTTCGCCATCTTGCCAACGTGCTCGGTATGCCCTACGTGGCGGTTCTGCGCAATATCCAGGACAATACAGAGGGCGCCCAGAGCCTGCATACCATCGCGACGGACGTCCGTCGCTCTACGGTTGCCTATATTCAGGAGCATGCCGGCGAGTTCCCGGGCGTCAAGATTGCCGAGCGTACCGAGCGCCAGTATCCATATGGCGAGACGGCATGCCATATCTTGGGCTATACCGGCACCATTACCTCCGAGCAGCTCGAGGCCCAGAATAAGAAAACCTCTGGCGATGAAGATGCTTCTGCTGGCAAGATTACGTACCAGTCGGGCGATATCGTTGGCCAGGCGGGCGTTGAGAGCTACTACGAAAACCTGCTGCAGGGTATTCGTGGCGAGCAGACCGTCAAGGTCGATGCCTCAGGCAATGTGACCGGTCAGGCCGGCGCCGTGCCCGCGAAGGCCGGCTCCGACATTAAGCTCACGCTCGACCTTAAGATCCAACAGGCCTGTGAGACGGCGCTGGCGAGCGCTATCGAGCTTGCCAAGACCACTGGCTACAGCAATGCCGGCAACGGCGCTGTGGTGTGTCTCGATCCCAACAATGGCGAGATCCTGGGCATGGCGAGCGAGCCCAAGTTCGATCCGTCCGTCTTTATCGGCGGCGTCTCAAATGACGTGTGGACCGAGCTCAATGATGACAAGGGTTCGCACCCGCTGCTCAACCGCGCCATTAGCGGACAGTACATGTCGGCTTCGACCATCAAGCCGCTCTCGGCACTGGCCGGTCTTGAGTTTGGAACCTACACGTCGGGGCAGACGACCAACTGCACGGGCTATTGGACGGGTCTGGGCAAGTCGTGGGGCAAGTACTGCTGGCTGCATTCCGGCCACGGCACCATGACGCTGCAGTCGGGTATCGCCAACTCGTGCGACCCCGTCTTCTACGACATGGGCAAGGCGTTCTTTTATGACGAGAAACATTCCGAGGGCCTGCAGGAGGTCTTTCGTCGCTGGGGTCTAGGCAAGACCTGCGGTATCGATCTGCCGAGTGAGGGCGCGGGCCGTATTCCCGATGCCGAGTGGAAAGAGTCGTACTTCACCGACGCCTCTGCCGAGGACCGCAAGTGGAATGCCGGTGATATGACTAACATTGCCATCGGCCAGGGCGACATCCTGGTGACGCCCCTGCAGATGGCGTGCGCCTATATGGGTCTTGCCAACGGCGGCAAACAGTACGTGCCCCACGTGTTTTTGTCTGCCGTGTCGCGCGATGGCGACGGCGATGCCTATAAGTACAACGGCAAGGGCAAGAAGAAGCGCCTGGAGGCCAAGATCAACAGTGATTCGGATTTGGCTCTTGTTCGCAACGGCATGCACGACGTGATTTACACGGCATCGACGTCCCTGGCGGCTCACTTTGGCACCTTGACGCCGCAGGTATACGGCAAGTCGGGCACGGGCGAGAAAAGCGGCGAGGACGAATACGCTTGGTTCTGCGCCTATGCACCGGCCGATGACCCCAAGTATGTTATCGCTACTGTCCTGGAGCAGGGCGGCGGCGGCTCAGATACCGCGATGCATGTCGTGCGCGACGTGCTCGGCGTGATTTATGACGAGCCCGATACCTCTTCGGCCTCGGGCGATTCTTCGGTTCGATAGGAGGTTGCGATGGATTTTTCTCCGGCGGATCTGTTCCGTTCAACCAAGACCGGCTCTCGCAGCAGCCTGGACCGCGTCAACAAGCAACTTTCGGCCTCGCGCGGCACGTTTCGCCAAAAGGTGCATATCGGTGTGCTCGTGGCTACTGTGGCGCTCGTCGCCTACGGTGCCATCATTATCTGGTCGGCTTCGCAGTTTAAGGCCGATGCATCGTTTTCACGCCATCTTCTGGGAATTGGCATCGGGGCGGTGCTGGCGGTGCTGGTCTGGCGTACCGACCTGCGCGGTATTTCCAATTTCTCGACGGCGTTGCTCGTCATCGACCTGATCGTGATCTTCTCGCCCAAGATTCCGGGTCTGTCCTATACGGGCGGTCTGGGCATGACGGGCTGGATCAAGATTCCCGGTATCGGCTTGACATTCCAGCCGGTTGAGCTTGCCAAGCTCATCACCATCTTCTTTATTGCTACGCTTGGCTCGCAGTATAACGGTCGCATCGATACCGTTCGCGACTACGTCAAGCTCTGCGGCATGCTGTCCATTCCGTTTTTGGCCGTCGTTGCCATGGGCGACCTGGGCTCGGGCCTGGTCGTGCTGGTTTCGGGCGCCATCGTCATTTGTATGAGCGGTGCACGCCGCGAATGGGTGCTGTCGACCCTGGCCCTGCTCGTGGGCCTGGTGGCCCTTGTCCTGGCGCTCGATTCGGTCCTTGATTCGTTGCTCGGCCACGATGTACTCATCAAGCAGTATCAGATGAACCGTCTGACGGTCTTTATCGACCCCGATAATGCCGATTCGGATGATGCATACAACCTGCAGCAGTCGCTTATCGCCGTTGGCTCGGGCGGCTTCTTTGGTAAGGGTTTGGGCCATGCGACGCAGTCGGCCGGCGGCTTTCTGCCTGAGTTCCACACCGACTTCGTCTTCGCCTTCCTGTCCGAGACCTTTGGCTTTTGTGGTTCCTTTTTGCTCCTGTGCCTCTACGTGCTGCTGATCTTTTCGACGATTCGCGTCGCCTTTAAGTGTGAGTCGCTGTTTTTGCGTCTTTCGTGTGTGGGCATCGTTGGCATGTGGGCGTTTCAGACTTTCGAAAACATCGGCATGTGCATCGGCATGATGCCGATTACCGGTATTCCGCTACCGTTTATTAGCTTCGGTTCGTCTTCGATGATGATTCAGCTGCTGACGGTGGGTATCGTACAATCCATATGGCGGCATCGTTCGGGCGCCGCGTAACCGCTGGAGGGGTTTGCTATGAAAATTCCCGTAGATAAGCTGGCCCGCGCTTTTAAGATGGGCGCGTCCGTTAAGAAGGATTCCGATACGCCGGTGCGCGTCTCGGTCTATCTGGATTCGTCCGCCTCGCGCTTTCTGGCCGAGACGGTGCGTGACGCCTTTGTGCCGCAGACGACCTCGGGCATTGTGCGCGTCGAGCGTCTGGGGGAGGAGCGAATTGCTCCAAAGACCGATACCGATGTGGTGCTGGTGCTCTCGTGTGGTTCCGACCGCTTGGAGAGTGCCGTGCAGGAGCTCGTGATCGCCGGCGCGCCCGTGTGCGTGCTTGCCGAGTCTGCTGTGGAGGTGCCGTTTATCGAGGAGTCCACGCCCATGCTCGGCGTGGTAGCGGCAACCGATAAGACGTATCTGCTCGAGACGCTTGCCCGCTGGATTCTCGATCGCACCGACAAGGAAACGGCTTTTGCTGCGAACTTTGCCTTCATGCGCATCGCGGCGGCCAACCGTATCATCACCTCGTGCGCGCTCACCAATATGGCGACCGGTGCGCTGGTGTTTTTGCCGGGCGCCGATTATCCCGTTATGGCGCTGGCGCAGGTGGGCATGCTCTTTGAGCTCGCTGCCGTCTTTGGACGCGGCATTAAGCCCGAGCGCGGCTACGAGGTCGCGGGCGTGCTTGCCGGCGGTCTTGTGATCCGCGCGGTCACCCGCGCGCTCGTCAAGCAGACGCCGCATATTGGGTTTGCCGTCAAGGCGCTCACTGCTGCCGCGGGCACCTATGGCATGGGCCGTGCGCTCGTTTCGCTCTACGAGCGCGATGTCGACTACAGCCGTGCCAACGAGGTGGTCACTGCCACGTTCTCCCGCGTTCGCGATCTGGTGACCACGGTCGCGGGCGCTACCCGTCCTATGGCGTCCTATCAGGACGCATCAGATCTCGCTGCTTAGGGGTTTTCCGTTGCGCGTTGCATACCAAGATTGTTTTCATTTAATTGAGCCGTTGCTCGCCAAGGTCGAGAAGCCGAGTCGCTATATCGATCACGAGTGGGGCACGCTTTCCAAAGCCGATGCCGACTACCGTTGCTGCCTGATCTACCCGGATGTGTACGAGGTTGGTCTGCCCAACCAGGGCATCGCCATCCTCTACAACATCCTTAACCAGGCCGAGGGCATCTCCTGTGAGCGTGGCTATGTGCCGTGGCCCGATATGGGTGACGCCATGCGCGAGGCGGGTATTCCGCTGCTGTCGCTCGAGGGTGCAGCGCCGGTCGCTTCGTTTGATATCGTCGGTCTGCATGTGCCGCACGAGATGGCGGTGACGAACTTCCTCGAGGCACTCGACCTCGCTGGCATTCCGCTGTTAGCGGCCGACCGAGGCGAAGACGACCCCATCATCATCGCCGGCGGCCCCTCGGTGTACAACCCCGAGCCGTACGCGGCCTTCTTCGATGTCATCCTCATCGGTGAGGGCGAGGAATCGCTGCTCGAGACCTGTCAGCTGCATCGCCGCCTGCGTGACGAAGGAGTCCCGCGCGCGCAGATTGTTGAGCAGCTTGCATCCATTGGTGGCAACTACGTGCCGTCGCTCTATGAGGTTCGTCACGACGAGCCCTGCTCGCCGCATGGCTACACCGTGCCGCGTGAGGGCAAGGATGCGCCGACCGTGGTCTACAAGCGCGTCGTCGAGGATTTCGGCGCCACGAATCCGCTGTCGCAGTCGTGCGTGCCCTATGCGCAGCTGGTCCACGACCGCCTGTCTATCGAGATCCTGCGCGGCTGCGCCCGCGGCTGTCGTTTTTGCCAGGCTGGCATGACGTATCGCCCGGTGCGCGAGCGCTCGGCCGACCAGATTGTCTCGTCGGTGATTCAGGGTCTGGAAAAGACTGGCTATGACGAGGTGTCGCTGACCTCGCTCTCCACGACCGACCACTCCTGCATTCGCGACGTGCTCGGCAGGCTCAACCGTCGCCTGGAGGATACGGGTATTCGCGTGTCTATTCCGTCGCAGCGCCTGGATTCGTTTGGCGTGGATATGGCCGAGTCGGTCGCCGGCGAAAAGAAGGGCGGACTGACGTTCGCGCCCGAGGCCGGCAGCCAGCGCATGCGCGACATCATTAACAAGAACGTGACCGAGGAGGACCTGGACCGTGCGGCCAAGGCGGCCTTCGAGGCCGGCTGGAACCGCATGAAGCTCTACTTTATGATGGGCCTTCCCGGCGAGCGCGACGAGGACATCGTGGCCATCGCCAATCTGGCCGATCACGTGCTGGAGCTCGGCCGTTCCGTGGTGCCCAAGGCTCGTCGCGGCTCGATCTCGGTGTCCATCTCGGTTTCGGTCTTTATCCCCAAGGCCGCCACGCCGTTCCAGTGGTGCCCGCAGCTCGACTACGACGACGTCAAGCGTCGCCAGAAGCTGCTTATCACGAGCGTTCGCAACCGTGCCGTCCGCGTGCATTACCACGATGCCGAGACTTCGCTCATCGAGGCCGCGCTGTCCCGCGCCGGTCGCGACATGACGCCCGTCATCATCGATGCTTGGCGCTCGGGCTCTCGCTTTGACGCCTGGGTAGAGCATTTCTCGCTCGATAACTGGAAGGAGGCTGCTGCCAAAAACGGCATCGACCTCAATGAGCTCGTGCACCTGCCCTACGAGTTGGACTGGCGCCTGCCGTGGGAGCACGTGAGCCCTGGCTGCACGCGCGGCTTCCTCGAGCGCGAGTACCGTCGCTCGCTCGAGGGCGTCACGACTCCCGACTGCACCCGCACGTCGTGCACCGGCTGCGGGATCTGCCCCACGCTCCACGCCAAGAATGTATTGATGGGTGATCGCGCATGAGTGAGCGCCTGACCGACAACCCCTCGCTCTTTAGGCTTCGTGTTCGCTATGGCAAGCGCGATCGCCTTAAGTACCTGGGCCATCTCGAAGTAATCCATACCATTGAGCGCATCGTGCGCCGTGCGGGGCTTCCCTATGCCGTCACGCAGGGCTTCTCTCCGCACATGCGCGTGGGCTTCTCTTCGGCGCTACCGGTGGGTACGTCGTCGACCTGCGAGTGGTATGACCTATTTATGACCGAGTTCGTGGCGCTCGACGAGGCGTTTGGACGTCTGGCTGCGGCGTCTCCGGCCGATCTGGCGCCCATTGAGGCGGCGTACATCGACGTGCGCACGCCGGCGTTGACGGCGCAGCTCACGCGCCTGTCGTATCGCATCGACCTGCACTTGGATTCCGAGGCGCCCGTAAGCGCCGACGAGGTGCGTCGTGCGATTGACACGCTGCGCGCGGGTCACGGCATCGACTACGCGCGCGGAAAAAAGAGCAAGCGCTTGGATTTGGACCACACGCTCGTGGGCTATGAGCTCACGGCGGGGGAGCGCCCGGACCATTTGGTGCTCATGCTCGACACCCATGCCGACAACGAGGGCTCCATGCGTCCGGAGATTTTGCTTTCTGCTGCTGATGTTTTGTTGCAGGGCTTGACCCCGGGCGTGGATGCACCTATTGTTTCCACCGGTATGCAAGACCTCGTGACCATCTGCTCCTACGATGTCGAGCGTCAGAATCAAGCATGCGAGGACGACGAGGGCCGACTCGTCAGCCCCATACCTGTGCGAACTTGTGGATTTGCTCCACATACTCGTTGACGGGGGTATTTTCGCCTGCTACTATATTCGGCTGTTGCACTAACTGATGCATGAAGGGCAAGTAAACATGTACGCAATCGTTAACACGGGCGGCAAGCAGTACAAGGTCGCCACCGACGATGTCATCACCGTCGAGAAGATCGAGGGCAATGAGGGCGACAAGGTCACCCTGCCGGTTATCTTCCTCAACGATGGTAAGAAGATCGTCACCGATCCCGACAAGCTGGCCAAGGCCAAGGTTACCGCTCAGATCGTTGAGCAGTTCAAGGGCGAGAAGCAGCTGGTCTTCAAGTTCCACAAGCGCAAGCGCTATCGTCGTCTGAAGGGTCACCGTCAGCAGCTCACCAAGCTGAAGATCGTGAAGGTTCAGGCTACCTCCCGCGCCAAGAAGGCTGTCAAGGCAGAGGCTGAGGCTGTTGCCGAGGCTCCCGTCGCCGAGTAGATTACACTCGTAACGAAAGAGTAGGTATACACAATGGCACACAAAAAAGGACTCGGTTCCTCCCGTAATGGCCGTGACTCCCGCGGTCAGCGCCTTGGCACGAAGCGCTATGCCGGCCAGACGGTAACCACGGGCACGATTCTCGTCCGTCAGCACGGCACGCACATCCACCCGGGTGAGAACGTTGGCCGTGGTAAGGACGACACGCTGTTCGCGCTGGTCGACGGTACCGTTGAGTTCCACAAGGGTATCAAGCACAGGGTCAGCGTACGCCCGCTCGCGAACGCGTAATTCACCCTTCATAGAGCACATATGTGGGAGGCACTTGAGTTTTAGGATTCAAGGGTCTCCCTCTTTTTGTAGGAGGCGATTCTGTTGTCACAGTTCACCGATATCAGCCGCATTAACGTGTGCGGCGGCGACGGCGGAGCCGGATGCATGTCGTTTAGGCGCGAGGCATTTGTCCCCAAGGGCGGCCCCGATGGCGGCGACGGCGGTCGTGGCGGCAATGTCGTCATCCAGGCCGATGCTCAGCTGTCTTCGCTGATCGATTACCGCTTTAAGCATCACTTCCGCGCCGAGCGCGGCACGCACGGGCAGGGTGCCCGTCGTAACGGTAAGAGCGGCGAGGACCTGATTCTCAAGGTCCCTATGGGTACCGTGGTGCGCGAGCTCGACCCCGAGACGCAGACCCCGATGTTCGAGATTGCCGATCTGGTGCACGATGGCGAGCGCGTAGTCGTGGCGCCCGGCGGTGCCGGCGGCCTGGGCAACACGCACTTTGTGACGTCGGTGCGCCGCGCGCCCGCGTTCGCTCAGCTGGGTGAACCGGCCGAGGAGCACTGGATTGAGCTCGAGATGAAGCTTATGGCCGATGCCGCGCTCGTGGGCTTTCCCTCGGTGGGTAAGTCATCGCTCATCGCGCGCATGAGTGCCGCCCGTCCCAAGATCGCCGACTACCCGTTTACCACGCTCGTGCCGAACCTCGGCATGGTGCGTGCCGGCGAATATTCTTACGTCGTTGCCGACGTCCCCGGTCTTATCGAAGGCGCGAGCGAGGGCCGTGGCCTGGGTCACCAGTTCCTGCGCCACATTGAGCGTACGGCCCTAATCATGCATGTCGTCGACATGACGGGTGGTTTTGAGGATCGCGATCCGGTCGAGGACTATCGCATCATCAACCGCGAGCTCGAGCAGTATGGCGCCGAGCTTTCGGAGCGTCCGCAGATTGTCGTTGCCAACAAGTGCGACGCGCCGGGCACGGCCGATAAGATTGCCGACCTCAAGCGCGCAGCGCTCGACGATGGCCATATGTTCTTTGCCGTGTCTGCCGTGACGGGTGCCGGCCTCAACACGCTGATGCTTGCCGTGGGTGAGCAGGTGGCCAAGCTCCGCGCCGAGCTGGCGGTCTCCGATGAGCCGGTCGACCTGCGCGACGATGAATGGGAGCGCCGTCGCCTGCAGCGAGAGAAGCGTTTCCGCATTGTCCAGGAAGAGCCCGGTGCCTTCCGCGTGGTCGGTCGTGCCATCGAGCGCATGGTCATCCAGACCGACTGGGAAAACGAGGAAGCCGTCATTTACCTGCAGCATAAGTTTGCGCGTATGGGTGTTGACGATGCGCTCGAGAAGGCCGGTTGCCGTGCGGGCGACGAGGTTCGCATTTGCCAGCGCGCCTTTGACTTTGAGGGCGCTGAGGACTTCTCGGAGTACGAGGAGCTCGAGGATGCTGGCGAGGACGTTGCCGTTGAGGCCATTGACGTGACCGATGCTGCGGATGAGGGCGTCGAGGTTGTTGATGCGGCGGATGCCGCGGACGATACCGAGACACCGGAGGGCGAGTAAGCCATGTCGCTGCGCGGTGGAATCGGTTTGCCCGAGCTTCCTCTAGAGGACGGGCAGGAGTTTAGGCTCGGTATTATGGGTGGCACCTTTGATCCCATCCATTACGGGCACCTGGTGACCGCCGAGCAGGCGCGCGAGTCGCTCGACTTGGACGCTGTGCTCTTTATGCCGGCGGGCTCTCCTGCCTTTAAGCTTGACAAGCCGGTGACGCCTGCCGAGGACCGTTATGCCATGACGGTCCTCGCCACCGCCGCGAACCCGGCCTTTTTGGCGAGCCGGTTCGAGATCGACCGCCCGGGCGTAACCTATACGGCTGATACGCTTCATGCCCTTCGCGACTTTTACCCGCCGCAGGTAAAGCTCTACTTTATTACGGGCGCCGATGCGATTATCGATATCGTGACCTGGCATGATGCCGAACGAATCGCTGAGCTTGCTACCTTTATTGCGGCGACACGACCGGGCTTTGATATCGATACAGCGCGTGCCCGAATCAAAGAGTCGGGGCTGCCGTTCGACGTGCGCTATATTCAGATTCCGGCGCTGGCGATCAGCTCGACGAACATTCGTAAGCGAGTTGCCCGCGGCATGAGCGTGCGCTATCTTACGAGCGAGTCCGTGCTCGGCTACATTCGCAAACGCAGGCTATATGCCGATTTGGGCCAAGAAGATTTTGAGTGATGGGGGTCTACGTTGTCGGTAGAGGATCAGTTTGAGGGCGATGAGCGCGCACTGCTCAAGCGCATTCAAGAGCTGCTCGATGTTCGCATGAAGGATAAGCGCAAGCGCTATGTGCATTCGCTGGGTGTTGCCGAGACCGCACTTCATCTGGCCGAGGTCTACGGCGTTGACCGCTTTGATGCCGCTGCCGCCGGCTTGATCCACGACTGGGACAAGGTGCTTTCCGATGACGAGCTCGTGGCCCGCGCGCTTCACTATGGCATCAAGGTTGCCGGCTCTCCTTCGGCCGCGACACCGCTGCTGCATGGCCCAGTTGCCGCCTATGAGCTTCCGCAGCTTTTTCCCGAACTGTCGCCGGCCGTTTTCCAGGCTGTCGACCGTCATACCGTGGGTGCCTGTGACATGACGCCGCTCGATATGGTGGTCTTTGTGGCCGATGCCATCGAGCCCAACCGCCACGGCGACTATGCGCATGCCCTGCGCGAGATGGTGGGGGAGTCGACGCTCGATGAGTTGTTCTTCTCCTGTTTTGCGCAGGGTTTGGTCTATGTGATCCAATCCGGGCGTTATCTTTATCCCACGGCTATTACGATTTACAACCATTACGCCCAGCTGCGCTAGCTCGGGTGTGTCTAGAAAGAGGTATTCCATGGCCGACGAGACCATGACCGACGAGCAGATTCTTGAAGGTGTGGAGCACAAGAGCTTCGTCGCCACGTCCGACCGCACTGCCGCCTCGCTGTCCGCGAGCGGTGTCGCCGCCGAGGATGTCGCCCGCGCCGCCGCGCAGGCCGCCTACGACAAGAAGGGCGAGGACGTTCAGGTGCTCGACCTGACCGAGCTTTCCGACGTATGCGACTACTTTGTGCTTGCCACCGGTACCAACAACCGCCAGGTCGATTCTATTGTCGACGAGATCGAGGAGAAGGTCGCCGAGGCTTGCGGCGAGCACCCGTTCTCCATCGAGGGTCGCGAGCAGAAGACCTGGATGCTCATGGACTATGGTTCGGTTGTCGTCCACGTCTTCACTCCCGAGGCGCGCGACTTCTACCGTCTCGAAAAGCTCTGGGGAGACGCCCCCCAGCTCCCCCTCAACCTCCTCTAGTAGCTCATTTGAGACGGGGTTAGCTACCCTCACGCATATCGCCGGGCAGTTGCGGTTTTCCGCACCTGCCCAGCTTTCTTTTTGCCCAAAGGCGGTTAATCGTTGAAGCGGGATTGGCGGCCGAAGGAAAGGGCGGTGTCGCCGAATTTGTCTCGGACGGCGTCGATGGCGACGGAGAGGTCGCGGCGGTCGCTGGATTGGGCTCCGCGGTCATCGATCTCGCAGAACAGGTCGGTCTGGATGCCGCCCCGATGGTCAAAGTCGCTCATGCCGATGCCTGCTAAGCGAACGTGCATTCCTTCCTGCCAGATGTTGTCGAGCAGATCGAGTGCAACCGCCACGAAGATGTTCTCATCGTCGGTCGGATGAGGCAGCCGGCGCTGTGCCGTACGCCCGCTGCCATACGAATACTTAAGCTTGAGCGTTACCGTGGCACCCGTCAGCCCCTGACGGCGCAGACGGCGTCCCACTGACTCTCCCAACAGCGCAATCGCCGCCTCAATATCCCCACGCTCAGTCAAATCTTTAGCAAAGGTGCGTTCATTGCTGACCGACTTGACCTCGCGCTCTTCATCGAGACTCGTGACTTCGGAGATTTCGAGTCCCAGCGCACGCTGGCGCATGCGTTCGCCGTTGACGCCAAAAATAGAGGCCAAGGTGGATTCCGGTGCACGTGATAGCTCGCCGAGGGTGTAGATGCGCATGCGGCGCAGTCGCTCCTCGGCCGAGCGCCCGATGCCGCTCATGGCAGATACCGGCAGCGCGGCCAAAAAGCGCTGTTCGGTTCCGGGACGCACGATGGTCAGCCCAAACGGCTTATCCCGCTCGCTTGCGATCTTTGCGACCGTCTTGTTGCAGCCCACGCCAATGGAGCACGTCACTCCCAGCGCTGCCACGCGGTCGCTTATACGCCGTGCAACCAGCAACGGGTCTTCGGGCGCAAAGCGACCCGGTGTGATATCGATAAAGGCTTCGTCGATGGATACGCGCTCAACGCGCGGGGTCTCGTCGGCGAGAATCGCCATGACCTGCGCGCTCACCTCGCGGTAGCGATCAAAGTGCACGTGCGTCCAAATGGCTTGCGGGCACAGGCGCCGCGCCTCGGCCGAGGCCATGGCTGAGTGCACGCCAAAGCGACGTGCCTCATACGAACACGTGGACACGACGCCACGCGAATCGGCATCGCCACCCACGATGAGTGGCTTGCCGCGCCACTCGGGATGATCGAGCATCTCCACGCTCGCAAAAAACGCATCGAGGTCCATGAGTCCCACCGCCGGACCCGTCCAGGGAGGCGGCGTGACGCCCATGGCATCCTCATAACCGTATGTATGTTCGCGTCTTTCCATGTCATGAGTATACCGCGCAGCTCATGTGGGGTGCGTGTATGTGCTTGCAAATCCCGAATTCTTGTCTAAGATATGGATTTGCCCTCGACTACACCGAAGAAGTTGGTCTCACGGACTTCACCTGCCCGCGTCGATGGCGTATTATGTTCAACTGTTTGTTTGTAGTTGCAGCCTAAAGCTGCTTGGTTGGAGGAGTTTCCTTTGGCAGTCAAGATTCGCCTTGCTCGTCACGGCGCTAAGAAGCGTCCGTACTACCGTGTCGTCGTCGCCGATTCCCGCGCCCCGCGTGACGGTCGTATCATCGAGGAGGTTGGCCGCTACAACCCGATGACCGCCCCCAAGACCATCAACCTCGACCTCGAGAAGATCGCCGACTGGCAGTCCAAGGGCGCTCAGCTCACCGACGCCGTCGCCGCTCTGGTCAAGGCCGCCAACGAGGGCGAGAAGACCGAGACCGTCGTCAAGAAGTCCAAGAAGCAGCTCGCCAAAGAGGCCGAGGCCGCTAAGGCTGCCGCTGAGGCCGCTGAGGGCGCCGAGGAGTAAATCGTGCCTGAGGTTGACGCTGCACAGCTCGAGGGTGAGGCAATGCTCTCAGATCGCATCGCCGATCTCGTCGAATATCTCGTTGTTCAGATCGTCGACGACCCGGATTCCGTGAGCCTTGAGGTCATCGATGGTGACGACGCCTCTACGATTGAGGTTTCGGTCGCCGAGGATGACGTCGCTAAGGTCATCGGCCGTCGTGGCCGTACCATCAAGGCCATTCGCACGCTCGCCCGTGCACTGGCCGCTCGCCTCGACACTGCTGTCGAGGTAGAGGTTCTGGGCTAGGACCTTGAGGTCCCAGTACAAAAACATCGCCCGCGTGGTCAAGCCGCACGGAAGGAAGGGGGAGGTCCTCGCGCAGCCGCTGCGGGGGCTTCCTTCTGTATTAGAGCCGGGTATGCGCGTCGCCCTGACGCCGCCGGCGCTCAAGCGCGACCGCTTTTGCACGGTCGTGTCCGTCACCGATACGGGCGATGGCGATCTGGTCTCGTTTGAGGGCATTGACGACTTGACGGCCGCCGAGGGCATCACGGGATGCTACGTGCTGGCAAATCGTGACGATTTTGAGCTCGATTCGCTCGACGCTGCCTATACCGACCTGATGGGTCGCGAGGTGGTCGACGAGCGCTTCGGTTCGCTTGGCACGATCGTCGAGATCATGTCGACGCCCGCTAACGATGTTTGGGTTGTCGAGGGCGATCGGTACGGCGAGGTACTGATTCCCGTGATCGAGCAGGTTGTGCTCGATCTTCCCGACACAGGAACAATTTCCGTCCACGTTATGGACGGCCTGATCGATATGGACAAGTAGGGAGGACAACATGCTGATCGAGACCCTTTCGGTCTTTCCCGAGATGTTTGAGCCCGTCATGTCCACATCGATCTTGGGCCGCGCCCGCAAGGCCGGCCTTTTTGATTTTAAGGCGTATAACCTGCGCGACTGGACGCACGACCGCCATCGCACCGTCGATGACGAGCCGTACGGCGGCGGGCAGGGCATGCTCATGAAGGTCGAGCCTATCGCAGAGGCCATCGAGGCCATTAGCGCAGAGGGTCCCAAGCCTACTGTGGTGTTCTTTACCCCCTGTGGCGAGCCCTTTACGCAGCATGTGGCCGAGCGCCTGCTCAAAAGTGAGCGCCTGCTGTTTGTGTGCAGTCGCTACGAGGGCGTCGACGAGCGCGCGTATGCGTATGCCGATGAGCGTCTGTCGATCGGCGACTACGTGCTCACGGGCGGCGAGCTTCCCGCTATGGTCGTTGCCGATGCTGTCGTACGCCTCATCCCCGGCGCCCTTGGTGACGAGATGAGCAACGTCGACGAGTCGTTCTCGACCGCCGAGGATGGAGGCCTGCTCGAGTACGCGCAGTACACCCGTCCTGCCGAGTTCAACGGCGAGGGCGTGCCTCCGGTGCTTGTGAGCGGCGATCACGCCAAGGTCGATGCCTGGCGTCGCAAGAACGCCATCGAGCGCACCTGCCGCTGGCGTCCCGATCTGATCGAGACGGCGCGGCTCACGCCCGAGGAGCGCGCTTACGCGCAGGAGATCCTTGACGCTTCGTATTCGCAGAGCGAGGAGTGAGTATGGTTCCTACGCAACATTCCGCGTTGAGGGGCGCTTTTGAGTGGATCGCGGTCATCGCGATCGCGCTCGTGGCCACCTTCCTGATCCGCACCTTTGTGGTCGAGCCCTTTGTGGTGCCCACCGGCTCTATGGAGGACACGATCGAGATTGGCGACCAGATCCTGGCACAAAAGGTGAGCCTCGAGCTCGGTCAGCCCGTCAAGCAGGGCGATATCGTGGTGTTTCACAACCCCGATGGCACCTCCGAGCATGATGTTCTTGTCAAGCGTGTTATTGCCACGGCCGGCCAGACGGTCGACCTGCAGGATGGCAAGGTGGTCGTTGACGGCCAAGCGCTCGACGAGGACTATACGACGGGCATGAGCTGGCCACTTTCGGTCCAAGCGCCCGGCGCTCAGGTAAGCTATCCCTGCACCGTTCCCGACGGGTGCGTGTGGGTGATGGGCGACAACCGCGAGAACTCTGCTGACTCCCGCTACTTTGGCCCGGTCGACCGCTCCGAATTGATCGCCGTGGCGCTCGTGCGTTACTGGCCGCTCAACCGCATCGGCGCTATCGACTAAAAACCGCTATAGTACAGTACCTAACCGTGTAATCGTTTCGACGAGGGGATATTAGAGGCATGAACGCTTCATCGCTTTCCTTCCAAGACATCATCCTGCGTCTCCAGCAGTACTGGGGCGAGCAGGGCTGCGTCATTATGCAGCCCTATGACTCCGAGGTCGGTGCCGGTACCTTCCATACCGCGACCACGCTGCGCTCGCTCGGTCCCGCCGAGTGGCGCACCTGCTATGCGCAGCCTTGCCGCCGTCCCGCCGACGGCCGCTACGGCGAGAACCCCAACCGCATGCAGCACTACTATCAGTTCCAGGTGCTCATCAAGCCCTCTCCGGTCAACGCCCAGGAGCTTTACCTGGGGTCTCTTGCCGCTATCGGTCTGGACCCCAACGACCATGACGTCCGCTTTGTCGAGGACGACTGGGAGAGCCCGACGCTCGGCGCCTGGGGCCTTGGCTGGGAGGTCTGGCTCAATGGCATGGAGGTCACGCAGTTTACGTACTTCCAGCAGGTGGGCGGCATCGAGGTCGACCCCGTGCCCGTCGAGATCACCTATGGCCTGGAGCGCATCGCCATGTATGCGCAGGGCGTCAATTCCGTCTACGACTTGGTGTGGAGCTACCTGCCCGACGGCACGCCCATGACCTATGGCGACGTGTTCCTCGAGAACGAGCGCGAGTTCAGCGCCTACAACTTTGAGGTCGCCAACGTCGAGATGATGCGTCAGAAGTTTGACGACTACGAGGCCGAGTGCCACTCCTGTCTGGAGCGCAAGCTGCCGCTGCCGGCGTACGACTGCGTCATGAAGTGCAGCCACGCCTTCAACCTGCTCGATGCCCGTGGCGCGCTGTCCGCGGTCGAGCGTGCCAACTACATCCTGCGCGTCCGCGCCGTCGCCAAGGCGTGCTGCGAGGCCTACATGGCCGAGGTCGCCGGAGCCAACGAGAATGCCGACCAGGAAGGCGAGGTGGCGTAAGCCATGGCAGACGCTAAGGATTTCCTGTTTGAGATCGGTACGGAGGAAATGCCCTCCGCACCGTTGAACAATGCCGTCAAGCAGCTTGGCACCATGATCGCCAAGGGCCTCGACGAGGCCGGTCTGGCCCACGGCGAGGTCCGCGTGATCTCGAGCCCGCGCCGCCTGGCTGCGCTCGTTGCCGACGTCGCCACCGCGACCGACGAGGTTCACGAGGTCAAGCGCGGCCCCGCGGCAAACATTGCCTTTGATGCCGACGGTAACGCCACCAAGGCCGCCCAGGGCTTTGCCCGCAAGTGCGGTGTGGCTGCCGAGGACCTGGTCCGTCGCGAGGACACCGACGGCCGCGAGTACGTGTTCGCCGAGAAGAACATTCCCTCCGCTCCGGCTACGCCGATCCTGACGTCTCTGTGCGAGAAGACTATCGCCGGCCTGCAGTGGCCCAACTACCGCAGCCAGCGCTGGGGCCACGAGCACGCTACGTTTGTTCGTCCGGTCCGTTGGATCTGCTGCCTTTTGGGCGAGGATGTTGTTCCCGTGTCGTTTGCCGACGTGACGAGTGGCAACACCACGCGTGGTCATCGCGTACTTGGCCCTGGTGACCATGTGGTTGCCAGCCCCGCCGTCTACGAGCAGGTGCTCGAGGACGCCGGCGTGCTTTCTGCCGAGCGTCGTCGCGAGGCCATCCTCGCCGGTATCGCCGAGGTCGAGGCTGCCCGTCCCGGCTGCCATGTCGATACGCCCAAGAAGGTCTTCGAGGAGGTCATTAACCTCTGCGAGTGGCCGACGGTGCTCGTCGGTACTTTCGATGAGGAGTTCCTCAAGGTCCCGCACGAGATCATCTGCGAGTCCATGCTCACCAACCAGCGCTACTTCCCGATCTATGACGGCGAGGGCAAGCTCACGCGTGAGTTCGTGGTCGTCTCCAACAGCAAGCCTGAGAACGCCGAGCGCGTGATCGACGGCAACGAGCGCGTCGTGCGCGCCCGTCTGGACGACGCAAAGTTCTTCTACGAGGAGGACCTGAAGATCTCCCTCGACGAGTTCCGTGAGCGTCTGGCCAAGGTCGCCTTCCAGGAGAAGCTCGGTAGCGTGCTCGCCAAGTCCGAGCGCATCGAGCAGCTCGCGCTCGCTATCGCCCGCGAGGCTCACCTGGGCGCTCATCTGGCAGCTGACGCCGGCCGTGCCGCGCACCTGTGCAAGGCCGACCTGGTGTCCAACGCCGTCGTCGAGTTCACGAGCCAGCAGGGCGTGATGGGCGGTTATTACGCGACCGCGATGGGGGAGAACGACGAGGTCGCTCACGCCATTCGCGATCATTATCGTCCCCGCTTTGCCGGTGACGAGCTGCCCGAGGGCACTGCTGGCTGCATCGTGGCCTGTGCCGACAAGCTCGATACCATCGCCGGTATCTTTGCCATCGGCGAGCCCCCGACCGGCTCTTCGGACCCCTATGCGCTGCGTCGTGCCGCTATCGGCATCATCAACATCCTGCGCGACCGCCTGCCGATCGACCCCACGTCGCTCATCGACTTCGCTCTCGAGCTCTACAGTGAGCAGGGCATTGAGTTCGACGCCGCCGAGGTCGCCCAGCAGGTTCGCGACTTCTTCCATGGCCGCCTGGTGAGCATGGCCCGCGACGAAAAGATTCCGGCCGATACCGTTGCCGCCGTCTCCGCGGTGCACATCATCGCCCCGTCCGTCTTCTTCGCCCGCTGCGCCGCCCTCGACGAGGCCCGCAAGAACGACGCCGATACCTTTGACAACCTTGCGACCGCCTATGCCCGTGCCGCGCATATCTCCAAGCCCGAGCTGGGCGTGGAGTACGACCGCAGCCTGATGGGCGAGGTCGAGCTCGCGCTTGCCGATGCCTCCGAGGCCGCTCAGACCGCTGTCGATGCCGCCCTTGCTGCCGAGGACTACCCGGCCGCATTTGCCGCCCTCGCCGCCCTGCGCGCGCCCATCGACCGTTTCTTCGATGAGGTTATGGTCATGGACAAGGACGAGCAGCTTCGCGATAATCGCCTTAAGCTGCTCAACCGCTTCGAGGCCGTTTTCTCCGGCATTGCCAACATCGGTGAGCTTGCCCGCAAAAAGTAAGCCAGCCTGCGCATAAGCGCAAAAGGAGCCCCGCATGGATTGCCCGGTCACCGCTCGTCCCACCGTTATCGTTATCTCCGACTCGCTCGGTGATACCGCTTGTGAGGTGGTGCTTGCGGCGTCCGGGCAATTTGATGAAGGGGCTTTTCGTGTTTTGCGCCTGCCTAAGGTGACTTCTGTGGAGCAGGTCAAGTCATTTGTGGGGCCGCGCGTCGATGCCGACCATCGCGATATCGCCGTGTTCCATACCATCGTCGACCCGGCGCTACGTGCCCGCGTGCTCGATTACTTGGGTATGTTGCATATCCGTTCGGTCGACTTGATCGGCCCCACGCTCGCCGTGCTGTCGTCGCTCATCGGTGTACCGCCCAAGGGCGTTGCGGGCGTGATTCACAGGACCGATGACCGCTATTTCCATCGTATCGAGGCCATGGAGTATTTCGTTGAGCACGATGACGGGCGCGGTTGCGACGATCTGTCGGGTGCCGATATCGTGCTGCTGGGCGTATCGCGCACGTCCAAGACGCCGCTGTCGATGTATCTGGCCTATCAAGGTTACAAGGTTGCCAATGTTCCGTTGGCCCATGGCACGGAGCCGCCGAAGTCGATTTACGAGGTCGACCCGATGCGCCTGTTCGGCCTGATTTCGACCGTCGACGTTATTTCCGAGATTCGCGATAGCCGTTTGGGCGACGACTACGCCCGTGCCGTCGCCGGCTCCTATGCCGAGCCCGAGAGCGTGCGCAGCGAGCTCGAGGAAGCTCGTGCCCTCATGAAGCGCCTAGGCTGCTTTGTGGTGCGTACCGACGGCAAGGCCATCGAGGAAAGCGCCTCCGAGATCATCAGCCACTTGGAGGAAATCCAAGAAGCCCGTGCCCGCCGCGCCGCCCGTCGAGTCCAACAAAAGTAGCTAATTTGGGACGGGGCTTTTTTAGCTACCCCGACTGAGGCCGCGAGCTTTTTGGCCGATTGCCGACGGGGGCAGCTAAAAAAGCCCCGTCCCAAATTAGCTACTTATGGTAAAGCGATTTAGCAAATACATTGCATCTGACCTGTATTTTCTTGTAGTGGTATCTTCATAAGGTGACCACCTTTACCTACCGTTTACCGCCATATTTACCACGTTTACCAACCCCCGCGTCCTCTGCGCAAGCCTGCCCAAAACGCGCCGTATAGTTCCCTCACGGCCCGCATCCGGTGGGTCGATTCGTTACCACGGTCGTGCGCGTAAGTGCATGGAAGGGGAAGTATCGTGAGCGATTGCAAGAGGGTTTACCGTTTTGGAACCGACGCCCAGGGCACCTGTGTCACCGAGGGCGACAAGTCCATGAACTTCGTGCTTGGCGGTAAGGGCGCTAACCTTGCCGAGATGAGCCGTATCGGCCTGCCGGTTCCCGGTGGCTTTACCATTACCTGCCAGACTTGTGTCGAGTACTCCGGCGCCGGTAACGTGTGGCCCGAGGGCGCACTCGATGAGATCGTTGCCGCCGAGGCGGACCTCGAGGCCCGCTGTGGCAAGAAGCTCGGCGACGCCTCCGATCCGCTGCTCGTGTCGGTTCGCTCGGGCGCTCCGTTTTCCATGCCCGGCATGATGGACACGGTCCTCAACTTGGGTCTCAACGACGACTCCGTTCAGGGTCTCATTGCCCAGACGCAAAACCCGCGCTTTGCTTGGGATAGCTACCGCCGCTTTATCCAGATGTTTTCCAACGTCGTCATGGGCGTTGATGCCGACCTGTTCGAGAACGCCCTGACCCAGGCCCGCCTGGTCGCCGGCGTCCGCGTCGACTCCGAGCTTTCGGCTGAGGACCTGCAGGAACTCGTCGAGACTTTCAAGGGCATTTTCTCCGACAACGTCGAGGCTGCTCTGTATCCCGAGCTCGAGGTCGCTGACGGCAAGCCCGTCTTCCCGCACGATCCGGAGCTTCAGCTGCGCCTTGCTATCCAGGCCGTCTTTGGCAGCTGGATGAACGAGCGCGCCTGCATCTATCGCAAGCAGCACGGCATTTCCGATGACCTTGGCACCGCCGTCAACGTCCAGGCCATGGCCTTTGGCAATAAGGGCGAGACCTCGGCGACCGGCGTCGCCTTTACGCGTAACCCGGCCGACGGCACCAAGGAGTTCTACGGTGACTTTCTGGTCAACGCCCAGGGCGAGGACGTCGTCGCCGGCATCCGCAACACCGAGCCCATCGCCGACCTCAAGGCCACCCCGGGTCTTGAGTCCGCTGGCGAGGAACTCGAGCGCGTGTTCCTGACGCTCGAGGACCACTACCGCGATATGTGCGATATCGAGTTCACCATCGAGCAGGGCAAGCTCTGGATGCTCCAGACCCGTGTGGGCAAGCGTACCGCCACCGCCGCCCTGCGCATTGCCATCGAGATGGTTGAGGAGGGCCTCATCACCCGCGAGGAGGCCGTGAGCCGTATCGATCCCGCGCAGCTCGACCAACTCTTGCACCCGCAGTTCGATTCCTCCAAGAAGTACGAGGCTCTGGCTTGTGGCCTCAACGCCAGCCCCGGCGCCGCCGTGGGCGAGGTCGTGTTCTCGAGCGATGACGCCGTCGCGCGCGCAAACGAGGGTCATAAGGTTATCTTGGTCCGTTGGGAGACCAACCCCGACGACTTGAAGGGCATGGTCGCCGCCGAGGGCATCCTGACCAGCCACGGTGGCAAGACGAGCCATGCCGCTGTTATCGCCCGCGGTATGGGTACGCCCTGCGTCTGCGGCGTTGAGCGCTTCCACATCGATGCCGCCGAGAAGGTCGTGCGCATCGAGGGCAGCGACCGCGTGCTGCACGAGGGCGACATCATCTCCATCGACGGCACCCAGGGCATCGTCGTCGACGGTCCCGTCGACCTGGTCTCCGCCGAGCTCACCGGCGATCTGGATACCATCCTGTCCTGGGCCGACGAGATTCGCCTGGACGAGACCTGTGGCCATGCCAACCATGTGCGCGTCAACGCCGACAATCCCGAGGATGCCGAGCTTGCGCTCGAGTTTGGCGCCGAGGCCATCGGCCTGTGCCGCACCGAGCACATGTTCCTGGGCGACCGCAAGAACATCATCCAGAGCTTTATCCTGTCTGACGATGAGGCCGTGAAGCAGCAGGCCCTGGCCGACCTGCTCAAGGTTCAGACCGAGGACTTCCTGGCGATGTTCAAGACCATGTCCGGTCGCGATGTGGTCGTCCGCCTGCTCGATCCGCCGCTTCATGAGTTCCTGGATAATCCTCGCGAGCTCGAGGTCGCCATCACCAAGAAGGAAGCCGCCGGCGCCAGCGAGGAAGAGCTTGCAGCCCTGCGCGCCCGCCTGCGTCGTATCGACGGCATGGTCGAGTCGAACCCCATGCTCGGCCTGCGCGGCGTTCGCCTGTCCGTCGTCTTTAGCGATTTGCCGCTCATGCAGGTTCGCGCCGTCGCCACGGCCGCTGCCCGCCTTATCAAGGAGGGCGTCGACCCGCATCCCGAGATCATGGTTCCGCTCGTTTCCATCACGGCTGAGCATGTCCAGACTCGCGAGGTCATCGAGCGCGTCATCGACGAGGTTTCCGCCGAGGAGGGCGTCGAGCTCAACATTCCCGTGGGCACGATGCTCGAGCTGCCGCGCGCCTGTATGGTCGCCGACGAGATCGCCCATCATGCCGACTTCTTCTGCTTTGGCACCAACGACCTTACGCAGACGACCTTTGGCTTCTCTCGCGACGACGCCGAGGCAAAGTTCATCCCGCTGTACATGCATAAGAAGATTCTGAAGGACAACCCCTTCGAGACCATCGATACGGCAGTACTCGAGCTGGTACGCATGGCAGTCGAGAAGGGCCGTGCCACCAACCCCGACATGCACTTTGGCGTGTGCGGCGAGCACGGCGGCGACCCTAAGTCCATCAAGGGCCTGTTTAACGTGGCCGATGTGGACTACGTGTCCTGCTCGCCCTATCGCGTGCCCCTCGCGCGCCTGGCTGCCGCTCAGGCCAAGCTCGAGGCGAAGCGCTCCGCGTAACGTTTTGGGTTTAGACGCCTAGCGTAGCCCCCTTCATGCCGCCCGTCTCATTCGTGAGGCGGGCGGTTATCATGTGCGGGTTTTGTCTTTTTGTCTGCGTAAAAAATTGTTCTTGCAGCAGAAACCCGCGCGTGTATACTCGAATACGTTTGTTCAACTACGTGCCGGCCAAGGTGGTACGGCACCTCTAGAAGAGTAAGGAATTGCACATGGATTACATCCGCGCAATCGAGCGTCAGCAGATCCGCGAGGACATTCCTCAGGTTCGCGTCGCCGACAACGTCAAGGTTCACTACCGCATTAAGGAAGGCGACCGCGAGCGCATCCAGGTCTTCCAGGGCGACGTCATCCGCATGGCCGGCGCCGGTGCCCGCGAGACCTTCACCGTCCGCAAGATGTCCTTCGGTGTCGGTGTTGAGCGTACCTTCCCGCTTCACAGCCCCAAGATCGCCAAGCTCGAGGTCGTTCGTCACGGTCGCGTCCGTCGCGCCAAGCTGTACTACCTCCGCGACAAGGTGGGCAAGGCTGCTCGCATCCCCGAGAAGCGCTAAGAAGATCGCAGCGTCTGTCCACTCGTTTGGACACAAGGGCCACCTTCGGGTGGCCCTTCTTTTTATCTGATTTGCATGCAAGGAGGGCCTGGTATGGCCAATATGACGAGCTCGGTTTCGGCATCGCAGGTTGCCGGAGAGCTGGCGAGCGCAACGTTTGAGGAGATCCCCGCCCTCGTGAAGCATTATCGCGAGGACCCGCGCCAGCAGGTGATCAAGGCTTGTGAACGCGCCCTCAAACGCCATGCCAAAGAGCTTGCCGAGCGCGAGCGCGTCAATGACATGTATGAGCTTATGCATGAGCTTGGCGGCGATGGGGTGGTCGTTGGTGTCGACGAGGTGGGTCGCGGATCGGTGGCCGGTCCTTTGACGGTATGCGCCGTCTGTCTTCCTATGGAGCCGCGCGTCTGGGGTATCAACGATTCCAAAAAGCTCACGCCCGCGCGCCGCGAGTTGCTCTCGGTGAAGATTGCCGAGGTGGCGACGGCGATCGGTTTTTGCCATATCGCGCCTGCGGATATCGACGATATGGGCATGGCCCGCGCCATCCGCGCTGCCGTTGCGGGCGCCGTGGCCGATACGGGGCTCGAGCCCGATTGCGTGCTTATGGACGGTAACCCCTTGGGCGCCGTTCCCAACGAGCGCGACGTGGTGAAGGGCGATGCCAAAATCGCCTGTATCGCCGCGGCGTCCATCATGGCCAAGGTCACGCGTGACGAGATGATGGTCGAGTACGACGCCGAGTATCCCGAGTACCATCTGGCCGAGTCGAAGGGCTATGCGAGCCCCGAGCACATCGAGGCCATTCGCAAACATGGACTTTGTCCGCTGCACCGCGTGAGCTTTTGCGGAAACTTTCTGCAGACTGAGCGCCTTTTCTAGGCCAATTGTGGAGACATGGACCTCTGGGGTTTTATAAACCTGCTGGTAGCGGGCCGTATGCAACACCATTGTTGCGTACGGCCCGTTTTTTGACGGCATTTGGTCAGCTTTTGGTTTGCTTCCGGTACTTACCCGCATGAAAGGTGCCCTCATCATCGGGGCAATGCAGTGTGCGGGAAAGGAGACCCCATGAGTGCCGCAAGCAAAAAGAGCAAGACGCAGCAGCTCAAGGAGCGTTGGGAAAACGGCGAGCTCGACTCCGGGGCGATGACGCCCGAGTTTATCAAGGGACTCAGTCCCCGCGAGCTAGGCATGCTGGGCGAGCTGATCACCATCGACTACTTTAACGAGCGCGGCTACACCTTGCTGGAGCAGGGCTATCGTTGCACCGAGGGCGAGGCCGATCTGGTGCTGCTCGATGAGCTCGACGATGTCGTGGTGATGGCCGAGGTCAAGACCAGACGCGTTTCGCTGGATTGCACCACGCGGGTCTTTCCCGAGGAGGCCGTGGACGCCCAAAAGCAACGCCGCTACCGCCGCATCGCAAGTTGCTATCTCATGGAGCATTATCCGCTCAAGGCGATTCGCTTCGATGCTGTGGGTGTCACCATCCGCGGCGGGCATATCGCCGAGATCGAGCATCAGTACAACGCGTTCGATTGGCAGGTGTCGTGATGGCGTTCGAGACGTTTGCCGTTCACGCGGCCTGCATCCGCGGCGTCGAGGCGATTCACGTCACGGTCGAGGTCTCGCTTGCCGGTGGCGTTCCGGGCATCCAGATGCTCGGCATTCCGAGTATGGAGGTGATGGAGTCACGCGGTCGTATTCGCTGCGCGATGCGCTCCGCCGGGTTCGAGATCCCGCGCTCGGGCATTACCGTTAACCTGGCACCCGGCGATATCCGCAAGACCGGTAGCGGCTTTGACCTGCCCATCGCCATCGCGGTTCTAGCGGCCGATGAGCAGATTCCCCGTGACAACCTCGATCGCTGCCTTATCGCAGGTGAGCTTGGTCTGGACGGTACGGTGCTTCCCGTCAAGGGCGAGGTGGCGTTTCAGCTATTGGCTCGCGACATGGGGCTGTCTTTTATCGCCGGCAGGTCCGACCAGCATGTGCCACTCGCGGGCGTGGATTGCGGCTTTATCGACCATCTGTCTCAGCTTGCTCACGGCATGGGCGATGCCGCACGGCACTACTTGGATTCCGAGGGTGTCGAGGCGACCTTTGAGCCCGAGCTCGACTATGCAGACGTGCTGGGGCAGGAAGTCGCTAAACGCGGCATGGCGCTTGCGGCGGCAGGAGAACTCGGCTTGCTCATGATTGGGTCCCCGGGATCGGGCAAGACGATGCTCGCACGCCGTATGACCGGCATCCTGCCCGAGCTTTCCGTCGAGGATCAACAGGAGGCGCTGTGCATCCATTCGGTTTTGGGCGAGAACATTGATGGCTTGTTGGCGGGGCACCGGCCCTTCCGCAGTCCCCATCACAGTATTTCGACCGCAGGCCTTATCGGCGGCGGACGCCCGGTGCACCCGGGTGAGATCAGCCTTGCTCATGGCGGCGTGCTATTTTTGGACGAGCTTGCCGAGTTTCCCACGGGTGTGCTGCAGACGCTGCGTCAGCCTATCGAACGCGGCTACGTCAGGATCGTACGCGTCGACGGGGCTTTTTCCTTCCCGTCGCGCTTTCAGCTGCTGGCTGCGAGCAATCCCTGCCCCTGCGGCTTTTTGGGCGATCGCGAGGTACCGTGTCGCTGCTCGGCGGCGATGGTCGAGCGCTATCGGTCTAAACTGCGCGGTCCTTTGGCCGACCGTATCGACATGATGATCGATGTGACCCGTCCCGACCCTCAGGTGATTATCGAGGGCGCGGAGGGTATGTCGTCGGCCGAGTTACGTGACTACGTTGTGCGCGGTCGCGCCTTTCGCGCCTGGCGCGAGTCCCGTATGGACGATGCGGATGCCGAGGCCGAGGATGACGAGACACGGTCCATTGACGGCGTCGTTTCGACCTTTGAGCTCGATGATGCGGCGGAGAAGTGTGTTCTCGGTCTGTCCAAACGCACGCATCTCACGGGCCGCGGCATCGTGCGCTTGGTTCGCATTGCGCGCACGATTGCAGACGTCGCCGAGAGCGAGCAAGTGACGCAGGATCACGTGCTCGAGGCGGCGATGTACCAGGGAAGGAGGGACCAATGATGGCCGAGGGGACCTTTGAGCTGCATCCAGGTGATGCGTTGTATCCCGAGACCGTTTTGGAGCTTTCTGATGTACCCCAGACGCTTTATGTGCGCGGCAATCCCGAGGTGCTTTCGACACCCGCGCTCTCCATCATCGGCGCGCGCAAGGCCTCGCCGTATGGTCTTGCCGTGGCAGAGCTTGCGGCAAAGGTGGCGGTTGAGGCGGGAGTGACGGTAGTTTCGGGCGGCGCGGTTGGTTGTGACCAGGCCTCGGGTTGGGCTGCGGTCAACGCCGGCGGCAAACACGTCGTGGTGCTGGGGACGGGCGCCGACGTGGTCTACCCGCGTTCGAGCGCGGGGCTTATTACGCGCACGCTCGATACGGGCGGCGCGGTCGTGTCGATCTCTCCGTGGGGCATGGGTCCGCGCAAGTTTGCCTTTCCGCGCCGCAATCGCGTGATCGCGGCCCTGTCGCAAGCCCTCTTTGTATCCGAGGCGGGTATGCCTTCCGGGACGTTTTCTACAGCTGAGGCTGCTATGGATTTGGGGCGCGAACTTCTTGCCGTGCCGGGGTCGATCCTATCGCCCGAGTCGCGTGGCACGAATTACCTCATTGCGAACGGTGCCTGCTGCATTGTCGACGAGGAGTCCATCGAGATGGCTATCTCTCGCATATACGGCACCCTGCGCTACTCGCGCCCCGATGCTCCCGGCATTGCCGACCTGAATCCAACACAGCAGACCGTGATGCATGCGCTCATCGCCTCTCCGCTCAAGGTCGACGACATCGCGGCGCTCGTCTCACTCGATGCTGTCGGCGTACTCAAACTCTTGGGTTCGCTTGAACTCGAGGGCCTTATCGAGCGCATGATGGATGGAAGGTATGCGCCCTCCAAGTTTGCCCTTCACGCCCAGACGCCCTTCGGTCACAATGGAAAACGTGTCAATTAGAAAGGTGTTTGCAGATGCAGTTCGATCAGGTGACGGTTATCGGTGGCGGTCTGGCGGGTTCGGAGTGCGCGATCCAGCTGGCAGACCGCGGGTTTGCCGTAAAGCTGTGCGAGATGCGCCCCCAGGTGAGCTCCCCGGCCCACCATACCGATCACCTGGCAGAGCTCGTCTGCTCCAATTCGTTTAAGTCGACCCGTCCGGATTCTGCGGCTGGTTTGCTGAAGGCCGAGCTTGAGCGCATGGGTTCAGTCCTGCTCGATTGCGCCCATCGCGCCGCTGTTCCCGCCGGTGGTGCCTTGGCGGTCGACCGCGTCAAGTTTTCCGAGCTTGTCGAGGCCGAGGTTGCCGCCCGTCCCAATATCGAGGTCGTGCACGGTGAGGTCACACAGATTCCCGAGGGTCACGTGGTCATTGCCGCGGGCCCGCTGTGTTCACCGGCGCTGAGCGAAGAGGTTATGAAGCTCGTCGGTGGCGATGCCCTGGCATTCTTTGATGCGGCGGCGCCGATCGTCGATGCCTCCACGCTCGATATGGACGTGCTGTTCTCGCAGTCGCGCTACGAGGAGCAGGGGAGCGGCGACTATCTCAACGCTCCGCTCAACAAGGAGGAGTACGAGGCCTTTATCGAGGCGCTTACCACGGCCGACCGCGTGGTGCTCAAAGACTTTGAGGGCGGCGATCTGTTCCAGGCCTGCCAGCCTGCCGAGGAGGTTGCACGCACCGGCAAGGACGCTATTCGCTTTGGCGCCATGAAGCCCGTTGGCCTCACCGACCCGCGTACCGGACGTCGCCCCTGGGCAGCGATTCAGCTGCGTGCCGAGAACAAGGAGAAGACCGCCTATAACCTGGTGGGCTTCCAGACCAACTTGACCTTTGGCGAGCAGAAGCGCGTCTTCCATATGGTGCCGGGCCTGGAGAACGCTGAGTTCTTCCGCTACGGTGTCATGCACCGCAATACCTTTGTCGACGCCCCTCACGTGCTCGATAGCACCTTTGCCGTGCCCGGTACCGGCGTGCGCCTGGCCGGTCAGATCACCGGCACCGAGGGGTACATGGAAGCCGTGGCGACAGGTCTGCTCGCGGCGCTCAACACCTATGCCGAGGCTATCGGTGCCGCGGGCGTCGAGTTGCCGCGTGTGGGCGCCCTGGGTGCGCTCGTGGGCTATGCGACCGATCCTGCCACCGTGGGCTATCAGCCTATGCATGTCAACTTTGGCCTGGTGCCGCCACTCGAGGACGGTAAGCGCCGCAGCAAGCGCGACCGCTATCAGGCCTATGCGGACCGTGCGCTCGAGGCCCTCGATGCCTACTTGGCCACGCGTTCCGACTTGTTTGGAGGCGACCGGTCATAGCCTTTGACCTGTACGACACCGTCGACTCTTTTATCGCCTATATCGCACGCGTCGAGGGGCTTTCTCCCAACACGGTGACGGCCTATGGCTCGAGGCTAGAGCGCTTTGCTGCCTGGTGCGAGCGCGAGGATATTGATGCTTTCGCTGCCGACGTGCGCACCATTCGTCGCTATCTTGCCGAGCATTCGCGTGAGCAGGTGGCTCCCCGAACGCTTGCGGCGCACCTGTCGGCTATTCGATCTCTCTATCGCTGGATGGCTGCCGAGGGGATTGTCGAGGGCGATGCGGTCTCGGCGATCGCGTCGCCCAAGCTGCCGCGTGACCTGCCGGGCGTCCTTACGACCCAGCAGGTCGAGGCGCTGCTCAAGACGCCTGATACCTCAACACCCGCGGGACTGCGCGATGCGGCGATGCTCGAGTTGCTCTATGCCTCGGGTGCCCGCATCTCAGAGCTTGCGGCGCTCAATGTGGAATCCATCTCATGGTCCGAGCGCACGCTGCGCCTGTGGGGCAAGGGAAGCAAGGAGCGCATCGTTCCTCTGTATCGTCGTGCGCTCGATGTGACGCGTCTCTATATTGAAGAGGGGAGGCCGGAGTTGCTCGCTCGGGCAAAGCGCCGCGACCTCGCTACCGGGCCGCATCCGCTGCTTATATCGGCGCGCGGCAATCGCATGAGCGCCGCGATGCTCCGGCGGCGGTTCCATACGCTGGCGACGCTCGCCGGCATTCCGGCTGACATCGCCCCGCATGCGATGCGCCATACCTTTGCGACCGACTTGCTCGAGGGCGGTGCGGACCTGCGCTCGGTTCAAGAGCTGCTAGGTCATGCGAGCCTGTCCACGACGCAGATCTACACGCATCTCACACCCGATCGGCTTAAGCGGGCTGTGGCTCAAGCCCATCCCCGCGGCGAATAGTAGCTGGGACGTCCCGCGCCGCACTCAGGTGTGTGGTTTTGATTGCGGGTTGGCAGGAAGAGGCATTCCTGCTATCATTCATCGAGTTGCTTCGCGGCAACATGTTTTTATCACGCACGCGCGGCTACTTCATACCGTGGTGCCCGGGCTTTGGTAGCACATGTCCGGGTTGGTTTTGGAGGATGACCCCGCGCGGAGGCAAACCACAGGAGGTTTAACATGGCTACCAAGATTAATATCCGCACCCTGCTCGAGGCCGGCTGCCACTTCGGTCACCAGACCCGTCGCTGGAACCCCAAGATGAAGCCGTTCATCTTCGGTGAGCGCAACGGCATCTACATCCTCGACCTCAAGCAGACCATCCTCGACGCCGACCAGGCCTACACCTTCGTCAAGAACGTCGCCAAGGGTGGCAACGTGCTGTTCGTCGGCACCAAGAAGCAGGCTCAGGAGGCCGTCAAGAACGCTGCTGAGCGCGCCAACATGCCTTACATCAACCAGCGTTGGCTCGGCGGTATGCTGACCAACTTCGTCACCATCCGCTCCCGCATCAACCGCATGGAGGAGCTCGAGGCCATGGTCGAGGACGGCCGCATGGCTGTTCTGCCCAAGAAGGAGCAGGCTGTTCTCGGCAAGGAGCTCACTAAGCTCCAGACCAACCTCGGTGGCGCCCGCGACATGAAGGGTCTGCCCCAGGCTCTCTTCGTCATCGACACCAAGCGCGAGGAGAACGCCATCAAGGAGGCTCAGCGCCTGAACATCCCCGTCGTCGCTCTGATCGACACCAACTCCGATCCCGACGAGGTCGAGTACGGCATCCCCTGCAACGATGACGCTATCTCCGCTGTCACCCTTATGTGCGAGCTCATGGCTGACGCCTGCCTCGCTGGCTCCGGCAAGGAGCAGGTCTCCGAGGCCGAGATGGCCGCTGAGCCCAAGGCCGAGTAAATCAGTCTTAGTTAATTCTTTTTCATCTCTTTGAAAGGAACCACAATGGCCCAGATTACCGCCGCTATGGTCAAGCAGCTCCGCGAGATGACCGACTCCCCGATGATGGAGTGCAAGAAGGCTCTCGTCGAGGCTGACGGCGACATGGACGCCGCTGTCGACGTTCTGCGTAAGAACGGCCTTGCCAAGGCTGCCAAGAAGGCTGGCCGTGAGACCAACGAGGGCGCTGTCGCCGCGTTCGTCTCCGAGGATGGCAAGACCGGCGCTCTGCTCGAGCTCTCCTGCGAGACCGACTTCGTTGGCTCTAACGCCAAGTTCACCGGCTTTGCTTCCAAGGTCGCTGAGGTTGTCGCTACCACCGAGCCTGCTGACGTCGACGCTCTGCTCGAGAAGCCGATGGGCGAGGAGACCGTTTCCTCCGAGCTCACCGAGATGATTCACATCATGGGCGAGAACATGAAGATCTCCCGCTTTGCTGCCCGCAAGGCTGAGAACGGCGCGCTCGCTTCTTACATCCACATGGGTGGTAAGATCGGCGTCCTCGTCGAGTTCGCCTTCGAGAAGGCTGAGACCGCTCAGGCTGAATCCTTCAAGACCTTCGCTCACGACGTTGCCCTTCAGGTTGCCGCCGTCGCCCCGATCTGCGCTACCCGCGATCAGGTTCCGGCCGAGACCGTCGAGCACGAGAAGCAGATCTACATGGCTCAGGCTGCCGAGTCCGGTAAGCCCGAGGCTATCCAGGAGAAGATGGCTGTCGGCCGTCTGGAGAAGTTCTACAAGCAGTCCGTGCTCACCGAGCAGGAGTTCATCAAGGACAGCTCCCTCACCATCAAGAAGTACGCTGAGCAGGTCTCCAAGGAGCTCGGCGACACCATTACCGTCGTTGCCTTTGACCGTCTGGTTCGTGGCGAGTAAATAAGCTCTTGTAGCTGGTAATGAGCAGGCTGTGGGTTTTACTCACAGCCTGCTTTTTCATGGCTCTTCTTAGAGCCTTTGATAGAATGTTGAGAGTTCAATCTAAAGGAGGATCGCTTTGTCCGACATCCGATATAAACGCGTGCTTCTTAAGCTTTCCGGCGAAGCGCTGATGGGCGACGGCCAATATGGCATCGACCCCAAGGTTACCGACCATCTTGCTAAGCAGGTCAAGGAGCTGCTCGCCGTTGGCCATGAGGTCGGCGTCGTTGTCGGCGGCGGCAATATTTTCCGCGGCATGGCAGGCGCTGCCGGTGGCATGGAGCGTGCTCAGGCCGACTACATGGGCATGCTGGCAACCGTTATGAACGCGCTCGCCCTGCAGGATGCCTTCGAGCATAACGATGTTCCCTGCCGCGTGATGAGCGCTATCCAGATGAACGAGATCTGCGAGCCCTATATTCGCCGTCGCGCCATCAACCACCTTTCCAAGGGCAACGTCGTTATTTTTGCCGCCGGTTCGGGCAATCCGTACTTTACGACCGACACCGCCGCGGCTCTTCGTGCGTGCGAGATCGGCGCCGAGATTCTGATTAAAGCCACCAAGGTTGACGGCATCTACGATAAGGATCCCGTCAAGTGCGCCGATGCCGTCCGTTTTGACAAGATTACCTATCACGAGGTGCTCGTCCGCGGTCTGCAGGTTATGGATTCCACGGCTACGGCACTGTGCCAGGATAACCGTATGCCGATTTTGGTCCTCAACATCGATGGCGAGGACACCGTCAAGCGCGCGCTTTCGGGTGAGCCCGTCGGCACGCTCGTCTATCAGGAGGATTAAGCATGGCAGAGAACATCACCGCCCATATGGACAAGTCGCTCGAGTCCCTCAAGCATAACTTCTCCAAGGTCCGTACCGGCCGCGCCAATGCCAACATTCTGTCCGACATCACCGTCGATTATTACGGTGTTCCCACGCCGGTCACGCAGGTTGCCGCCGTCAAGACCCCCGAGGCCCACATGCTGCTCATCGAGCCGTGGGACAAGGCACTCATCAACGCTATCGTCAAGGCCATCGGCGCTTCCGATCTGGGTATTACCCCCAACTCCGATGGCACCGTCGTTCGTCTGCCGTTCCCGGCTCCCACCGAGGAGCGCCGTCGCGAGCTCGTCAAGGAGTGCCGCGAGTACGCCGAGCAGGCCAAGGTGTCTATCCGTAACATCCGTCGCGACTTCAACAACAAGCTCGAGCGCGATGAGGAGCTCACCGAGGACGATGTCCGTCGCGAGCAGGCCAAGGTCCAGAAGCACACCGATGAGTATGTCGCCAAGGTCGAGGAGCTTCTGAAGGAAAAAGAAGCCGAGGTCATGGAGATCTAAGGTGCAATACGACGAGCATAAACTGGTCGAGTACTTTGCCGACGCCCCTGCGGGCGTCGGTTTTTCCGACCTTGACCTCAATAACATTCCGCACCATATCTCGTGCATCATGGACGGCAACGGTCGTTGGGCCACGTCGCGCGGTCTTGCACGCACTGAGGGCCACAAGGCGGGTATCGTCTCGCTGCGCGAGATCATTACCGCCTGCGTGCGCCTGGGCGTCGACGTGCTTTCGGCCTATGCGTTTTCTACCGAAAACTGGAACCGCCCGCAGTATGAGGTCAACGTCTTGATGCACCTGTTTGCCAAGACGTTCATCGACGAGTTGCCGCTTCTGAAGCGCGAAAACGTGCGCGTTGTCTTTTTGGGTGATATTTCCGCGCTGCCCAAGAAGACCCGCGACGTTTTTGAACGCGGTCTTGCCGAGTGCGCCGATCACACCGGTATGACGCTGGCGCTTGCCGTCAACTACGGCGCGCGTGCCGAGATTACCCGCGCTGTCCGTCAGATCGCACTCGACGTTGCCGCCGGTAAGATCGATCCTGCCGCAATTGATGACGACATGGTGGCTTCCCACCTCTATACCGCCGGTCTTCCCGATCCTGAGCTTGTGATTCGCACCTCTGGTGAGCTGCGCCTTTCGAACTATCTGCTGTGGCAGGTAGCTTATTCCGAGTTCTACGTCACCGATACCTATTGGCCCGACTTTGATCGTTGGGGCCTTGTCGACGCCATTTTGGCCTATCAGGGCCGTGACCGTAGGTTTGGTGGACTGAGCAAGACCGAGGAGGCTTAATCGTGTCCGATCGTCCCAAGGCATCTGCTCCCAAGACGCCTGCGCGTAAAGCTGCCACTGCGGGAGCGCCTGCAGCGAAGAGCGGTTCCGGTTCGTGGCTGGCGGGCTTTATTACCCGTGCCGCCGCCGGTATCGTCTACGCCGTTGTCTTTATCCTGTGCCTGGTTTTGGGTATCGTGCCCACGGCCATCTTTGTTTCCGTCATGAGCGGTCTGTGCTGCTATGAGTTTTTCCGTATGACAAGGCTCGATGGCAAGATGGCTAACGAGCGCATGGGTATCGCTGCCGCCGTGCTCTTTCCGCTGTCGGCGTTGGGCGATTCGATGCTGCTGAATGCCCTGCTTTTTGCCCTGATGCTCGCTGTGGGCATTTGGTATGTCTGGTCGCCGCGTACCCGCATATCCGATGTTGCCGTGACACTCATGGGTCCCATCTACACCGGTTTTATGCTGTCGGCTATCGTGCTGCTGCGCGATGCCGTGCCCGGTTTTGCCGGCGCCCTGCTTTCGGTGGGTGTTTGCGCGTCTCTCTGGGTCTCCGATTCGTTTGCCTATATCGTGGGTAGCCGTATCGGCAAACACAAGATGGTTCCCAAGATCTCTCCCAAAAAGAGCTGGGAGGGGTTTGTTGGCGGCATCCTGGGCTCGGTTTTGATTTGGCTCATCCTGTGGGCGACGCATTTCTTCAAGCTCAGCCTGCCCTATGCGCTGCTGTGCGGCGTGGTCGTGTCCATTCTGGGCGTTATCGGCGACCTTATCGAGTCGCGCATCAAGCGCGGTGTGGGCGTCAAAGATTCCGGCAACCTTATCCCGGGCCACGGCGGCATGCTCGATCGTAGCGATTCGCTTATCTTCGGCTGCATCACCGCGCAGCTGATGCTGATGATCGGAGGCGTGCTGTAATGTCATTCCAGACGACGTATGGCCCCGATGGACGCCTCCGTGTTGCCATCCTGGGTTGTACGGGCTCCATCGGCACCCAGGCGCTCGATGTGTGCCGCCAGCATGCCGATCGCCTGCGGGTGACGGCGCTGTCCGTTAACTCCAGTACCTCCGAGCTTGTTGCCGCTGCCCGCGAGTTCTCGGTTTCGGCGGTTGCCGTGGCCGATGTCGCTCATGGCGATGACGCCGTGCTGCAGGAGTTGCCCGAGGGAACGAAGCTCGGCGTTGGCGCGCAGGCGGTTTGCGAGCTCGCGCGTCGCGACGATGTCGACTGCGTACTCGTCGCTATTGTGGGTGCCGCCGGTCTCGAGGCGAGCCATGCGGCCTTGACCTCAAATAAGCGCCTTGCCCTTGCCAACAAGGAGTCCCTCGTCGTCGGTGGCGACTTGCTTATGCCGTTGGCGCAACCGGGCCAGCTTATTCCAGTCGACTCTGAGCACTCCGCCATCTTCCAGTGCTATCTGGGGGAGAACCCACGCGAGGCTCATTGTATTTGGCTCACCTGCTCGGGCGGTCCGTTTTTTGGCCGCACGCGCGACGAGCTCGACCGCGTGACGCGTGCCGATGCCCTCGCACATCCCACGTGGGCCATGGGCGCCAAGATCACCATCGACTCCGCCACCCTCATGAACAAGGGCCTGGAGCGCATTGAGGCCATGCATCTGTTTAACTGCGACCTCGATTTCATTAACGTGGTCGTGCAGCGTCAGTCCAAGATTCACTCTATGGTCGAGTTCTCCGACGGCTCCGTGATGGCGCATCTCGGTGCTTCCGACATGCGTATTCCCATCCAGTTCGCGTTCTCGTATCCCGAGCGTTGGGATACTCCGGCGCCTCGTATCGATTTTCGCGAGTTGGGGCAGCTCACGTTTGATGCTGCCGACATGGATACCTTCCGCTGTCTGGCACTGGCCGAGCGTGCCGGCAAGACGGGTGGCACCATGCCGTGCGTGCTCAATGCCGCCAACGAGGTCGCCGTCGATGCCTTCCTGCGCGATGGCTGCAGCTTTACCGATATCGATCGCATTGTGGAATCCTGCATGGATGCCCACGATGTGCAGGCGGTCGATTCGTTTGAGCAACTTCACGATATCGATGCGTGGGCGCGTGAAAAGGCTGCGCAGGTACTCGTCGCAACCCGTTCCTAACCCATAAGGATTGCTTTTTCGTTTTATGGATACTGTTCTGAGCGTTCTTTCATCGGTCTTTTGGGGCCTGCTGATGCTTTCCGTCCTCGTGTTTTTGCACGAGGGTGGCCACTTTTTGGCGGCGCGTGCCTGCGGCGTCCGTGTGACCGAGTTCTTTTTGGGCCTGCCGTGCCGCTTTGACATCCATTACACGTCGCGTCGCATTGGAACCAAGTTTGGCGTGACCCCGCTGCTGCTGGGTGGCTACGCTGCCATCTGTGGTATGGATCCGACCGATGTCTCGTGCGCCGATCGCGTGCTCGCGGCTATCTACCGTCATGGTCGCGTGACCGTGGCCGACCTTGCTGTCGAGCTCGAGCTTTCCGAGGAGGATGTGCTCGAGGCTTGTGCTCTGTTGCTGGGCTGGGGCTCCATCGCACCTTGGTATGAGGAAGGGGAGAAGCCCTCACCGAGCTACTATCCCACTAAGTATCAGACACTGCCTCGAGACGCTGCGGGTTACACCACCTTTGACGGCCGCCGGTTCGATCGAGAGCATGCGACTGCCGAGGGCGATGTGTGGGAGCTGCCGTGCGGCGAAGCCGAGTTCCTTGCGCAAGAGCGTTCGCATACCTATCTGGGCCAGGGTTTTCTCAAGCGCGCCTTTATGCTGCTCGCGGGCATTCTCGTCAATATCCTGACGGGTTTTTTGCTCCTTATGAGCATCTATTCCATTACGGGTGTCACCGTGCCGATGGATACCAACGTGATCGGTCAGGTTGACGAGGGGTCTATTGCCGCCAAGGCGGGTATCGAGGGCGGCGACGCGATCCTTTCGGTTGACGGAGTATCGTGCTCTACCTGGATGGACGTTTACGATGCCATCGGCAAGGCTGCCGGTAAGGACGATATCGCCATCGAGTACGAGCGTGACGGCAAGCAGCATTCGACCACGGTTGCGCTCAAAGAGGATGAGCGCCTAGGTGTGTATGCCTCTACGCAGGTGGTCCGTTTAGACCTCATCACGTCGGCTCGCCTGTCTTTCTCCTATGTCGTGCAGACAGCGGAGGGCGTGATGCGCCTACTCCAGCCGCAGCATACGATGGAGATTCTCGACCAGTCCTCGTCGATCGTGGGTATTAGCGTTATGTCCTCACAGGCTGCTGCTGCCGGCCCTGCCACGTTCCTTTCGTTTGCCGCCCTCATTTCGTTCTCGCTTGGCTTTATGAACCTGCTGCCCATCCCACCACTCGATGGCGGCAAGCTGGTCATCGAGATCATTCAAAAGATTGTGGGCCGCGAGCTTCCGCTCAAGGTCCAGACGATTGTGAGCTATGTGGGCATCGCGCTCTTTGTGCTGCTGTTTGTCTATATGCTTCGTTCCGACATCCTTCGATTTATTCTGTAGGGGAGTGTTTGGATTGTCTTTATCCCATCCTTTGCCTCGCGATTTGACGCGCCCCGTGCATGTGGGCGGTGTGCAGATCGGTGGCGGTGCGCCGGTGGTGGTCCAATCCATGACCTGCACCGATACCGCTGATGCCAAGGCAACACTTGCGCAAGTGTGCGCGTTGGCGCAGGCTGGCTGCGATATCGTGCGTGTGAGCGTGCCCACTGAGGCCGCGCTTGAGGGTTTCCGCACCATCTGTGCCGAGTCTCCGGTGCCAATCGTTGCCGATATCCACTTTAACCACAAGCTGGCCATTGGCGCTGTGGAGGCCGGTGCCGCCAAGCTCCGCATCAATCCCGGCAACATTGGCGATTGGGCCAAGGTCGATGCGGTGATCGATGCTGCGGGTTCTGCGGGCTGTGCGATTCGCATTGGCGTGAACGCGGGCTCGCTTGAGCAGGATATCGCCGAGCGCGACGACCTCACGCAGCCCGAAAAGCTCGTGATGTCGAGCGAGCGCTTCGTCAAGCACTTTGAGGACCGCGGCTTAACGAACATTGTGCTTTCGGCCAAGGCCCATAGCGTGCAAACGACGCTCGATACCTATCGAGCCCTGTCGCGTGAGATTCCCCACGTTCCGCTTCACCTGGGCGTAACCGAGGCGGGTACCAAGCTTCAGGGCACCATCAAGAGCTCTGTAGGCTTGGGTATCTTGCTTTCCGAAGGCATTGGCGACACCATGCGTGTGTCGCTCACGGCCGATCCGGTTGAGGAGCCGCCGGTTGCCTGGGGTATTCTGCAGTCGTTGGGCCTGCGTCGCCGTGGCCCCGAGATTGTCTCGTGCCCCACGTGCGCCCGCTGCCAGGTTAACCTCATTCCCATCGCCGAGGAGGTCACCGAGCGGCTTAAGAACTACTCCGCGCCGCTTTCGATCGCCGTTATGGGATGCGCGGTCAATGGCCCCGGCGAGGCCTCTGACGCCGACTTGGGCGTTGCTTGCGGACGTGGTCAGGCCTTGCTCTTTTCGCATGGCCAGATCATTGGTAAAGTAGCTGAGGACCAAATTGTCGACGCGCTTATGGCAGAGGTCGACAAGCTTATTGAGGAGAAATAAATGACCCGAGCAATGTATATGTCTAAGCTCTATGCGCCGACGCTTAAAGAGGATCCGGCGGACGCTGAGCTCGCCAGTCACCGCCTGCTGCTCCGTGCCGGCATGATCCGCAAGGAGGCCGCCGGCCTGTATTCCTACCTGCCGCTTGCCTGGCGCTCGATCCGTAAGATCGAGAACATCGTGCGCGACGAGATGGACGCTGCCGGCGCCCAGGAGCTTATGATGCCTATCATGGTCGACGCCGAGTTGTGGCGCGAGTCCGGCCGCATCGACGCCTATGGCAAGGAGCTTGTGCGCTTCGATGACCGTCATGGTCGCGAGTTCGTCCTGGGCCCCACGCACGAGGAGACCGTCACGGCCCTGGTGCGCAACGAGCTACGCTCCTATAAGCAGCTGCCCGTCAACCTGTATCACATTCAGGACAAGTTCCGCGACGAGTTCCGTCCCCGCTTTGGCCTGATGCGCGGCCGCGAGTTCATCATGAAGGACGCCTACAGCTTCTCCGCCACGCAGGAGAGCCTGCAGGAGGAGTACGACAAGATGAAGCAGGCGTACGCCAATATCTGCGAGCGCTGCTACATCAAGGCTCTGCCCGTCGTCGCCGATTCTGGCGAGATCGGTGGCGATACCTCCGTCGAGTACATGGCTTTGGCTGACGCCGGCGAGGCTTCGCTCGTCTACTGCGACGATTGCGGCTTCGCTGCCGATGACGAGGCTGCAAGCACCAAGGTCGTCGTGACCGAGGGTCCTGGTGACGGTACGCTCACCAAGGTTGAGACTCCGGGCATGGGCACCATTGAGGCTGTTGCTAAGTTCTTTGGGTTCCCCGAGAACGGCACGCGCAAGTCGCTGGCACTCATCGACGCCGAGGGCAAGCCGGTCGTGGCCATTGTTCCGGGCGATCACGAGCTCAACGATTGCAAGGCCGAGCACGTCTTTGGCAAGGGCTATCGCATGATGACCGACGAGGAGCTTCAGGCGAACGGTCTGCACAAGGGCTTTATCGGACCGGTTAACCTGCCCGATGGCATTCGTCTGGTCTGCGACGAGAGCCTGCGCGAGTCCAAACAGTGGGCCTGCGGTGCCAACGAGGTCGATTATCACTTTACCGGTGCCTGCCCCGAGCGCGACTTTACCGTCGATGAGTGGGCCGATCTGGTCACCGTTGTCGCCGGCGACCCCTGCCCGCACTGCGGCAAGCCGCTCTCCGCTGCCCGCGGCATCGAGGTCTCTCAGGTCTTCCAGCTGGGCACCAAGTACTCCGAGGCCATGGGTGCCACCTTTATGGATGAGGACGGCAAGGAGAAGCCGCTCATCATGGGTTGCTACGGCGTGGGCGTGTCCCGCTCGCTTGCTGCCGTCGTGGAGCAGCACAACGACGAGCACGGTATCGTCTGGCCGGTCTCCGTTGCCCCGTACGAGGTCGCGGTGATTCCGCTTGATCCCAAGAAGGAAGAGTGCGCTACCGTCTGCGAGCAGATTGTTGATGGCCTGTGTGCCGAGGGTATCGAGGTCGTCGTCGACGATCGCGATGAGCGTCCGGGCTTTAAGTTTGCCGATAACGACCTCATGGGCTTCCCGTATCAGGTGGTTCTGGGCAAGCGCGGCCTTAAGAATGGCACCGTTGAGCTCAAGGACCGTGCTACGGGCGAGCGCGAGGACGTGGCGATCGACGAGGTCGTTGCCAAGGTTGCCGAGCTTGTTAAGGCAGCCCGCCGTTAATCGACGATTTCGCTTGTAGTTCGATATGTGGGACGGCCCCGCATTTCTCCAATCGGGGAGATGCGGGGCCGTCCTATTATCTTGTAGCATCCTCGATATCTAAAAGGAAAACCCCACAGCCCATGCGAGCTGCGGGGTTTTCCATTATGCCTCCGATGCGAAATAAATCGCTCAAATATTACTGATAATCGACGACGTCGATCCAGTTCTTCAGGAACTCATCGTTCACGTTGCGCTTACGAGCGAGCTCGGAAGCGGCGACGATGCTCGTCCACTGACGCACGACCTGCATGGGCATGTCGGCACGGTCGCAGTAGAGCTCCAGGTAGGCCTCGGCCTGGTCCTTGCTGTTGAGGGCAAAGAGCAGGTAGGTGGTGGCAACGTCGGCAGCAGGGGAGCCCTGGGTGGCGTGTGCCCAGTCGCACACATAGAGCTGGCCGTCGTCGCCGACGATGACGTTGGAGGGGTTGAAGTCGCCGTGGCAGACCTTGAACTCCTTGGTCATGCCGTCCAGACGCTCCTGAAGGTTGTAGCGCGTGGTGGCATTGAGCTGATCAAGGCTGTCGATCATGCGGGCGAACTTGTCGCGCTGACGGTTGAGCAGCGGGGAGGTGTAGCCGTGGATTTCGATCTGGAGGTCGACGAACATCTCGAGGTACTCACCAAAGCGCTGGGGCTCGGCAGTCATCTTCTCGGCAAGGGTGGTGCCCGGAACCTTCTCGGTCACGAGCGCCCAGCCGTTGGCGTTCTCGAGCTGGGAAACCTCGAGAGCCTTGGGGCTGCGGATGCCGCACTCATTGATGCGGGCAAGATTCAAAGCCTCGTTGAACACGTCGGAGACAGGCTTGGTCTCGTTAAAGACCTTGACGATCTTGTCTCCCAGGTCGTAAACGACCTTGTTGCCACGGCGGACGAGCTCGGTCTTGGAATCGGGTAACAGCATGGTTGCATCCTTTCAACGATGCGATAGAAGCGACGGCGGGGGTGTGTGAAACACCCGTGCACCCCCGCCGCAAAAAACCGTGCTAAAAACTAGCAGACGGCGTAGTCCTGGGGCTCGCGGCCGTAGTAGGCGTCCAGGTAGAGCTCCTTGATCTCGCTCATGAGCGGGTAGCGCGGGTTAGCGCCGGTGCACTGGTCGTTGAATGCCTGCTCGGTCATCTCGTCGAGGGTGTCGAGGAAGTACTGCTCGTCAACACCGTAGTCGGCGATGGTCTTCTTGACACCGATGAAGTCCTTGAGCTCCTCGAGCTTCGTGATGAAGTTCTCGAAGACCTCCTTGTCGTCCTTGCCCTCGATGCCGCAGTACTTGGCCATCTCGGCGTAGTTGTGCAGCGCGTTGGGGTAAGGATACTGGGAGAAGGTACCCATCTTGACGGGAGCCTCGGCGGCGTTGTAGCGCATGACGCGGGTCAGGATGACGGCGTTAGCGATGCCGTGGGGCAGGTGATGGAAAGCGCCGAGCTTGTGAGCCATGGAGTGGTTGAGGCCCAGGAAGGCGTTGGCGAAGGCCATACCGGCCATGCAGGAGGCGTTGTGCATCTCCTCGCGGGCGTGCGGGTCCTTGGCGCCGTTCGTGAAGCTGGAGGGCAGGTTCTCAAAGACGAGCTTGGCAGCGCGCTCGGAGAGGCCCTTGGTGTAGTCGGAAGCCATGATGGAGACGTAGGACTCGATGGCGTGGGTCATGACGTCGATGCCGGAGGCAGCGGTCAGGCCGCGCGGGGCGGTCATGCAGTTGTCGGCGTCGACGATAGCCATGTTGGGGAGCAGCGCGTAGTCGGCGAGCGGCCACTTGATGCCGGTCTCCTTGTCGGTGATGATGGCGAACGGCGTGCACTCGGAGCCGGTACCCGAGGAGGTCGGGACGGCGACGAAGTAGGCCTTCTTGCCCATCTCGGGGAAGGTGAAGATACGCTTGCGGATGTCCATGAAGTCCATGGCCATGTCCTCAAACTTGCACTCGGGGTGCTCGTACATCATCCACATGATCTTGCCGGCGTCCATAGCGGAGCCACCGCCGACGGCGATGATGACGTCCGGCTCAAAGAGAGCCATCTGCTTGGCGCCGCGACGTGCGCACTGCAGCGACGGATCGGGCTCGACGTCGTAGAAGCAGTCGTGGGCGATGCCCATCTCGTCGAGCTTGGCCTCGATGGCGCGGGTGTTGCCATTCTTGAAGAGGAACTGGTCGGTAACGATGAAGGCGCGCTTCTTGCCCATGACGTTGCCCAGCTCGTCGAGGGCGACGGGCGTGGAACCCTTCTTGAAGTAGACCTTCTCGGGAGCGCGGAACCACAGCATGTTCTCACGGCGCTCGGCCACAGTCTTAACGTTGATCAAGTGCTTCACCCCAACGTTCTCGGAGACGGAGTTGCCGCCCCAGGAGCCGCAGCCCAGGGTCAGAGACGGCTTCATGCCAAAGTTGTACAGGTCACCGATGCCACCGTGCGAGGACGGGGTGTTGATGACGATACGGCAGGCCTTCATGACGTGCTCGAACAGGCTGATCTTCTCGGCCTGGGCGGGGTGCACGTACAGAGAGGCGGTGTGGCCCGGGCCACCGGCGAGCACCAGGTGCTCGGCCTTGTCGACGGCCTCCTGGAAGTCCTTGGCGTGATACATGGCCAGGACCGGGGAGAGCTTCTCGTGGGAGAACTCCTCCTTGGCGGGGTCGGTGGAGGTGACCTCGGCGATCAGGATCTTGGTCTTGGCGGGAACCTCGATGCCGGCGAGCTCGGCGATCTTGGCGGCAGCCATGCCGGGGATGCGGTGATCGAGGGCGCCGTTCTTGAACATGGCGGCACGCAGGGCCTCCATCTCGGCACCCTGCTTGACGAAGTAGCAGCCGCGCTTCTGGAACTCGGCCTTGACCTGGTCATAGATGGTGTCGATGACGGTCACGGACTGCTCGGAAGCGCAGATCATGCCGTTGTCGAAGGTCTTGGAGTGGATGATGGAGTTGACGGCGAGCAGCACGTCGGCGGTGTCGTCGATGACGACCGGGGTGTTACCGGCGCCAACGCCCAGGGCGGGCTTGCCCGAGGAGTAGGCGGCCCTGACCATGCCCGGGCCACCGGTGGCGAGGATGATGTCGACGTCGCGCATGACCATGTTGGTCAGCTCGATGGAGGGGACATCGACCCAGCCGATGATGCCCTCGGGGGCGCCGGCCTTGACGGCGGCGTCAAGCACGAGCTTGGCGGCGGCGATGGTGCACTTGGCGGCAGCCGGGTGCGGGGAGATGATGATGGCGTTGCGGGTCTTCAGGCTGATCAGCGTCTTGAAGATCGCGGTGGAGGTGGGGTTGGTCGTCGGGATGACGGCGCCCACGATGCCGATGGGCTCGGCGATCTTGGTGATGCCGTAAGCCTCGTCGCGCTCCAGGACACCACAGGTCTTGGTGTTCTTGTAAGCGTTATAGATGTACTCTGCGGCGTAGTGGTTCTTGATGACCTTGTCCTCAAGAACGCCGCGGCCGGTCTCCTCGATGGCCATCTTCGCCAACGGGATACGAGCCTTGTTGGCGGCCATGGCGGCCTCATAGAAGATCTTGTCGACCTGCTCCTGCGTGTACGTAGCAAAAAGCGCCTGGGCCTCTCGCATCTGAGCGAGCTTAGCCTCAAGCGCCTCTACGTTGTCCACAATTGCGGGAGTAGTGTTTTCCGGTGACTTTTTCACCATTTGTGTCTCCTTGCGATCGGAGATTTACCCTACGCCTTGCATGATAGCAAGAAATTATTCGGCGAACGGTCAGATTCCTTTAAAAGGCACACTAAAACGCTTCAATAAACTGAAACGTTCTAACTAAAACTATTTGCCTGCTCTTCCGCCCCGCTCGTTGGGGACAGGCTTACTTGGGACAGACATCGTTTTGCCATTTTGCCGTTCTGGGCCTGTTATTGCCGCTTATTGGATATAAATAGGTTGCAGGCTCAGCATTTCGCGTTGCTTCTCTCCTTTTAGGTGTTGCCTGAACAGTTTTGAAAGGAGAGATTATGCCCCGATGCGCCCGCCCCGTTTCGATCACTGGCTATTACCACGTCTTTGACCGCGGCAACTCCAAACAGATTATTTTTGAAGATGACTCCGACCGTTATCGTTTCTTATCGGATATCTCGGACAGGTTTGCGCGCCATGAAGTGGCGGTGTTGGCTTGGTGCCTTATGGACAATCACTTCCATTTGATGGTTGATGACCCATTTGACAACCTTTCAAAGGCAATGCAGTGCGCGCTGACGGCATATGCTAAGTATTTCAATGGAAAAACGGGGAGAACGGGACATCTGTTTGACAATCGCTATTCGCGGGTCGCGGTTGAGTCGGACGCGCAGGCGGTGCAGCTGCTCGACTATATTCATCTCAATCCCGTGAAGGGTGCGCTTGACTCGCTCGATGTGTACCGCTGGTCAAGCTATAAGGCGTATCAGCTGGGCTATGATCCCTTTGACATCTGTGATGCGGCCCCTATGCTCGATATTGTCGGTGGCTCTCGTTGCTATTGCGAGCATCTCGAGGAAGTTGCCGGGCGCATCTGGTCAATGGAGGTTCTTCCACGCCGGCGGATCCCCGATGAGGAGGCCCTTTCCGTTGCGCGCGAAGTTCTGCCGAGCATAGATCCTGCACTGCTCAAAGCCCTGCCACGCCCCGAACGCGATGCGTGTCTGCTGAGGCTTAGGCGGGCGCATCTCACGGTCAAGCAAATTGCCCGTATCACCGGCATCGGCGCTACAAGCGTGACCAAGGCAACTGCAGGCTGGAAGGATGCTGCGTGAGGCAGGGGCCGGAGCCAGTCAGTGCGTCGCATGCGTGCTTCATGTCTGTCCCCAATGCGTGAAAGCACTCATGTAAGTCTGTCCCCAATGAGTGCAAAAAGGCGCCCTCCGTAGGGGAGGGCGCCTTTGGTAAGTTCTATGTGAACGCGAGGTCTTTGACCCGGAGAGTCCGAGGTACTTGTTGGTAAGACCTTATTTAGGAGCGCGCAACCTTGCCGGACTTGAGGCAGGTGGAGCAAACGTTCATCTTGCGACGGTGACCATCGACGACGACGTAGACGCGCTGGATGTTGGGGCGGAACTTACGGTTGGTGACGCGGTGAGAGTGGCTGATGGAGCGACCGGCAACGGGGTGCTTACCGCAAACTTCGCAAACTTTGGACATAACTGACCCTCCTTGGGCGACAAACGAACATGTCGCGTTAACAAACAAGCCTGAACTATAGCACAGAAGCAGCTCCCTGTGCGTAATCTACACAGAGATATTCCTCTTTTGGCGATAGTGCTCACGCCACGGCCCTGGACGTAGATCCGATTTGCGTGCAGCAGAGGGGATTATGCCAGCTCGTGCGTGTGTTTTCAAGCTCGTCCCACAAATATATATAGGTTTATTGAGCATTGGGCTCCGTTTACGGATTGCTCTGTATTAATGCTCGCAATTAAGCTCGAGGTTGGCTACACTATCCCATGACCATTAAAGGGGTACGAGATACCCACATGGAATTACATAGCTGCCAAAGAGCAGCCCTTCCTGTGGGTGTCTGGTCCGCTTTAAGCGGTCGGGCATCTATTTTTTTTGACTGTGTCAGCAGTCAAGACATGTGAGGAAGGAGATCGATGGGCACGACTTCCCCCAAGGCGGTCATCATGGACGAGACCGCCGTCAATCGAGCGATGACCCGCATCGCGCACGAGATTCTCGAGCGCAACGAGGGCTGTGAAGACCTCGCTCTGGTCGGCATCGTCACGCGCGGCGACCTTCTGGCAAAGAAGCTCGCCGAGGAGATCAAGGAGATCGAGGGCGTCGACGTTCCGCTCGGCAGCCTCGACATCAGCTTCTACCGCGATGACTACGCGACCAATTTCGCTCCCGCGATCCACGCTACCAACATTCCCTTCAGCGTCGACGGCAAGCGCGTCGTGCTGGTGGACGACATCCTGTATACGGGCCGTACCATCCGCGCCGCTCTCGACGCCGTCATGGACCTGGGCCGTCCGAGCCGCATTGAGCTGGCAGTCCTCGTTGACCGCGGCCACCGCGAGCTCCCCATCTCGCCGGACTTTGTCGGCAAGAACGTTCCCTCGTCGCATGAGGAGAACGTGCACCTATATATGAAGGAAGTCGACGGCCACACCGCTGTCGAGATTAATGACGTCGCGCCGGGTTCCCACGTGGGCTCCGCGCCGCTGGGAGGTGAGTAGTACCGTGGCGTTCAACCATAAGCACCTGATCGACATTACCGAGTACTCCGAAGAGGATATCAAGCTCATCCTCGAGACCGCCAAGGCGTTCTCCGAGGTCAACGAGCGTGCCATCAAGAAGGTCCCCACGCTCAAGGGCAAGACCATCGTCAACATGTTCAACGAGCCCTCGACGCGCACCCGCAGCTCTTTCGAGCTCGCCGAGAAGCGTCTTTCGGCCGACAGTCTTAACTTTGGCGGCTCCTCGACCTCCACGGTCAAGGGCGAGAGCCTCGTCGACACCGTTGAGACCCTCAACGCTTATAAGATCGACTGCATTGTCGTGCGCGACAAGCACGCCGGCGCTCCCTACATCGTCACGCAGAACTCGCCCGCAAGCGTCATCTGCGCCGGTGACGGCAAGCACAACCATCCTACGCAGGCCCTGCTCGACCTGTACACCATCTGGGAGCACAAGGGTGACTTCCACGGTCTGAAGGTCGCCGTCGTCGGCGATATCGCCCACTCCCGCGTTTGCGGCTCGCTGATCCCCGCCCTTAAGATCATGGGCTGTGAGACCTACGCCGTCGCCCCCGGCACGCTGCTGCCGCCGTCGCCCGAGGTCCTGGGCTGCGACCACGTGACGAGCGACCTCGATTCCGTCCTGCCCGAGCTGGACGTCGTCTACATGCTGCGCGTGCAACAGGAGCGCCTCGAGGGTGCCCCGTTCCCGACCATTCGCGAGTACCACAAGCTCTTCGGCCTGACCAAGGACCGCGAGAAGCTCATGAAGCCCGACGCGATCATCTGCCACCCGGGCCCCATCAACCGCGGCGTCGAGTTCGACTCCTATATGGCCGACCACCCGCAACGCTCCGTCATCCTGGAGCAGGTCTACGCCGGTATCTGCGTGCGTATGGCTATCCTGTATCTGCTGCTTGGAGGTGCCGATAATGGCCTTGCTTCTTAAGAATGCCCACGTCGTCGACCCGTCCGTCGAGCTTGACGGTGTCGTTGACGTCCTGATTGACGGCGACAAGATCGCCGAGGTCGGCGAGAATCTCGCCGTCGAGGGGGCCGAGGTCCGCGACCTTTCCGGCAAGTACCTCGTCCCCGGCCTGGTGGACATGCACGTTCACCTTCGCGAGCCCGGCTACGAGGTCAAAGAGGACATCGAGAGCGGCACCCGCGCAGCTGCCAAGGGCGGCTTTACCGGCGTGTGCGCCATGCCCAACACCGATCCCGTCACCGATAACGGCACTGTCGTTGAGTTCGTCAAGTCCCGCGCTGCCGAGGTCGGCCACTGCCGCGTCTATCCGTCGGGCGCTATGACCCGCGGTCTTAAGGGCGAGGCCATGTCCGAGATGGGCGATATGGTCGCCCACGGCGCCGTCGCCTTCACCGATGACGGTCGCGGCGTGCAGGGCGCGGGCATGCTCCGTCGCTGCATGGACTACGGCAAGATGTTCGGCAAGGTCTTCATGAGCCACTGCCAGGACGAGGACCTGGTCGGCCATGGCCAGATCAACGAGGGCAAGGTCTCGACCCGTCTGGCCCTCGAGGGTTGGCCGGCTGCCGGCGAGGAGCTCCAGATCGCCCGCGACATCGAGATCGCCAAGCTGACCGGCGCCAAGCTGCACATCCAGCACATCTCCACCGCCCATGGTCTGGAGATCGTGCGTGCCGGTAAGGCCGCTGGCGTTCAGGTTACCTGCGAGGCCACCCCGCACCACATGTTCCTGACCGAGAACGACCTGGACGAGACCTACAACACCTCGCTCAAGGTCAATCCGCCGCTGCGCACCGACGAGGACGCCGAAGCCATTCGTCAGGGCGTCATCGACGGTACCGTCGACGTGATCGTTACCGATCACGCTCCGCACACCCCGTGGGAGAAGGCCCGCGAGTTCGAGCTCGCACCCTTTGGCATGATCGGCCTCGAGACCTCGCTGTCGCTCGTGCTCACCGAGCTGGTCAACACGGGCAAGATGAGCATGGGCCGCATGGTCGAGCTCATGGCCATCAAACCGCGTGAGATCCTGGGTCTCGACCAGGTTCAGGTCAAGGCGGGATCCGTTGCCGACCTGACCGTGTTCGACCCCTCCGCAACCTGGACGGTTGGCGAGGACGGTTACGAGTCGCGCGCCGAGAACTCCGGTTTTGCCGGCCGCACGCTCACCGGTCGTGCCACCGATGTATTTGTCGGCGGTAAACAGACGCTTGCCGACGGCTGCATCTGCTAGCATAGCCTTATCGCTTTTGTGCGCGGCGCCCTTGCGGTGCCGCGCTTTCTATTCGTTTGGACCATGCAACCGCATGGGGGATTGGAGCGTTTATGCCCACACCTTCCACTGCACGCATGCACGACTTCGAGGTCGTCTCGAACCGGGAGATTGCCGACGGCGTCTTCTCGCTCGTCATCTCGGCCCCCAAGCTTGCAAGTGCGCTCAAGCCCGGTCAGTTTGTGAACATCGCCGTACCCGGTGATGCGTCCTCGCTGCTTCGCGTGCCCCTGAGCTACTACCGCGCCGACGCCGAGGCCGGCACCGTCGAGCTGTGGTACGCCGTCGTGGGCGACGATACCCGTCGTTTGTCCCAGATGGGCCCCGGCTCCACCTCTAACCTGTTGGGCCCTGGCGGCCGCGGCTGGCTTGTTCCCGAGGGCACCAGGAAGGCGCTGCTCGTGGCGGGCGGCATCGGTGTTCCGCCCGTGCTGTGCCTTGCCGGCAAGCTTGCCGAGCAGGGTGTGGCCGTCGACGTGTGCCTGGGTTTTGGCACCGCTTCCAAGGCCGTGGGCATCGATGAGTTCCGCGCGCTGGGCGCCACGGTCAACGTTTGCACCGACGACGGCTCGCTCGGCACGCACGGTTTTTGCACCGATCCTGCCGCCGAGCTGCTCGGCGAGGGCGGCTACGACTACGTCGCCAGCTGCGGTCCCGCCGTCATGATGAAGAAGGTCGCCGCTGCTGCCGCCGAGGCCGGTGCGTACTGCGAGGTGTCCCTCGAGCGCATGATGAGCTGTGGCTTTGGCGCCTGCAACACCTGCAATGTCGAGACGGTCGACGGTATGAAGGGTGCTTGCATGTGCGGCCCCGTGTTCGATGCTTCCAAGGTGGTGGTCTTCTAGTGGGTACCGTGAACATGGCCGTCGATTTCGGCGGCGTCAAGATGCAGAACCCCATCAACACCGCAGCCGGTACTTTTGGTTACGGTTGGCAGTTCCAGAACTTCTTTGATGTTTCCCAGCTGGGCGCCATCACCACCAAGGGTTGCGCAGCCGAGCCCTGGCCCGGCAACCCCGCGCCCCGCATGGCCGAGATCCCGGGCGGTATGATCAACTCCGTGGGCCTTCAGAACCCCGGCGTGGCCGCCTTTGCCCGTGAGTCAGGCCCGTGGCTCGAACAGCTGTCCAAGGACGGTTGCCAGGTCATCTGTCAGGTTGCCGGCCACTCCGTTGACGAGTTTGTGCGCGCGCTCGAGATGTATGTCGAGCTATGCCCCTGGGCTGCCGGCTACGAGATCAACGTGAGCTGCCCCAACATCGCCGCCGGCGGTGCCGCCATGGGCTCCACGCCCGAGGGCGCCTCTTCCGTTATGGCTGCCTGCCGCAAGGTGACCGATAAGCCGCTGTTCGTGAAGATGGCGCCGGTCAACGTCGCCGAGATCGCCAAGGCCCTCGAAGCCGCCGGCGCCGACGGCCTTTCGGTCATTAACTCCATCCAGGGCATGGCCATCGACGTCCATACCCGCAAGTCCCGCGTGGCAAAGCCCAAGGGCGGCCTTTCGGGCCCGCTGTGCCACCACATCGCCGTGCGCATGGTCTGGGAGGTCGCCCAGGCCGTCGATATCCCCATCAACGGTGTCGGCGGTGTCATGACCGGCGAGGATGCGGCCGAGTTTATCCTGGCCGGTGCCACCTGCGTGTCGGTTGGCATGGCCAACTTCGTCGATCCGTGCGCTTCGCTCAAGATCGCGCACGAGCTCGAGGCCTGGGCCGAGTCCCAGGGCGTAAAGGACATCAACGAACTGGTAGGTGCGTTCGAATGCTAGAGACCGATGCCCGCGACCGCGTAATCGTCGCCCTCGACTGCGATCGTGAGCGTGCGCTCGAGCTCGCCCACGAGCTTTCGGGCCATGCCGCTTGGCTCAAGGTTGGTATGACGCTCTATTACGCCGAGGGTCCCCAGATCGTCAAGACCTTTAAGGACCTAGGCTTTAAGGTCTTTCTTGACCTTAAGTTCCATGATATTCCGCATCAGGTTCGCGGTGCCGCCCGCTCGGCCTCGCTTGCCGGTGCCGACCTGCTCTCGGTTCACGGCTTGGGTTCGGGCGCAATGCTTGCTGCCTGCCGCGAGGGTGCCGAGGAGGCGCGCGACGACCGCGCCAAGCTCGTCGCCATCACCGTGCTCACGAGCATGAATCAGGACGCCTTGAGCGAGATCGGCGTCGAGTCGCCCGTGGCCGAGGAGGCCGCCCGCCTGGCAAAGCTCGCTCAGGCCAACGGCATCGACGGCATCGTGTGCTCGCCGATGGAGGCTCACGACATGCGTGAGCTGTTGGGTCCCGATGCCCTGATCGTGACTCCGGGTGTGCGTCCGGTTGGTGCCGCCCTTGGTGACCAGTCCCGCGTGGCGACGCCTTCCCAGGCTATCGAGCGTGGCGCAAGCCACATTGTGGTGGGCCGTCCCATCACCGGTGCCGACGATCCGGTTGCCGCCTTTGACGCCATCGTCGCCGAGCTGGTCGAAAACGTCGCGTAAAAGATTCCCCTAAGTCACCACTTTTGGGTCTCATTAGCACAAAATAGCCCCTGTGCCTGCGTAAACTTTCCCATCCTTTGTGTGGAATCGCAGGTCAGGGGCTTAACTTTGGGCGCAGTATATTGCACTTTTTGCGGGTATCGTCTAACCTATGGAGCCGCGATTGGGCATTTTGTACGTTCTACGTGCTAAAATGCCAATTATTGAATCAGATATAACCCAACTATTTGGAGGTACGAATGGCACTCCCTCAGCTTACCGATGAGCAGCGTAAGCAGGCTCTTGAGAAGGCTGCTGCCGCACGTCACGCCCGCGCTGAGCTTCGCGAGCAGATCAAGAAGGGCGAGAAGTCCCTCGAGTCCGTGCTCAACTCCGATGACCCCATCGCTTCCCGCATGAAGGTTTCCACCCTCATCGAGTCTCTCCCTGGTTATGGTAAGGCCAAGGCCGCCAAGATCATGGAGGAGCTCGGCATCTCCGCTACCCGTCGCGTTCAGGGCCTTGGCGTCCGTCAGCGCGAGCAGCTCCTCGAGCAGCTGACCAAATAAGTGAGCGCTCAGGATTCCAAGCTCTTTGTGATTTCTGGACCGTCAGGCGCAGGCAAGGGTACGCTCGTCACTCGTGTGCGCGAGCGCCGCTCGAATCTGGGCCTGACGGTTTCGGCTACCACGCGAGCACCACGCAAAGGTGAGGTCGACGGCGTCAACTACTTTTTTCTGACGCGCGAGGAGTTCGACCGCCGCGTGGCAAACGGTGAGTTTGTTGAGTGGGCCGAGGTCCACGGTAACTGCTACGGCACGTTGGTGAGCGAGGTCCAGTCCAAGCTCGCCTCTGGCGCATCTCTGATTTTGGAGATCGATGTCCAGGGTGCCCTGCAGGTGAAGGAGCGTTTCCCCGAGGCCGTGCTGATCTTTATCAAGCCGCCTTCGCTTGAGGTACTCCGCGAGCGTCTGGTCGGTCGCGGTACCGAGACGCCCGAGACAATCGAGCTGCGTATGGCAAACGCCGCCGATGAGCTTGCCCTTGCCGACCGCTACGACGACGTCGTGGTGAATGACGATCTCGACCGCGCGACCGATGAGCTCGTTCGCGTTCTCGATATGCATGAAAGGATCTGAGGTCCGTGTCCGTTGTAAAGCCTTGCATTGACGATCTTCTGGAGAAGACCGATCACAACCGCTTCCTGCTCGCTTCGCTTGCCTCCAAGCGCGCCTGCGACATCAATAGCATGCTGCGTGGCCAGCACAACCGCGTGCTTGCCGTCCAGGATGTCGATGACATCACCATCGGGCTTTCCGGTGCCGATACCATCTCGATGGCTATGGACGAGATTGTCGACGGCGACATCTCTTACGACGAGGCCCGTTACGAGAAGGCGCTCGGCCACAAGGTTGCTGAAGCCTAAATGGCGGCTCGCGTCTGCCTGGTCCACTATCACGAGGTTGGACTGAAGGGTAAGAACCGCGCACATTTTGAGCATATCCTCATGGATAACATCAAGGCGGCCTTGGCCGCCTTTTCCGTGAATGCCGTGTCTCGAATTTCCGGTTATATTCTCGTGACCTTTAACGAGCATCAGGCCGATGAGGCGGCGCGTGTCATTCGCACCGTTCCCGGCGTTGCTCGTGTGTCTTTGGCGTATCACACCAACCGCGACCCGCAAGAGTACTGCGCCGCCGCCGTGAAGGCACTGCGCGAGTTTGGTCCTTTCGATTCGTTTAAGGTGCACGCCAAGCGCTCCAATACTGACTATGAGCTCACCTCGATTGATATCAATCGTCAGGTGGGCGAGGTACTGTGCGAGGCCTTCCCCGATAAAAAGGTTCAAATGCACGACCCCGATGCGATGGTGCACGTACTGGTGGTCCAGGGTAGCGTCTACGTGTATGCGCGCTCCGAGCGTGGCGTGGGCGGTCTGCCGGTGGGTTCTGCCGGCAAGGTCGTGACGCTGTTGTCGTCGGGTATCGATTCTCCGGTGGCGACCTGGATGCTCGCGCGTCGCGGCGCGGTGTGCGTGCCGGTACATTTCTCCGGTCGTCCGCAGACGCCCGATACGAGCGAGTATTTGGTGCAGGACATCATCCGTGCGCTTGAGCCAGGTGTCCAGATCGGCCGCCTGTACGTGGTGCCGTTTGGCGACTGCCAGCGTGAGATTTCGGTGACCTGTCCCAGCAACCTGCGCGTGATCATGTATCGCCGCATTATGTATTCGGTTGCCGAGCGCATTGCACACATCGAGGGCGCCAAGGCTATCGTGACGGGCGAATCGCTTGGGCAGGTTGCCTCCCAAACGCTTGAGAACATCATGGCCGTCAACGAGGCCGTGAAGATCCCCGTGTTCCGCCCTCTCATCGGTTCGGACAAGCAGGAGATCATCGCGCGCGCCGAGGAGATTGGTACGTTCGATATCTCGACTGAGGCCGCTCCCGACTGCTGCACGCTGTTTATGCCGCGCCGTCCCGAGACGCACGCTAAACTCGATGCCGTGCATGAGGCCTGGGAGTTGTTCGATCACGAGGAGATGATCGAGCGCCTGCTCAAGCAGACCGAGTACATCGACTTCGAGAGCAACACGTATAAGGCCCCTAAGACCTTAAAACGCAAACATTCGGAGCTTGCTCCGCGTGAGATTTACCAAGATCACGAGTAATGTTGTGCATAGACCGACGATGCGCCTGCATCGTCGGTCTTTTGCTATCTGGGCATTTTGCGGCTAAGTGTTCATTTGCTGACGTGTGCCTGAATAAATGGACAGATTTGTGCAAGGTTTTGGTCGGTTTTTGGTTTGACCGCTAAAACCGGTTTTGGAGCGTGGCTGTTGCAGGGCTCCTTTCCTGACACGATGGTGTTGGGAGGTTTTGCTATGGCGCAGCGCGAACAACACGAACGGGTCAAACGGATGGACCGCTTGGCGGACAAGCTGCTCGGTCATAAGGCAGTGGTGATGGCGATACTGGTCGTCATTGCGATGGCGAGCGGCTTGGCGATGGCGAACCTTGGCGGCGGTGCCGGCGGTGTGTCGTTTGAGCGCACTGACGGTACGGGCTCGTTGATGGAGCCGGGATCCGGTGATGCCTCGAGCGGAAAGACATCCGAAGGTTCTTCGACTAAGGCTTCTGCCGCGGCAGAGGTCTATGTCGATGTCGATGGCGCCGTTGTGTCGCCCGGTGTATATCGCCTCAAGGACGGCGCGCGGGTGGCTCAGGCGATTGATGCCGCCGGCGGGCTGGCGCCCGAGGCAGACGTTACGGGGCTCAATCGGGCATCTAAGGTCACTGATGGACAAAAAATCCACGTTCCAACGGTAGGGGAGCAGCAGGCGTCCATTGCGGAAGCCGGTGTTGATGGTGGGGCTTCCGCATCATTGGGCGTGAGTGGCGCAACGGGCCTAGTCAACATCAATACGGCAAGCACGGCAGAGCTGCAGACGCTCTCGGGCATCGGTCCCTCCATGGCACAGTCGATTATCGATGAGCGTACAAAGAACGGTGCTTTTGCCTCGGTTGACGATCTGATGCGTGTGTCGGGAATCGGCGAGAAGAAGCTTGCCAAAATCAAAGATTGCATCTGCGTATGAGTGCGACCGAGCGCGAGCATGTGATGCCTCCGCGGCCCTTGATGCCGTGGACGATGGCCCTGTGTGCCGGCATGTGCGTGAGCTGCGCTTTGGTGCTTAACGTGGCCGCTGATGCGCTGCTGAGGGAGCGGGTGCCGGCGGTCGGGCCGCTATGGGCCATTCCCGTTGCGGCGGCGGTCTTCGTTGTGCTGGCTCAATCTTGTGCGCGGCTTGCCCCTTTGAAGCGGTGGCTGTATGCCGCGTCCGTCGGTCTCGTGGCGGGAGCGGTCGTCTCGGCGTGGTGGGCTGTGGGCACGCTAGGCGCCTCGAAGGCGCTCGACGGTCGAGCGGCAAGCAGCCTCGAGTTTATCGTGCAGGGCGATCCATCCATAAACGACGACGTGTATTCCTATACCTGCGAGGCACGTGCGGACGGTAAGAACTTGGCAACGGTTCGCCTATCGTGCGACCTCGAGCTCAAGGTCGGGGCGCACGCGCGTGTTATCGGTCGCGTTTCACGTTTTGAGAACGATGCATATGGACGATCGCGCGTGCTCCGAGGCGAGGTGCGCAAGGTTAAAGCCGTTCGGATTGTGTCGGTCGACGAGTGCTCTCCGGGGCCGCTGCTTCGGCTGCGAAATGGGCTGCTTGCGTCCATCGCGCCTGCGACCGACCCGGCGCGTGCGCTCATAGCCGGTGTCGCCTGTGGTCGTTCGGCCGAGCTGCGCGCCCAGCCGGCGGGCGACTGGTTTTCGGTGACGGGAACGGCGCATCTAATCGCCGTCTCGGGCAGCCATTTGGCTATCGTGGGGTTTGTAATCGAGGGTGTATTGCAAAAGACTCGGTGCTCACGTGGTCTTCAGCGGGCGATATTGGCGATAACGCTTGTGGGCTACGCTGCTTTTACGGGCGCGTCTTCCTCGGCCGTGCGCGCGTGCTGCATGGTGTTCGCGACGCTTGTCGTAAACGGCGCGGGGCGTCGCCGGCACGGCGCATCGGCACTCTTCGCAACCATGTCCATCTTTGTGCTACTGCGGCCGACGGTGCTGTTCGAGATGGGCTTTCAGCTTTCATGTGTCAGCGTCTTAGCCATTCTGTGCTTTTGCCCCTATGGGACCTTCGCTTTGGGTGAGCTGGGTGTGCCATCGGGCGTCGCCAGCATGCTTTCCGTCACGCTGTGTTCGCAACTGGCGACTCTTCCCATTACCATTCCCGCCTTCGGTACGTTCTCGCTCATTGCTCCGCTGGCAAATGCGGTCATCGGTCCGGTGGTGAGCGTACTGCTTGCTGTGTCGATTGTGATGGTTCCCTTTTCGCTCGTGGCACCGTTGCGGACTTGGGCGCTTGTTGTGCCCATGATTGCCGCCCGTTGCGCGCTGTTCTTCGAGCAGCTGTTTGCCGCCGTGCCGGGTGCATCCGTGAGTGTGCCGCCCGATAGCATGTGGATTTACCTAGTGCCGTGTTTGCTGGCGTTTCTGCTGGTCTGGTGGCCGCGTCCCCGTGCACGTCCTATGGCGGTGGGGCTTACGTGCCTGGTGCTCTTGGCTGCGATTCCGTACTTCTACTGGGATCGATTCGCTCCGCCTTCGGTGACGGTGCTCGATGTGGGCCAGGCCGATGCGATTCTTATCCGCCAGGGCGGCACAGTAGCGCTCGTCGACTGCGGGCTCGACGAGCGCGTGGTGGCGGCGTTGGTTCGCAATAATGTGCACCATATCGATGCCGTCTTTGTGACGCATTGGGATGAGGATCACTGGGGTGGTCTGCCTGCCGTGCTCGAACAGTTTTCGGTCGGAACGATTGCCGTGGCGGCAGATGCGCTGGAGGATGCTCCTGCCGAGGTATTGAACCGACCTGGCGTGGAGTATCGGCAGGTGCGCCATGGGGATACGGTCGACATCGGCTCATTTTGCGCCCGCGTGATGTGGCCATTCGAGTCCGTGGATGGCGAGGGCAATGAGGACTCGCTTGTCCTGCTGCTCTCTTATGTTCAGGAAGACAAGGGCCTGCGCATGCTCCTCACCGGTGATGCCGAGCTCGACCAAGAACGGGAATTCGTGCAGGAGGTGGGGGATATCGATGTCCTTAAACTCGGGCATCACGGCTCCAAGGTTTCGGTCGATGCCGCGCTGCTGGAGATTCTGAGACCCGAGCTTTCCCTCGCGAGCGCGGGCGAGGGGAATCGATACGGTCATCCGTCCGATGCCTGCATCGATGCCGTGAAGGAAGCGGGCGGCGTGTTCGCGTGCACCATCGAACACGGCGACATTACCGTCACGCCGACTGAGAATGGCTTTGCGATGCGATGCCAGGGACCGTGACGACGTCGTTGGCGTGTGGTGGGCCCCTGGGCTAGAATGGCACGGAACGAATACGAAGGCCTGCGGGAGGGGAGCGCAATGTCCGAAACCGGTCTGCTGCCGGCATATCTGATCGTCGGTACCGACGGAGTCAAGCGCGATCACGCCGTCTCGCGTATGAAAGCGCGTCTGGAAAAGTCGGGTATGGTCGAGTTTAACCTCGACGAGCGCGACATGACTAAGGACCCCGATATCGAGTCCATTATCGGATCGCTTAACACCTTTCCGATGGGCAGCGAGTTTCGCTTGGTAATCCTTGATGGCTGCTCAAAGCTCGCTAAGGCTGTCTCGGAGCCGCTCGTCGAGTACCTCGCAAGTCCCAGCCCCACAACGGTCTGCCTCATCATCGCCGACTCGCTTGCCAAGAACACGCGCCTGTATAAGGCGATCGCCAAGATCGACAAGAAGGCCGTGATCGATTGCTCCGGCACCAAGCGCTGGGAGCTACCGCGCCGCGTTCAGCAGATGGCGACGCAGCACGGCAAGTCGATCTCGACGTCGGCCGCCGAGGAGCTCGTCTCGCGTTCGGGTGAGAACACCCGCATGCTCGATAACGACTTGGCTAAGCTTGCCCAGATGGTCGAGGCGCTCCAGATTGAGCTTGCCGACGTTGAGCGCTGGATTGTACGTACGGCCGAGGTTCAGCCCTGGGACTTTCTCAATGCGGTCTCGGCCCGTGACATGCGCCGCTCGCTCGAACTCTTCAATCTACTGCCCGCCAAGAGCTACGTGTGGACTTACACATTGCTGTGCGGCCGCATCCGCGAGCTTGTCGTTGCCAAGGCGCTCGATGCGCGCGGACAGGGTCGTGAGTTGGCCGCAACACTTAAGCTCCAGTCCTGGCAGGTCAAGAATCACCTGACCTGGTCACGTCGCTTTTCGATGGCAGAGCTCGTCGCAGCGCTCGAGGGCGCGGTCGATGTGGAGCTCGCGCTGAAGGGTTCGGCCGATTCTCAGACCGCGCTTTTGCTCTGGATTACGAACATCTTGAGAAAATCGTGATGATACCTGCCTATTTGACAAATTCGTTCTATCCCTTTGAGGGGGAGCGTGCTATAGTAGGCGCTTGCATGACCTCACCGTGTCTCAGAGGTGTCATACATTTTTTGCAAGGAACTCGAAAGGAACTCCAGAAGTGGCAAACATCAAGTCTCAGAAGAAGCGTATCCGCACCAATGAGGCAGCTCGCATGCGTAACAAGGCTGTCAAGTCCGAGCTCAAGACGCTGACCAAGCACGTCCAGTCCGCCGTCGCCGAGGGCGACGCCGAGAAGGCCCAGGCTGCCCTCAAGACCGTCACCAAGCGTCTCGACATGGCTGCCGCCAAGCATGTTATCCACAAGAACCAGGCTTCCAACCGCAAGTCCGGTCTTGCCAAGCTCGTGAACAGCATCAACGCCTAAGTTGTAAATTTCACACCACACAGATTACGCGCATAAATGGAGCCTGTTTTATGGAACAGGCTCCATTTTTTGTATCGCTCGGGTAAGATAGTCCGCATGAATACTTCAATTGACATTTCCCACATCCGCAACTTCTCAATTGTTGCGCACATCGACCATGGCAAGTCCACGATCAGTGACCGTATCCTCGAGCTCACCCATACCGTCGACGAGCGCGACATGGAGTCGCAGCTGCTCGACACCATGGATATCGAGCGCGAGCGCGGCATTACGATCAAGTCCAATGCCGTCCGCGTTTCCTATGACGCCGACGATGGCGAGACGTATCAGTTCAACCTGATCGATACGCCGGGCCACGTTGACTTTACCTACGAGGTCTCGCGCTCGCTGGCAGCCTGTGAGGGCGCGGTGCTCGTTGTCGACGCCACGCAGGGCGTCGAGGCGCAGACCGTCTCCAACGCGACGCTCGCTATGAACGCCAATCTGGATATTGTTCCTGCCATCAACAAGATTGACCTGCCCTCGGCCCATCCCGACGAGGTCAAGACCGAGATCGAGGATGACCTGGCGATTCCCGCCGATGATGCCGTGTGCGTGTCGGGCAAGACCGGCGAGGGTATTCACGATCTGCTAGAGTCCATCGTCTTTTTGATCTCTCCGCCTAAGGGCGATGCGAACGCGCCGCTCAAAGCGCTCATTCTGGATTCGTACTTTGACGAGTATCGCGGCGTGGTGGCCACGGTGCGCGTCTTTGACGGCTCCATCAAAAAGGGCGATACCCTGCGCATGATGCAGGCAGAGGGCGACTTTTTGGTCGACGGCGTGGGCGTCAAGCGTCCTGCCGAGACCCCGGTTGACGCGCTGACGGTTGGCGAGGTCGGCTACGTGGTCACGGGCCTGAAGGACCCCGAGGCCGTTCGCGTGGGCGACACCCTTACCTGGGCGTCGAACCCCTGCCCCGAGCCGCTTCCTGGTTACCGCGAGGCCAAGCCCATGGTCTATACGGGCCTGTTCCCGATCGATAACAAGGACTACGAGAACCTGCGTGACGCCCTCGATAAGCTGCACGTCAACGACCCGTCGTTGGTGTGGGAGCCCGAGACCTCGGTGGCGCTCGGCTTTGGCTTCCGCGTGGGCTTCCTGGGCCTGCTGCACATGGAGGTCGTCAAGGAACGCCTGGAGCGCGAGTTCAACTTGGACCTCATTGCCACGAGCCCCTCGGTGGACTATCACGTCTACAAGACTGACGGCGAGATGATTGATGTCCGTAGCCCGCAGGATCTTCCCGAGGCCACGCGCATCGAGCGTATCGAGGAACCCTACCTCAAGGCTAAGATCATCTGCCCGCCCGAGTATACGGGTGCCGTCATGCAGCTCGCTATCGAGCACCGTGGCATTACAACCGACATGATCCATCTCACGAGCAAATCGGTCGAGATGCGCTTTGACATGCCGCTCGCCGAGCTCATCCTGGACTTCTTTGACCAGCTCAAGAGTCGTACCAAGGGCTATGCCTCGCTCGACTACGAGTTCAACGAGTACCGTCCCTCCGAGCTCGTTAAGCTCGATATCTTGCTTTCGGGCGACGAGGTGGACGCGCTGTCGTTTATCGTCCACAAGGACAAGGCCTATGGTCTGGCCCGTGGCCTGTGCGACAAGCTTAAGGAGATCATCCCGCGTCAGCTGTTCGAGGTGCCCATCCAGGGTGCTATCGGCAATAAGATCATTGCCCGCTCCACCGTCAAGGCGCGTCGCAAGGACGTGCTTGCTAAGTGCTACGGCGGCGATATCTCGCGTAAGCGCAAGCTGCTCGAGAAGCAGAAAGAGGGCAAGAAGCGCATGAAGGCCATCGGATCGGTCGAGGTCCCGCAGGAGGCCTTTATGGCGATCCTCAAGGTGGACGAGTAGGTCTATGGCGCTTTCTGAATACAGCAAGCGGCTGCTGGGCGCCTATGCCGAGCAGCCGTTCCTTATGGCTCCCATGGCGGGCGTGACCGACCCTGCCTACCGCATCATGTGCCGCCGTCGCGGTGCCAACCTTGCCTACAGCGAGATGGTGAGCGTGGCGGGCCTTGCCTATGCCAGCAACAAGACCTGGCGCCTGGTGCTACCGGCCGACGAGGAGCAGCAGATTTGCGTGCAACTCTTTGGCTCCAAGCCCGATCAGTTTGCGAGCGCCGTCGCTGCCGTCGAGGAGCGCGTTGGCGATCGCCTGTCGCTCATCGATATCAATATGGCATGCCCCGCCCGCAAGGTCGTTACCAAGGGCGAGGGCTCGGCGCTCATGCGCACGCCCGACCTGGCGGAGAAGATCGTCGAGGCCACGGTGGGCGCGGCGCACGTGCCCGTGACCGTCAAGATTCGCAAAGGTTTTTATGCCGAGGACCGCAATGCCGCGACATTTGCCCAGATGCTTGAGGGCGCAGGGGCTGCCGCAGTCGCCGTGCATGGTCGTTGCGCCACGCAGCTCTATACGGGCCAGGCCGATTGGTCGGTCGTCGATGAGGTTGCCGACGCCGTTGAGATTCCCGTGATTGGTTCGGGCGATGTGTTCTCGGCCGAGGATGCCGCGGAGCATCTGCGCAACTCGGGTGCCAGCGCGGTGTTTATCGCGCGCGGTATCTACGGTAATCCCTGGGTCTTTGGTGATGCTCGCGCTCTTGCGCTCGATGGCATACCGGTGTCGCCGCGCAGCTCGGTCGAGCGCCTGGACGCCCTGCGTGAGCACCTAACGCTGACGCATGAGCTCCTGCCGCTCATGTCGCGTGCCCGCACGTATGCAAGCTGGTACTTAAAAGGCATGCCCCATGCCGCCGCTTGGCGTGCCCATGTGGTGCGCTGTTCCACTTACGAGGAGTTTATGGCACTGGTCGATGAGATCGAGCGCGATGTGGTGGCCTGCGAGGCCGCCCTTGCCGCCGGCGAATCGGTGCCCCCTCATCCTCTGGAGGCTTAAGGGTGGCCGTTACCGCACTGTACGTGCACGTGCCGTTTTGCGCCCAAAAGTGCCGGTACTGCGACTTTGACTCGCGCAGTTTTGCTCCGTGCGACCTGAGCGCTGCGCTCGATGCCTATTTTGAGCAGTTGTTCGCGCGTCTCGATGCTTTTGGCAAGGCTGATGCCCTTGACCAGATCCGCACCGTCTATGTTGGCGGCGGTACGCCGTCGCTGGCGGGGGAGCGCCTGGTGGAGCTGGCGCGGCGTATTCGTGCGTGGTGTGCCCCCGTTGAGTTTACCTGCGAGGCCAATCCCGAGTCGCTGACCGCCGAGCTTGCTACTGCACTTGTCAAGGTTGGTGTCACACGCGTCTCTCTGGGCGTGCAAACGCTCGATAACGCCGAACTTACTGCCATCGGCCGTATTCACGATGCCGATCGGGCGCTCGCCGCCATCGCGACGGTCAAGAACGCTGGGCTTGATGTGTCGTGCGACCTTATGTGCGGACTTCCCGGGCAGACCGCAGCGAGTTGGAAGCGCACGCTCGATGGCGTGCTGGTGGCGGCCCCGCATCATGTGTCGGTCTACCCGCTCACGCTTGAGGAGGGGACGCCCCTTTATCGCATGGCGCGCCGCGACGAGTCGCTCGAGCCCGACGAGGATTTTCAGGCTTCGTGCATGGACTTGGCACGCGAGCTCCTGGGTGCCGCCGGCTATCACCCGTATGAGGTGGCGAGCTACGCGCTCGACGGCCATGAGTGCGCCCATAACATTGCCTACTGGACCGGACGGGGCTATCTGGGCCTGGGTCGTTCTGCCGCGGGCATGCTCGACGCCGAGGATTTCGACCGTCTCGCAGGTTTGTTCCCCGGCGTGTCTTCTCGAGGCGATGCGTACCGCGTGCGTCTGGTGCAACGTGACGATGACGCGACGGCGTTTGAGGCCGAATATCTGTCGCAGCGTGAGGCTGCGGCTGAAGACCTGATGCTGTCTTGTCGCATGACGGGCGGTGTTGCGTCCGACCTGTTGGTTCGTGCAGCTTGCGTCATCCCGGCCGATGAGCTGACAGCTGCTTGCGATCGCGCGCTCGAATTGGGTCTTGCCACTTGGGTGCCCGAGACGCTCGGAGTCCATGAGGGACCCTTCACTTCGGCAGATGTCGTCGCGGGCCATGTTCGAGCTCGTCTGGCGCCGACACACCTGGGCTGGCTCGATGGAAATGTTCTGTTCGAGCTGTTTTGGGATCTAGCTTAGGCCGCTCGGGTAGAATTACCGGAATATATACGCTGCTGTGAGCAGGAGGTTGCCGCGCATGGCGACGATGAACGAAAAAGATTATTACGAGATTCTGGGTGTCTCCAAGGACGCTACCTCGCGTGATATACAGAAGGCCTTCCAGCAAAAGGCTCGCAAGCTCCATCCGGACGTCAACAAAGAGCCGGATGCCGAGGAAAAGTTTAAAGAGGTTTCCGAGGCCTACGCCGTGCTTTCGGATGAGCAAAAACGTGCGCGCTATGACGCCATGCGTTCTGACAATCCCTTTGCCGGTGCTCCTACAGCTTCGCCCTATGGTGGCGGCTACGCCGGCAACACGGGCTATGGCAATCCCTTTGAGGGCGGCTTTCCCTTTGGTGGCGCCTGGGGCCAGCAGCGTCGCGGCCAGGCTGCCTACAATCCCGAGAACGGCGCCAACGTGGTCGTCGATATCAAACTGGACGCCAAGGAGGCCAAGGGCGGTGCCCGCAAGACCGTCCGCTATACGCGCTTCGATACCTGTGGTCACTGCGGCGGCTCGGGTTCTGTCTCCTCCGAGCATGCCCATACCTGCCCAAGCTGTGGCGGCCGCGGCCACATCGACGTCGACCTGTCCTTCCTGTTTGGTGCGGGCACGTTCCAGTCGGTCTGCCCCGAGTGCGGCGGTTCCGGTAAGGTCGTGGCCGACCCCTGCCCCGATTGCGGTGGCAGCGGTCGTACTCGCGTAACCTCCGAGCAGACGATTGAGTTTCCTGCCGGCACGCACGATGGCGACGAGGTCCGCATTAGCGGCATGGGTCATGCTGGCACCAACGGTGCCGCGGGCGGCGACCTGGTCGGCCGCGCCCATGTTGAGGCCGAGCGCTTGGAAGGCAAAGCTCGTACCGGTTTTTACCTGATGGGCATCGTGGCGCCGTTTTTGGTACTCTCGGCCATTTCGGGCGTGTTCTCGGCCTTTGCCGTGATGTGCTTTATTCCGTTTACCATGGGCCTGTTCATGGTGCTTTCGGACGGCGTGCTTCATCGCAGTCTGCTGTGGTGGAAGCGCGGCGCGATGCAGTTTGCCAACGGTTTTGCCAACGGCTTCATGTTCGCGCTCGTGTCGGTTTGGTTCGCGAGCTGCTCGCAACGGGCCATGCTTTCGCCGTACCAAATGCAATAACATCAAACCCTCTGTTTGCGGTCGGCCCAGCTTGGGTATAGGACGCACTGTGACAATAATGAAAGTCGGAAGGATTCGGTCGTGTCGGAAAATAGGGATTACTACGAGGTGCTTGGCGTCGACAGGGATGCCGACGCGCGGACGATTAAGCGTGCGTTTCTAAAGAAGGCCCGTACCGTACATCCGGATGTTTCGGACGACCCCGAGGCCGAGGCTAAGTTCAAAGAGCTCAACGAGGCATATTCCGTTCTTTCCGATGAGCAGAAGCGTGCTAACTACGACCGTTACGGCACTGCCGACGGCCCCGGTGGCTCCGGCTACGTCGATATCAACGATATCTTTGGTGGCATGGGCATGGACGACTTGTTCTCGTCGTTCTTTGGCGGCGGTGCCGGCAGTGGCGCCCGCAGCCGTCGTGAGCGTCGTCGCGGACGTGATATGGCCATCTCGCTTTCGGTGACGCTCGAGGAGGCGGCGCTCGGCTGCAAAAAGACAATCAGCTATGACCGCCTTGCTCCTTGCGAGGACTGCAATGGCACCGGTAGGGCAGAGGGCGCACAGGAAAAGCAGTGCGGCCGCTGCCACGGTACGGGCTACGTCACGACGGTTCAGCGATCGTTTTTGGGCCAGGTTCAGTCTTCCTCGCCTTGCCCCGACTGCCATGGCGAGGGCACGGTTATCGATCATCCCTGCGAGACCTGCGACGGTCAAGGCCGCACGCCTTCGCACGAAAAGATCGACATCGATATTCCCGCCGGCGTTTCGACCGGTCGCCAGCTTCGTGTGAGCGGCTTTGGCGAGGCCGGCCTTCGCGGCGAGCCTTCGGGCGACCTGATTGTCAACGTGCGCGTCGCCGACCATGAGCGCTTTAAGCGCAACGGTGATGACCTGTACCTGGTGAGCGATATCTCGATTGCGCAGGCTGCGCTCGGCTGCGAGATTGAGGTCGAGGGCATTATGCCTGACGAGGTCGTCAAGGTGTGCGTCCCCGCCGGCATACAGTACGGTGACACCGTGAGCGTCAATAACTACGGCATGCCGCGTATCGGCGGTGGCGGCTCGCGCGGTCGTCTGATTGTGCAGCTGCGCGTGGTCGTTCCCACCAATCTCTCCAACAAGCAGCGCGAGCTGCTTCGCGCCTTTGCCGACGAGATGGGCGATGACGTCGCATCCGGTAAGAAGTCGGTGACCGACCGTATCAAGAGTGCCCTCGACGACATCCTCGATTAAGGAGCCCGTGTGCTCGCACCCCATATTTCCGTCGTCAACTTCGGTTGTCGTGTCAACCGGGTTGAGTCCGACCGTATCACTGCCGATCTTATGCGACTGGGCTTTGCGATGGTGGAGCCCCGGGACGCCGAACTGATCGTTATCAATACCTGTGCCGTGACGGGGGAGGCCGAGGCCAAGACCCGCAAGGCCGTCCGTCACGCCCTGGCCTATCCCGGCGAGCCTTACGTGGTCGTAACTGGCTGCGTCGTCAACCTGCATCCCGAGGAGCTGTTGGAACTCTCCGACCGCGTGATCGCCGAACCATCCAAGATTGACGTCGCCGAGCGCGTCTGCGAGGTGCTGGGTGTCGAATCCGATAGCGTGCCCGCCTGCAGCGATGGCGACGTGGTCGATGCGCTCGGCCGTTCGCGGCTGGGCGTGAAGATCCAGGATGGCTGCAACCACCGCTGCACCTATTGCATCGTGTGGAAGGCCCGCGGCCCCGAGCGTTCCGTACCCGTCGAGTCCGTGCTCGAACAGGTGCGTGAAGCCCAGGAGGCCGGCGTGCCCGAGGTCGTGCTGACCGGCGTGAACCTGGGTGCCTATGACGGCAAGAGCGCGACCGACGAACATGTCGAGATCGATGAGCTGCTCCAGGCCATCATGGAGCGCACCGATATCGCCCACGTGCGCATCTCCTCGGTGGAGCCCATGGATATTTCCGAGCGCTTGCTCAAGGTGATGGCTCGCTATCCGAAGCGTATCGCGCCGTTTTTGCACCTGCCTGTGCAGTCTGGCTGCACGGCGACGCTGCATCGCATGGGCCGTCCCTATAGCGCCGAGGCGTTCGAGGACACGGTGCGCATGATTCGCGCTAACCTGCCCCAGGCTGCACTTTCGTGTGACGTTATCGTCGGTTTCCCTGGCGAGACGGACGAGGAGTTCGAGGAGTCGCTGGCGCTGTGCCGTCGCGTGGGCTTTTCGCGCATGCACGTGTTCCGCTACAGCAAGCGCCCCGGCACCCTCGCCGCCGACATGCCCGACCAGGTACCCCCTGAGGTCATGGCCGAGCGCAGCCGTCGCATGCGCGCCGCCGCACAGGAGCTTGCGATCGCCGATGCCCGCCGCCGCGTGGGCACGGTCGAGCGTGCGGTGCTCGAGTATGGCGACAACCTGACGCTCGGCTCGTTCCATCATGCCCGTCTTGATGATACCTGTGGACTCACAGCCCCTTGCCTGCTCGATGTTGCTATCATCGGAGTCGATGATTCCGGCTTGGTCCATGCACGCAGGGAGGTTCATGGAAGCCTCGAAGATTAGACTTACCGTTCCCGAGGGTATCGACCCCTCGCGCGTTTTGGGCGCCGGCGATGGGGCCCTTCGTGCACTCGAGAACTTGGTGCGCGCCCATGTGGTTGCCCGCGGTGACAGCGTTGCCGTGAGCGGCGATCCGGACGAGGTCGAGCTCGTGGCGCGTTTTTTCGAACATGCCTTTCGTGAGGCCGCTGCCGGGCGCACGCTTTCTGCCGATGATGTCTCGCGCTGTCTGGCCGTTCTGCGCGACGGCGAGCATGATGCCTCGTCGTTGCGCGATGACGTGCTGCTATCGTATCGCGGTCGCGTTATCCGCCCCAAGACGCTCGGCCAAAAGCGCTATGTGGATGCCATCCGCTCTTCTACCATCACGTTTGGCCTCGGTCCCGCCGGTACCGGTAAAACCTATCTGGCCATGGCGCTCGCCGTCGCCGCGCTCAAGCGCCATGAGGTAGGCCGCCTGATCCTGACGCGCCCGGTTGTCGAGGCGGGGGAGAACCTGGGCTTTTTGCCCGGCACCCTCGAGGAAAAGATCGACCCGTATATGCGCCCGCTCTATGATGCCCTCTTTGACATGATGGATCGCGAGCGCACCGATGAGCTTATGGAGCGTGGCGTGATCGAGATCGCCCCGCTCGCCTACATGCGCGGTCGAACGCTGAGTGATGCCTTTGTGGTGCTCGATGAGGCACAAAACACAACGCCTGAGCAGATGAAGATGTTCCTGACGCGTCTGGGTTTTAATTCCAAGTTCGTGATTACCGGCGACCTGAGCCAGCGTGACCTGGTGGGTCGCCGCGGCGGTCTTGCCGATGTCGAAAGGATTTTGGGTCGCGTCGACGATGTGACGTTTTCTCACCTGGAGCGCGCCGATGTGGTGCGCCATGCCCTGGTGGGCCGTATTGTTGAGGCCTATGATGCATACGACGATGCGCGTGAGCAGCGCGCACACGATCGAAAGGAGTCCCGTTGAGTGTATTGATCAGCAACGATGCCGAGCTCGATACGCTGCTCGATGCCCAGGAGGTGGAGCACATCTGCTCAGTTGTGCTTGCCGCCGAGGGTGTTGAGCGTGAGGTTGAGATTTCCCTTTCGTATGTCGATGAGGACGAGATGCACGAGCTCAACCACGAGTGGCGCGGCATCGATCGCACCACCGACGTGCTCTCGTTTGAATGCGACTCGGCCTTTGACGAGGACATTCCCGCCGACGAGACGCTTGAGCTCGGCGATATTATCCTGGCCCCGCAGGTTATTGCCCGCCAGGCCCCCGGCTTTGGCAACAGTCCCGCCGATGAGTGCCGACTGATGCTCGTGCACGGAATGCTGCACCTGCTGGGGTATGACCATATCGAGGACGACGAGGCCGAGGTCATGGAGGCACGCGAGGATGCCATTCTGCGCGACTTGGCGCTTGAGCGCGGCGAGGACCCCAAACTCGTCCACGTCGGCCCCATAACCAATCATTCCCACGACTAGGAGCCGTCTATGATTCCCGGATCGAACAAGGACCATCCGTCCTTTTTAAAGTCGTTCTCATACGCGATGGAGGGCTTCGTCACTGCCGTCAAGACCGAGCGCAATATCAAGGTCATGCTCGCGGCGGGCGCGTGCACCGTCATTGCCGGCTGCATCGTGGGGCTCGATATTGCCGAGTGGGCTACGGTCATCATTTGCTGCGGCCTGGTGATTCACGGCGAGCTGTGCAATACCGCCATGGAGGCGATTGTGGACCTGGCGACCCAGGAGCTGCATCCGCTGGCCAAGCGCGCGAAGGATATCGCCGCCGCCTCTGTATACGTTCTTTCCATTACCGCCGCGATCGTTGGCTTGCTTGTCTTTGCCCACGCGCTCGACTTTATTTAGAAAGGGTTTCCCATGTCCGACAATATGCAGCCTACCGATGAAGTTTTGGATGACGAGGTCCTGGACGAGGCTGAAGGCGCCGATTCGTTTGACGAGGTCGAGGAGTTTGACCCGTTTGAGGGTATGAGCGACGAGGAACTCGATGCCTTGTGCGACGAGGATGAGGGCCTCGCAGGTTTTGGAGACGTGGAACCCGGTTTCCGCAGCGGCTTTGTGGCCCTGGTCGGTCGCCCCAACGCCGGCAAGTCCACGCTGCTCAACGCCTGTTACGGCAAGAAGGTCGCCATCACCTCTCCGGTGGCCCAGACGACCCGCCGCCGTATGCGCGCCGTCGTCAACCGCCCCGGTTACCAGTTGGTCTTCGTTGATACGCCGGGTATCCACAAGCCCAAGGACGGCCTGGGTTCCGAGCTTAATAAGAGTGCCCTGTTTGAGCTCAATGACGTAGACGTCGTTGCGTTTCTGATCGACGCCACCAAACCCATCGGCAGGGGAGACGCCTGGGTTGCCGAGCGCGTCAAGAACGCTCGTTCCAAAAAGGTCCTGGTGCTTACCAAGGCCGATGAGGCCGATCCCGCCCAGGTTATGGAGCAGCTCAAGGCCGCTCACGAGCTTATGGAATACGACGATGAGATCGTGACGTCGTCGGTTAAGAACTTTAACGTCGATGCGTTTATCGAGACCGTCGCTCACTTTTTGCCCGAGGGCCCGCGCTGGTTCCCCGAGGACATGGGCACCGACGCGTCCGACGAGACCCTCGTGGCTGAGTTTGTGCGCGAGAAGGTCCTGCGTCGCACCCGCGACGAGATCCCTCACTCCGTGGGCGTCATCTGTGACGCGCTCGAGCAGACTAAGAAGGTCCTGCGCGTGCACGCCACGATTTACGTCGAGCGCGAGGGGCAGAAGGGCATCATCATCGGCAAGGGCGGCGAGATGATCAAGCATATCGGCATCGATGCCCGTCGTGACCTTGAGCGTATCTTTGGCACTCAGGTCTTTTTGGAGCTCGACGTGAAGGTCAAGGCCGGCTGGCGCGATGACGAGGCGCAGATTCGCCGCTTTGGCTATAACGCCGAAGATTAAGCCTCGGCGTTCATGGCAGGCTCTCGCACATATCGCACGAAGGTGCTCGTCCTCGACAAGACGAAGCTCAAGGAAACCGACCTGATCTTGACGATGCTCGACGAACGGGGGCGGCAGGTGCGTGCCGTGGCTAAGGGCGCACGTAAGCCTGGCGGTCGCCTTGCGGCCCGCTGCGAGCTCTTCTGCACCGTTGATATGCTGCTCGCGCATGGTCGCTCGCTCGACGTGGTTTCTCAAGCGGAGCTTATGGAGGCGCCGCTCGGTGCTGCTCCTGATTACGAGACGACCTGTGCCGCCAGCGCGATTGCCGAGGTTGCGCGCGTGTGCTCGTTCGAGGATGCCGAGGATCCATTTACCTTTGCCATCACGCAGCGAGCGCTCATGCTTGTCGGAAGCGGGCTCGACTCGGCACATATGGACCTGCTCGTGGCGGCCTTTGTCTTTAAGCTGCTGTCGCACGTTGGTTACCGACCCGATTTCTCGGCATGCGTGCTGTGCGGAGACCCCATGCTGTCGTATTTTTCGCCCCAGGCGGGCGGCCTCATGTGCGGCTCATGCGCGTCGAGCGTTCCGGGCGCCGAGTTGGTCTCAACCGGCGAGGTTGCATGGCTGCGCGCCCTCATGTCTATGACGTTCGATGCACTCATGGCCGAGCGAATCGACCCGCATACGGCGGCGTTCTTGCTCGGGCTTTCGCATGTTTGGGCCGCCACGCACACCGATCAGCGGCTCCGCGCGATGGAATTCATGTTGGGTCGGTGATGATGTGCAGGCGCGCGCCGCTTGTGGTAACATACCGGCCTGTTGGTACCTCGACCTTGGATGCTCGCTCCACCGGCGGCTTCCCAGTCCGAGGCGAATAGAGTCGCCCGCGGGCGACGCGAAACGAAAGGTGAAACAATGACTGTTTCCAAAGAGCGCAAGGCGGAGCTGACCGCCCAGTTCGGTAACTCACCGGTCGATACCGGTAACCCCAAGGTTCAGGTCGCCATCCTGTCCGAGCGCATCAAGGAGCTGACCGAGCACATGAAGTCCCACCAGAAGGACTTCCACACCCGTCGTGGTCTGCTCATGCTCGTTGGCCGTCGTCGTCGTCTTCTCTCCTACATCAAGAAGAACGACATCGTCGAGTACCGTGAGCTCATCAAGGCTCTGGGCATCCGCGACAACATCCAGTAAGGATTTGTACATGCTAAGAGCGTCCTGCGCAGCGGGGCGCTCTTTTTGTGTAAGGGCGTGAACAATCACGCTCTGAAGCGTGGCGGGGGCAGGGGGCCCGCGTCACATGAGAAGCCCGCAGGCAAGGGGCCTGTGGGGTAAAGGAGAACAATGACACTCGTATCCAAGACCTTTGAGCTGTACGGCAAGACCTACACCTTTGAGTCGGGCGAGCTTGCCAAGCAGGCCACCGGCGCCTGCCTGGTCAAGCAGGGCGACACCACGATGCTCGACACCGTGGTCGTCTCCAAGGAGCGCAAGAACTACGACTTCTTCCCGCTGACCGTCGACTTCAACGAGAAGATGTACGCAGCCGGCCGCATCCCGGGTGGCTACCTCAAGCGTGAGGGCCGTCCCAGCGAGAAGGCCACGCTCACCGCGCGTATGATCGACCGTCCGATTCGCCCGAGCTTCCCGGACGGCTTCCGCAATGAGGTGCACATCGTCGCTACCTCGCTTGTCGCCGACCAGGTCAACCCCTTTGACGTCATCAACGTCATGGGTGCTTCCCTGGCCATGACGCTCGGCGGCGTGCCCTTCGAGGGCCCGCTTGCTTGCGTGCGCATCGGCCGCAACGTGGAGACCGGCGAGTTTATCGTCAACCCCACCTACGAGGAGCGCGAGAACTCGGATCTGGACCTGGAGCTGGGCGGATCCGCCGACTTCATCTCGATGGTCGAGGCCGGCGCCGAGGAGATCTCCGAGGACGACATGCTCGCCGCCATGAAGTTTGGCCAGGAGGCCCTTGCCGCTTTCTGCCAGGCTCAGGACGAGTTCGTCGCCGAGTGGGAGCAGGTTAACGGCCCCATCGTCAAGAAGGAGTACCCGCTCGACCAGCCCGTCGAGGAGGTCCAGGAGCGCATCTTTGCCCACTACGACGAGATGGCAGCCGCCCTTCGCGACGCCGACAAGCTCTCCCGTATCGGTAAGGTCGAGGCTCTGAAGGAGTCCATCCGCGCCGAGTTCACCGAGGAGGAGCAGGCCGCTTGGGAGCGCGAGATCCCCGTGGCGCTCAAGAAGCTCGAGAAGAAGGCCATGCGCACCATGGTCGTCGAGACCGGTGAGCGCGTCGACGGCCGTGCCGCCGATGAGATCCGTCCCATCATGGTGAAGGACAACTACCTGCCGCTCGTTCACGGCTCCGGCCTGTTCCAGCGCGGTCAGACCCAGGTGCTTTCCGTTCTGTCGCTCGGCATGCTCAACGAGGGCCAGCGTCTGGATACCATCGAGCCCACCGAGGGCAAGCGCTACATGCACCACTACAACTTCCCGCCGTTCTGCACCGGCGAGACCGGCCGCATGGGCAGCCCCAAGCGCCGCGAGATCGGCCATGGCAACCTGGCCGAGCGCGCTCTGCTTCCGGTGCTCCCCGACGAGAATGAGTTCCCCTACGCCATCCGCGTCGTCTCCGAGGTCATGGAGTCCAATGGCTCCTCTTCGATGGCTTCGACCTGCGGTTCCACGCTCGCCCTTATGGACGGCGGCGTGCCCATTAAGCGCCCGGTCTCCGGTATCGCCATGGGTCTGATCCAGGAGGAGGGCAAGACCGTGGTCCTGTCCGATATCCAGGGTCTCGAGGACTTCCTGGGCGACATGGACTTTAAGGTCACCGGTACCACCGAGGGCATCACCGCCCTGCAGATGGACAACAAGGCCACCGGCCTCACCTTCGACATCCTGGCCCGCGCCCTGCAGCAGGCCAAGGAGGGTCGTGCCTTTATCCTGCAAAAGATGCTCGATGTGATCCCCGAGCCGCGCCACACCACGCGCAGCACCGCCCCGCGCATCGTCTCCATCCAGGTTCCGACCGACAAGATTCGCGACGTCATCGGTTCCGGCGGTAAGGTCATCCGCGGTATCCAGGACGAGACCGGCGTCTCGGTCGACATCCAGGAGGACGGTACCGTCTTTGTCGGCGGCACCGGCGAGTCCGTGGACCAGGCTGTCGAGCGCATCAAGCTCATCATCAAGGTTCCCGAGCCGGGCGAGGAGTACACCGGTCGCGTGGTCTCCATCCAGCCCTTCGGCGCCTTCGTCAACCTGCTGCCCGGTAAGGACGGCCTGCTGCACATCTCTCGCGTCGCCAAGGGCCGCGTGGAGAAGGTCGAGGACGTCCTCAACGTGGGCGACGAGGTCAAGGTCGTCGTCATCGAGGTTGACGATCGCGGCAAGATCTCGCTCGATCGTCTTGACAAGCCCGAGGCCCCGGCTCGCGCCGAGGGTGCTTCCGAGGGCGACGGCGAGCACTTCCAGCGCCGTGAGCGTCCGCGTCGCGAGCGCTCCGAGCGTAGCGACCGTCCGCGCCGTCCCGGCGACAACGGAGGCCGCAAGCCCCGCCGTCACCACGACGCCGAGTAACAGCTAAACATAAGCAGCTCAACAAGGGCGACTCCCTAGGGGGCCGCCCTTTTGCTATTCCCGGCGGGGGCCGCGGGTAAAGTTTCCTGCTCTACAGTCCTGCTCACGACGGAGGCCACATTAAGTGGCCTCCTGTTCGTGCGGAACTCGCGATAAACTTTACCCGCGGCCCCCGCCGGGAATAGCAAAAGGGCTGGTTGGTGCGGGTTGCGACTTTGTCAGACAGTCTATTCAGTTATATGAATTCAGATCTTTAGATAATCGCATGTGTGGTATTGCCCCAGATACAGCTGACAAAAATAAACCTGTCCCTTTTTGTCAGGTCTGGTCTCTGCGGGCCCGGCACGGGCTAAGTTTATCGCGAGTTCCGCACGCAAAGGAAAGCACTTAATGTGCTTTCCGTCTTGCGCAGGACTGTAGAGCAGGAAACTTAGCCCGTGCCGGGCCCGCTGAGACCAGACCGGCGGGATAGACGGGTTCAGATGGGTCTTTGATGCATGGGTGGTCTGTTGTTGTGCAAATGGGTATCATACTGTGGTTACTGCATCGACTCTGCGATGCATTGTTGTACGTTCCCGGCGGCCGGTTTGCCAGAAGCGCCCCGTCGGTTGTTTCAGACCCGTTTCGAAGAAAGGAAACAACACTCACCTATGGCAGCTAAAAAATCATCTCCCTTGAAGATCATCCCGCTCGGCGGCCTTGATGGCATCGGCAAGAACATGACGGTCTTCGAGTGCGGCGACGACATGGTGCTCGTCGACGCTGGCCTCATGTTCCCCGACGACTCGCAGCCCGGTATCGACCTGGTGCTTCCCGACTACACCTATGTTTTGGAGAACGAGGAAAAGCTCCGCGGTATCGTCGTCACCCACGGCCACGAGGACCACACCGGTTCGCTTCCGTATCTGCTGCAGGACCTCAACAACAAGGTGCCCATCTTCTCGAGCAAGCTGACGCTTGGCTTTATCGAGGGCAAGCTTTCTGAGTTCCGCATCCGCGCACCCAAGTTCCGCGAGGTCAAGGGCGGCAGCCATGTCAACCTCGGCGGCATCTCGCTCGACTTCTTCTCGATGACGCACTCCATCCCCGGCGCTCTGGGCGTGTTCATTCGCACTAATCAGGGCACCGTTATGCACACCGGCGACTTTAAGCTCGACCAGACGCCCATCGATGGTGTCACGCCCGACTATGCCGCTATCAGCCGCTTTGCCAAGCAGGGCATCGACCTGCTGCTTTCCGACTCCACCAACGCCACGGTTCCCGGCTTTACCAAGTCCGAGGCCGAGGTTGGTCCCAACCTGCTGCATGCCATCAAGAACGCCCCGGGTCGCGTGTTCGTCGCGTCGTTCTCGAGCCATATCCATCGTTTGCAGCAGATCTGCGATGCCGCCCGCAAGTGCGGCCGTAAGGTCGTTGTGACCGGTCGCTCCATGCTCACCAACACCCGCGTCGCGCGCGAGCTGGGCTACCTCAACATCGACGATGCCGATATCATCGATGCCTTCGATATCGATAACCTGCCCGACGACAAGATCGTCGTCATGTGCACCGGTTCGCAGGGCGAGCCGCTGTCGGCCCTGTCCCGCATGGCCAATGGCGAGCACAAGACGCTCTCTATCCACGAGGGCGATACCGTCATCCTCTCGGCAACTCCTGTTCCCGGCAATGAGAAAGCCGTCCAGCAGGTCGTCAACAGCCTCGCCAAGCTTGGCTGCGACGTGTGGGATAAGAACCGCGCTCTTGTCCACGTCTCGGGCCACGGTAGCCAGGAGGAGCTCAAGCTCCTGATGGCCATGGCTAAGCCCACGTACTTTATGCCGGTTCACGGTGAAGCCGTGCATCTGCGCGCCCATGCCCAGCTGGCTCGCAAGATGGGCATCAAGGACGATCATATCTTTATCCTCGATAACGGCGACACGCTCGAGATGCGCGGCGGTATCGTTAAACGCGGTACGCCCGTCGAGTCCGGCGTCGTCTACGTCGACGGCCTGCGTATCGGCGATACCGACCCCATCGTCCTGCGCGATCGTCAGAAGCTCGCCAACGACGGTATGGTTACTGCTGTTGCCATCGTCTCGCTCAAGCACAAGAAGATCGAGGCCATCGAGTTCTCGGGCCGCGGCGTCTCGTTTGCCATCGACGACCAGTTCTCCGAGGATGCCTCCGCATCCATTATGAAGACGATCGAGAAGGGCAAGTTCAGCTTTACGAGCAGCGGTTCCGATGCCATTCGCAAGGCCGTGCGCGATTCGCTCTCTAACTTTATCTGGAGCCGTACGCGCACCCGCCCGATGATCATCCCGGTCGTCATGGAGGTTTAGTTTGGCGCGCGGATCTGCACAAAACGCCAAAGGCAATAAGGCCAACAACCAACCGGCATCTGCTAAGGGTGCCGGTTCCCATCTGCGTGCCAATAAGGGCCACGAGTCCGAGTTCGATGATTTCGAGCCCTTGGTCGAGCCCTCGGCCAACCGCGATATCGCCGGCGTGGTCATTGCCGTTTTGGCGATTGCGTCCTTTATTGCCGTGATTTCGCCGGCGACTGCGCCCGTTACGGCTGCGGTTGCCGGTTTCTACCACTTGGGCTTTGGTCTGGGCGCCTACGTGCTGCCGATCGTCATTTTGCTGTTTGCCGCCACGCTCTTTTTAGGCGAGGACTCGCCGCTCAACGCGCGCTCTGTTGCGGGCGGCGCCGTGGTCTTTATCGCCGTCGTCTCCATTCTTTCGTTGATGGTGCCAGGTACGAGCGACTCGTGCGACCTTATGTTCACGCCGCAAAATCTGTCCGCCTCGGGTGGCTACATCGGTGCGTTTATTGCGAGTGCGCTGCAGAATGCCCTGGGTAAGCCTATCGCGATGGTGGTCCTGTTGGGTCTGGCCGTCGTCGGATTTGTCATCATCGGCTTTTCGGTGGGTGGCGTTTTGCGCTCTGCCCGCGACCGTGCGGCCGATTTTGCCGAGCGCCGTCGTGCCGATGTCAACGCGAGTCCGTGGGGTGACGACGAAGCCCTGTCGGTGCCCGGCGTTGCCCGTCCGCACCTGAGCATTCTTCGTCAAAAGGGCTCCGATGCCGCCGTGACCACGGTCATAGGTGACGATGCCGACCCGGTTTTGGACGATGACGACGAGGACGAGGATCCGTTTGTCGACGTGTCCGATGCCGTGGAGGCCGAGCGTGCTAAGACGACGCTGCTGCCGCGCCGTCATGCCAAGAAGGGCAAGAAGGCTCCCAAACTCAATACGAGTGAGCCCGATCCGTCTTGGTCCGAGAGCGAGATTGAGCTTACCGAGGGTGATGACGAGGACGACGAGTCCCCGCTCGAGACTGCTAAAACCACCTTGCTGCCGCGTCGTCAGGCAAAGCGCGGTCAGGTGACCGGCCAGCTTTCGATGGAGGACGATCCGGACAAGGTCGACGAGTCCGAACCGCCGTTTGCCGTGAATCCCGTCTCGGCCGCCCCTCAAATCCCTGATTTCCTCAAACATCCCAAGGTTGCCGATACGGCTGTGGCGGGCGCTGTCGAGGCGTCTACTTCGAGCGATGGGGGAGCGGACAATGCCCCCGCGGATAACGAGGGCGAAGAAGAGGACGGCCTCAAGCTTCCGCCGCTCGAAATCCTGCATGCAAACCCCCAGTCCGCTTCTGCCGCGTCTTCGGACAAGGAGCTGGAACAGACCGCCGAGTCGTTGCAGTCCACGCTGCTTGAGTTTGGCCGTAGCGCTCGCGTTGTCGGCTGGATTGCCGGTCCCACGGTGACGACCTTTAAGCTGCAGCCCGGCGAGGGCGAGCGCGTGAGCAAGATTTCGAGCCTTGAGGACGACATCGCGCTGTCGCTTGCTGCTCAGTCCGTGCGTATCTTTGCGCCGATTCCCGGCACCTCGCTCGTGGGTATCGAGATTCCCAATCGCAAGCGCCAAAACGTCAATCTGGGCGACGTGCTGCCCTATGTTAAGGGCGGTCCGCTCGAGCTTGCCATCGGCCGCGACGCAGAGGGCACGCCGGTCGTCGCTGACCTCGCCAAGATGCCCCACCTGCTGATCGCCGGTACCACGGGTTCCGGTAAGTCGGTCATGATCAACTCCATCATCACGACCCTGCTCATGCGCGCGCTCCCCGAGGACGTTCGCTTGATCATGGTCGACCCCAAGCGCGTCGAACTCGCAGGCTATAACGGCCTGCCGCATCTTTACGTGCCCGTGGTGACCGAGCCCAAGCAGGCCGCGAGCGCCTTGCAGTGGGCGGTGTCCGAAATGGAGCGCCGCCTGAAGGTCTTCGAGCGCCTGAACGTGCGCAAGATCTCGACCTATAACGAAAAGCAGGCCGCCGGCGAGTTTGAGCATTACGATAACCCGCCGCAAAAGATGCCCTACCTGGTCATCATCATCGACGAGCTTTCGGACCTGATGATGGTTGCCGGCAAGGACGTCGAGGCGTCGATTGTTCGTATCGCCCAGCTGGGCCGTGCCGCCGGTATCCACCTTATCGTGGCGACTCAGCGTCCGAGCTCTAACGTGGTGACGGGTCTCATCAAGGCAAACATTACCAACCGTATCGCCTTCAACGTCGCAACGGGCATCGACTCCCGCGTCATCATCGACCAGATGGGTGCCGAAAAGCTCACCGGCTTGGGTGACATGCTGTTCTCAAAGGTCGACTGGGGCAAGCCCCGTCGTATCCAGGGCTGCTTTGTTTCGGATGACGAGATCAACGAGATTGTCGAGTTCGTCAAGTCGCAAAGCGAGCCCGACTACCATGAGGAGATCCTGTCGGCTGTGGCACCTGCCTCCATGTCCATGGCAGGTGGCGGCGGCATCGTTCGTACCGGCGTTGCCGAGCCTCAGGACGACGATCCGCTTATCTGGGAAGCCGCTCATATTGTGGTGGAATCGCAGCTGGGCTCCACATCTGGCCTGCAGCGCCGCCTGAAGGTTGGCTATGCGCGCGCCGGGCGTATTATGGACATGCTGGAAGAAAAGGGTGTCGTCGGACCGCCCGACGGTTCCAAGCCGCGCGAGGTCTTGCTGGATGAAGAAGGCCTTGCCGCACTGGAATCCGTCGACGCCGAGATGGCACGTGAAGATCGTGAGTTTGGAGGATTCTGATGGCTGCACGCTTTGGTGACATGCTGCTCGAGCAGCGTCGCCGAATGGGCCTTTCCATTCAGCAGGTCGCCAACACCATCAAAATCAGGCCGCAGATCATCGAGTTTTTCGAGACCGGTAACTTTGCTTCGATGCCGCCGCGCGGCTATGCACAGGGCATGATTTCGAGCTATGCTCGCTTTTTGGGCCTCAATCCGCGCGAGGTCGTCAATGCCTACTTTGACGACCTGATGGCATACGAACGCGAAACGTCGCAGCAGGGCGGTCGTTTTCAGGACGCCGCCGGCTACGTCAATTCGCGTTCCTCGGTCGATAACGGGCGCTTCCTGATGGTTCAGGGCGGTCGTTCGACCCGCTATGGACAGCGTCCTCAGCAGGCCGGTTATATTACTGAGACGGGTTCGGGCGAGGAGATTCGCTCACAGCGTGACCGGTTCCGCAGTACGCCGATGCCCGAGGACCGTGCACTTCCCGCTGCCCGCGGCGTGGCGCGTGACCCTCGTGCCGGCTACGGCGACGGCGGCTATTCAGATCGCGGTCACCGTGGTGTCTCCACCGGACGCTCTCGCGGTGGCTATGCGGATGCCGATACCACGCAGGTGACGCCGCGTCTTCGCTCTCAATCACAGCCGTATGGCCAGCGCTCTTCGGCTCCGCGTTCGGGCCAACGTGGCTATCAAGGCCGCGGTGAACTTGCGCCCCGCTCGGGTCAGCGCAGCCTTCAGGGCCAGGGCGGCTATCGCGGCCGTTCCGATAGCAATCGTGGTCGTATGCCTCAGGGAGGCGGCCGCAGCAGTTCCGGTCGTGGACGCGGCGGATCCCGTACTCCTCAAAACAACGGGCTCGATCCGCGTATCGTCTACGCCGGCATCGGTGCCGTGGCGTTGCTGCTGATCGTGCTCATCGTGGTGCTTCTGCGCGGCTGCGCATCTTCGGCGCCCGAGACCACGCCCGAGGCGCCCACTGCTACCAAGACGACGACCAAGAAGTCTTCTAAGAAGACCGAAACGGTCGACGAGGACGAAGACACCGATGAGCCGACGGATGAGTCGACTGATTCGGACGCTACCAAGACGACGGCCAAGAAGGAAGAGAACGAGGTCACGAAGGTCAAAGTTTCCGTTGCCAAGGGAAAGACCGCGTGGATTGAGATCAAGGTCGACGGCAAGTCGGTCTATGGCGCTCAGGCGACTGGCCCCTTTGAGCAGGAGTACACGCCCGAGTCCTCGATCGAGATCACCACGTCCAAGCCTTCCGATGTTACCGTTACCAAGAACGGTGAAAAGGTCCGTTACGATACCAAGACCTCGGGCGTGGCTCGTGTGACGATCACCGTTCCTAAGAAGGAGACGACTGATTCCGAGAATGGTGAAAGTTCTGATGGTACCGACACCACCGATGGTACCGATACCACCGACGGTACCGATGCCCAGTCCACGGATGGCGCCGATACCGCAACTGACGGTCAGACACCCACCGATTCTACCGACAATTCGTACGATAGCTACTAGGCCGCTCGTACGCGAAAGGAAACATCATGGCTAAAGATTCCAGCTTCGACGTCGTGTCCGAGGTCAACATGCAAGAGGTCGACAACGCCTTCCAGCAGACCACGCGCGAGATTTCCCAGCGCTATGACCTTAAGGATTCCGGCGCCACGATCGAGCTTTCGAAGGGCGACAAGCTCTTTACGATCAACGCCCCGGCCGACTTTGTCTCCAAACAGATTGTTGACGTGCTGAGCTCCAAGCTCATCAAGCGCGGCATCGACCTCAAGGCTGTCTCGTGGGATGCTCCGCAGGCGGCATCGGGCGGCACCGTGCGCGTGCTCGGCCATATCGTCGAGGGTATCGACCAGGCGACCGCCAAGAAGATCAACAAGGACATCAAGGATCAAAAGCTCAAGGTCAAGGTGACCATCGAGGCCGACAAGCTGCGTGTTTCCTCTGCTTCGAAGGACGCGTTGCAGACCGTGATTCAGTTCCTGCGCGACCAGGACTACGGCCAGCCGCTGCAGTTCACCAACTACCGCTAATATCAATCGAAAGGACCGCTCTCCAACATGGATACACCGTTGGGCTCCGTGCTCTACATCACCCTCGGGTGCGCTAAGAACGAGGTTGACACCGACCGCATGCGTTCTCTTTTGACCGCCGCGGGCTACGAGGAGGCATTCGACCCGCAGGATGCCGATATCGCCATCGTCAATACTTGCTCGTTCCTCGCCTCCGCAACGTCCGAGAGCATCGAGACCACGCTCGAGCTCGCCAACGAGGTTCAGGACGGCGTTCGTTCTTGCCCCATCGTTATGTGCGGCTGTGTGCCGTCGCGCTATGGCGACGACCTGCCTGACGAGCTGCCCGAGGTCGCTGCCTTTGTGAAGGCCGACGAGGAGGACGGCATCGTGGCGGTCATCGATGGCGTGCTGGGTGTCGAGCGTGAGATCGCGGCCTATATCCCTCAGGTCAAGCGTACCGTCGAGGGCGCCGTTGCTTACGTCAAGATTTCCGATGGCTGCAACCGCTTCTGCAGCTTCTGCATGATCCCCTATATTCGCGGTCGCTATCATTCGCGCAATGCCGAGAGCATTATCTCCGAGGTACGCGACCTGGTTGCCGGCGGTGTGCGCGAGATCGTGCTGATCGGCCAGGACACGGGTATTTGGGGCACCGACTTTACTGACGAGGATGTCGCCGAGGGCTCGCCGCGCAATCTGGCGCAGCTGCTGCGTGCCGTCGCCGAGGCCGTGCGCCCGCACAACGTCTGGGTCCGCGTGCTCTATCTGCAGCCCGAGGGCATGACCGATGAGCTTATCGATACGATTCGCGATACGCCCGAGGTGCTGCCCTATATCGATATCCCCGTGCAGCACTGCGACGCGCGCATCCTCAAGGCTATGCGCCGTTCCGGTTCGCGCCAGGAGCTCGAGGACCTGTTCCGCGATCTGCGTGAGCGTATCCCCGGCATCGTGATCCGTTCCACGGCTATGGTCGGCTTCCCGACCGAGACCGACGACGAGTTCCGCGACCTTATCGACTTTATGGACACCGTCGGCTTTGACTACACGAGCGTCTTTGCCTACTCGCAGGAGGAGGGCAGCCTGGCCGCTAAGATGGAGGGTCAGGTCGACGAAGAGGTCAAGCTCGAGCGCGCCCAGGAGGCCATGGACCTGGCCGAGTCGCTCGGTTTTGCCGCCACCGCCGCACATGTGCGCGAGCGCGCCCAGGTGATCGTCGACGGTATCGAAGAAACCGAGGACGGCGCCGAGCTGATCGGCCATGCCTGGTTCCAGGCGCCCGATTCCGATGGCGCGGTCCACTTGGACGCCAGCGAGGCGTCCGTGGGCGATATTCTGACGGTCGAGTTTACCGATAGCTTCTGCTATGAGCTTATCGGCCATGTTGTGGAGTAGGAGAGCATCGTGGCAAACGAGAGCAATAAGGAACTGACGAGTGTTTGGACGCCCGCCAACATCGTGACGTGCGTTCGCATCGTCTTTATCCCGGTGTTCATGATCGTGTCGGCGCTTTCTCAAACGAGTGTTGCCGGTACGGATTGGAGCACCTTCGACGGCCCGCTCGCCGCCGCTGCCTTCATTCTGTATGTGATCCTGTCGTGCACCGATAAGGTCGACGGTTATCTGGCGCGTTCGCGCAACGAGATCACCGACTTCGGTAAATTCTTGGACCCCATCGCCGATAAGCTGCTCGTGTTCTCGGCCCTGCTGCTGTTCCTGGATTTTGGCGCGGTGACCGTGTGGTCCGTGTTCATTATCCTGTTCCGTGAGCTTCTGGTGAGCGCCCTTCGCATGGTCGCGAGTGCGGCCGGTGTGGTCGTTGCGGCCGATAAGCTCGGCAAGTACAAGACGGCGACCACGATGGTCTCCATCTGCGGTTACCTGTGCGTTTTTGCTATGGCCGGCTTGCACCTTGGCCCGGTGGCGCTGACGCTCGGCATCTACTCGGTGTCGCGCTTCCTGTATGCCGTTGCCGTTGTCTTGACCGTTATCTCGGGCGCCCAGTACTTCTGGAACTGCCGCAAGATCGTCTTTTCGGTCTAGGTCCTGGTGGGTATGACGGACTCTTTTGAGCAGATTTCCGCACATAACGAGGAGCTGGCGCGCGATATCGTCGAGCGCGCGAGCGCTCGGGGTGTGACGGTTTCGACGGCTGAGTCGCTGACGGCGGGTATGATCGCCTCGACGATTGCGGATATCCCGGGCGCCTCGGCGGTGCTGCGTGGCGGTGCGGTGACCTACTGCGATGAGATTAAGCATCGCGTGCTGGGTGTTGAGCAGGAGACGCTCGACCGCTACACCGCGGTGTCGCATCAAGCTGCGCGCGAGATGGCGTCGGGTTCGCTGGAGCTGTACCAGAGCGATGTCGCCGTGAGCGCAACGGGTTATGCCGGCCCCGGCGGTGGTACTGAGGACGATCCGGCAGGCACTTTCTATATTGGCTGGGCACATCGTTCCGCCGATGGGGGAGTGCCGGTCGTGGACTCTGTGCGCTGCCACTATGAGGGCGACCGTTCGTGTGTTCGTGCCCATGCGGTCACGGAGGCATTGGGTCGTATTGCCCTTGTGCTCAACCCTATGGAATAGACGTGTTTTAAGGGGCCTCCGGGCCCCTTAATTGTGGAGATAGGGACCTCCGGCGAATTTTATCTTTGTGCAGGTAGTTGTCGTATTTTTCCTCGTCATGATTTTCTTGGTTCGCCTGCGGTCAAGATTTTGGTCAGTGTTTGGTCGGCGTTTGGTTGGGTTTTGGAAAGACCGCCTGCATATGATTGGCCTGAACGGTTGACCACGAACAGCCGTTCGTTTATTATCGATGCAGGTTGTTAAGAGGAGGGCTATTCATGGCCAAGAATTCAGGTCCCGTACGTACCGTTCATGCTCGCACGACGGGTAAAGAGCGCGATGAGATGATCGCCACCACCAAGGCCGAGATCGAGAAGAAATTCGGCCAGGGTTCTATCATGAGGTACGGCGACGGTAGTCCCGAGCTCGAGGTCGAGGCCATTCCCACGGGCGCCCTGGCCCTCGATGCCGCGCTGGGTATCGGCGGTGTGCCGCGCGGCCGTATCGTCGAGATTTACGGTCCTGAGTCCTCCGGTAAGACGACGCTTTCGCTCGAGATCCTGGCCGAGGCCCAGGCAATGGGTGGCGTTGTGGCATTTATCGATGCCGAGCACGCGCTTGATCCCACGTATGCCGCGCGCATCGGCGTGGATATCGACGAGGTGCTCATTTCCCAGCCCGATACGGGCGAGCAGGCGCTCGAGATCGTCGACATGCTCGTGCGTTCCGGCGCCATCGATGCCATCGTCGTCGACTCCGTCGCCGCGCTGACCCCGCGTGCCGAGATCGAGGGAGAAATCGGCGACACTACGGTCGGTCTTCAGGCTCGCCTGATGAGCCAAGCTCTTCGCAAGCTCGCCGGCTCGCTGTCCAAGTCCAACACGACGTGCATCTTCATTAACCAGCTGCGTGAGAAGATCGGCGTCATGTTCGGCAACCCCGAGACTACGACGGGCGGCCGCGCCCTTAAGTTCTTCTCTTCGGTGCGTATCGACATTCGTCGTATCGACAGCATTAAGCTTAAGGACGAGGTTATCGGTAACCGCGTGCGCGCCAAGGTCGTTAAGAACAAGGTGGCAGCTCCGTTCCGTTCTGCTGAGTTCGACATCATGTACGGTACGGGCATCTCTAAGGAGGGCTCGATTCTGGACATGGCTGTCGAGTGCGGCATCTGCAAGAAGATGGGCTCCTGGTTTGCCTATGGCGAGGACAAGCTCGGCAACGGTCGCGAGGCCGCCAAGGCTTTCCTGCGCGAACACCCCGATTGCGCCGATGAGATTGAGCATAAGGTCCGCCTTGCCTGCGGGCTTGAGTTTGATGACGATGCTCCGTCCGAGGTCGAGCTGACCGATCAGCCTGCGCCTGAGGAGTTTGACGAGCTTTACGCCATCGATGGTTCCGCCATGCTCGATGATGACGACGAGTAGCGGTTACGCTCATGTCGTATACGGTGACCGAGGCCACGGTCGTCTTTCCCGATAAGAAGGCGGCCTCCTCGTTCTCGAGCGGGTATGCGTCCAAAAAGCCTTGCGCACATATCGATTGTGAGCTTGAGGGCGGTTTTGAGCGGTCCATTTGGATTCCCGTGCGGGTCGCGCGGCTGTATGTCAAAAACCGCCCCGATCATCCCTGTGATTGGGACAACTTTCGTGAGGCGGTGCAGCTCATCGAGCGTAAATGTGCACTTACCATGGTGACCGAGATGTTATCGCGCCGCGACCATGCGACGGGTGAGGTCCGTGACAAGTTGGCTCGCTACGGCTTTCGCCAGCCCGCGATTGATTTCGCCGTCGAGCGCGCCACCGAGTATCGCTTTTTAGACGAGAACCGCTTTTGCTCGTACTTTATCGAGGAACGCAAGCGGCGCGGTTGGGGACAGCGCAAAATCGAGACCGAGCTCAAGCGACGTCATGTTGTGCTCGATGACATTCCCGGTTATCCCGAGGATTATTTTGCCGTCGAAGACGATTTGGCGCGTGCGTCAGCCCTGCTCGCCAAGCGGCGTGTTCCAGAGACGCGCGGATTCGAAAAACTGGTTCGGTTTTTGATGGGCAAAGGCTTCTCGTATCACATCGCCGCCGATGCCGTTAAGGCGCGTCTCGATGCCGAACATGAGGAATGTGCAGTTTAGACACATGTGGTTTGCGTACCCGCCGTTCACCGCGTTTTAGTCGCCGTACCGGGTCCATTTATTTGACAGTTGTTACGGTTCAACGTACGATAAACACTGTCATTTGCTTTGTGATATGTGCTCATCTTTGATGAGTTTGTTTATATGTTTATCTGTATCCGACCCGCATAAGCTGCGCCCATATTACTCAAATGTCGCGAGCCGTTCGCAAGGACGGTTCGCTTTGTTGTGTAACGAATCCATAAAAAGGAGTGAGCATGCCTATTATCGCAGCGCTCGTTGGCATCGTTTTGGGTGCCATCGCCGCCATTGCCTACATGCGCACCGCCAAGCAGGGTAGTCTTCACGAGGCCGACGAAAAGATCCAGTCGGCTCACGCACAGGCTGAGTCCCTAATCGGTGATGCAAAGCGTCAGGCCGAGACCCTCAAAAAAGAGGCTCTGCTCGAGGCTAAAGAGGAGATTATCAAGAACAAGCAGGCCGCCGAGGCCGAGGACAAGCAGCGTAAGAGCGAGATTCGTACGCTCGAGAACCGCGTGATGCAGCGCGAGGAGTCTCTCGATCGCCGCAACGATGCCCTCGACAAGCGTGAGCATCAGCTGTCCAGCCAGGCTGGCCAGGTCGAGAAGCGCTCCCGTGAGCTTGAGGAGCTCTGCGCAAAGCAGACCTCTGAGCTCGAGCGTATTGCCGACCTTACCCGCGAAGATGCCCACAAGGAGCTCCTCGATAAGGTTCGCGGCGAGGTTACCCACGAGGCCGCCACGATCATTCGTGAGTCCGAGCAGCAGGTTCGCGCCGAGTGCCACAAGACCGCCCAGGAGATTCTGTCCCTGGCGATTCAGCGCTGCGCTGCTGACCACACTGCCGAGGTTACCGTTACCTCCGTGCATATTCCCTCTGATGACCTCAAGGGCCGTATCATCGGTCGCGAGGGTCGCAACATCCGCACCTTCGAGCAGGTTTCCGGCGTCAACCTTGTGATCGACGACACGCCTGAGACCGTCGTTCTTTCGAGCTTCGACCCGGTCCGTCGTGAGACCGCCCGTGTCGCCCTCGAGAACCTCATCGCCGACGGCCGCATTCACCCTGCCCGAATCGAGGAGATGTATCACAAGGCTGCCGACCTGGTTCAGCAGCGCGTGCGCGAGGCTGGCGAGCAGGCTGCCTTCGATACTGGCATTCACGACCTGCACCCCGAGATCGTCAAGACCCTTGGTGCCCTTCGCTACCGTACCTCGTTTGGTCAGAACGTGCTTCAGCACTCCCTCGAGGTCTCTGATCTGTGCGGAGTGATGGCTTCCGAGCTTGGTCTGGACGTTGTGACTGCCAAGCGCGCCGGCCTGCTTCACGACCTAGGCAAGGCAATTGACCACGACGTCGAGGGCCCGCATGCCGTCATCGGCGCCGAGCTTGCTCGTCGTTATGGCGAGAAGCCCGTTATCGTCCACGCTATCGAGGCTCACCATGCCGATGTCGACCCCAACACGGTGCTCGATGTCCTAGTGCAGGCCGCCGATGCTGTCTCTGCCTCTCGCCCCGGTGCCCGTCGCGAGTCTGCCGAGAACTACATCAAGCGTCTTGAGAAGCTCGAGGAGATCGCCAACTCTCATGACGGCGTCGAGCGTACCTATGCCATGCAGGCTGGTCGCGAGGTCCACGTCATGGTTCAGCCGGACAAGATCTCCGATGCCCAGTCCACGGTTCTGGCTCACGATATCGCCCATCAGATCGAGGAAGAGATGGAGTATCCCGGTCAGGTGCGCGTCGTCGTGATTCGCGAGAGCCGCGCTGTCGATATCGCTAAATAACATGAGCGACGCGAACGAGCTCATCTCATTTATCGCGTCGATGTCGGGGGAGGGCAACCTTCGCGTCGAGGAGAACCTTGGCGAGGGGTATGTCCGCCTCCGCGTTTCGGAGGCCGAGCGGCGCCAGGCAAAGCACGACATTCAGCATGTCGAGGATATCGTCATCGAAATGCTCCGTAATGCTCGCGATGCCGGCGCCGACAAGGTCTTTCTCGCTACGACCAAGGAAGATGGCGTCCGTACGCTTGTTTTTCTGGATAACGGCTCGGGTGTTCCGCAGGATATGCAAGAGCGAATCTTCGATGCTCGCGTTACTTCAAAGCTCGAGAGCATGAAGATGGACCGTTGGGGCGTTCACGGTCGTGGCATGGCATTGTTTTCGATCAAGCAGAACACCGACGAGGCCCGTGTGGTCACGTCCGGCGTCGATCTTGGTTCAGCCTTTAAGGTGAGCGTTGCGGCCGACCGCCTTAGTGAGCGGGCCGATCAGTCCAGCTGGCCCCAGGCCGTCAAGGATGAGGACGGACGTTATGTCTGTGCTCGCGGTCCGCATAATATTATTCGCGCTGCCTGTGAGTTTGCGCTCGAGGAGCTGCGTGGTTGCGATGTCTATCTTGGTTCTCCGTCTGAGATTGCCGCGACCCTTTATGCTCAGGCGTCAAGTCGGCTCGATACGTCTCGTCTCCTGTTTATTGATGACGAGAGCGAGCTTCCGGTTGTTGATCGTCTAGGCCTTGCCTCTGATGCCGAGGACTTTATCCGTATTTGTTCGGGTTTGGGTCTTGAAATGTCCGAGCGCACGGCCCATCGCATTTTGGCAGGGCAGATTAAGCCCGTTCGCGGTGTGACTGCGCGTCTGCTGCGCGAGCGTGACTCATCCTCGCATGCGCCGGCTCCTGTCGATCTCGCGAAGGATCGTCGTGGGCTACGTATTGCCAAGGATGACATGGCACAGTTTTCGCGTGCTGTGGAGCGCGACTTTAATGACCTTGCCGCCCGGTACTATCTCAACCTTTGCGGCGACCCAAAGATTCGCGTTTCGCGTGATCGAATCACCGTGACATTCGATCTTGCCAAAGAGGAATAGTGCCTTTACCGAGTCCACTCGGTACGATACAGTTATTGCAGTTAAAACGTACTTTTAAACGCAGGAGTTTCTTCATGGATTGCCTGAAGGTATCAAGCAAATCATCGCCCGCGTCCGTTGCCGGCGCCATCGCCGGCATGGTCAAGGATGGTGTTCCCGTCAACATTCAGTGTGTCGGCGCCGGTGCGGTCAACCAGGCCATAAAGGCCGTGGCTATCGCGCGCGGTTTTTTGATTCCAACCGGGTTTGATATTTCCTGCGCGCCCGTGTTCTCCGACATCCTTATTAACGGGGAGTCGCGCACGGCCATCCGTCTTTCTATTTACGTTCACCAGATCAATCGAGCTGCTATGGATAACGTCGTCATGGATGATGTTAAGCCTGTGGCATAGCTTCTGCTTGCCTCGATTCGCCCCCCCCTCCATCGTTAGGACTTATGCACATGGACCAGCGTTCCGTACGCGATATTCTTGTCGGTAAAACCTACTTTATCCGCACCTTTGGCTGCCAGATGAATCAGCACGACTCTGAGCGCGTGAGCGGTCTGCTCGATTCGTATGGTTGCCTCATGGCGCTCGATCCCGAGCATGCCGATATTGTTGTCTTCATGACATGCTGCGTGCGCGAGGCCGCCGATACTCGCCTGTACGGTCAGTGCAATTCCTGCAAAAGCCTGCCGCCTTCGCCTTCGGGCAAGCGCGTGGTTGCCGTGGGTGGCTGTATCGCGCAGCGTGATGGAGAGGGTCTGCTCACCAACGTCGATAACGTCAATGTCATCTTTGGCACGCATTCTATCGCACATGTGGCCGAGCTCATTGCCGAGGCGTTCCTTGACGGCAAGCGTCATATCCGCACCAATGAGCATGAGGATACGGATGCCATGAGCATGCCGTGGCATCGCGAGACCCAGTATCACGCCTGGGTGCCCATCATGACGGGCTGCAATAATTTCTGCACCTATTGCATCGTGCCGTACGTGCGCGGTCGCGAAAAAAGCCGCCCCTTCGAGGAGATTGTCGACGAGGTGACCGGTTTGGTGCGCCAGGGCGTGCGTGAGATTACGCTGCTGGGCCAAAACGTTAACTCATATGGTCGCGATCTGTTTGGCAAGCCGCGTTTTGCCGATCTGCTGCGTGCCGTGGGCGATACGGGTGTGGAGCGCATCTTCTTTACGTCTTCGCATCCCAAGGATCTGCTCCCCGAGACCATCGACGCCATGGCTGAGACGCCTGCCGTTATGCCGCAGCTGCACCTGGCCGTCCAGTCAGGTTCGACACGGATCCTCAAAGAGATGAATCGCCGTTATACACGCGAGGACTATCTGGGCCTTGTCGATCGCATTCGCAACCGCATGCCCGATATCGCGCTCTCGACCGACATTATCGTTGGCTTCCCGGGCGAGACTGAAGAAGACTTTGAGCAGACGCTCTCACTTGCCGAGACGGTCCGCTATGCTCAGGCCTATACCTTCATCTATTCCAAGCGCGCCGGTACCCCGGCCGCCGAGATTGACGATCCTACGCCGCATGAGGTTATTCTCGAGCGTTTCAACCGCCTGGTTAAGGTTATCGAGACCACGGCACACGAGTATAACCAGGGTGAGCTTCATACTGTGGTGCCGGCGCTCATTGAGGGAACGAGTAAAAAGAACGACGCGGTCCTGCTGTGCAAGAGTCCCAAGAATCAGACCGTTCATGCGCCTATCCCCGAGGGCTACAGTATTGATCAGCTTGTTGGCAAGATCGTTGATGTTGACGTTGACGTTGCCAAGACCTGGTATTTGTCCGGTTCCGTTGTGGGCGAGCCGCGCTAATGGTTTCTTCCGAGGCAGGTCTTTCCGCCGTTGCGATCGTCGGTCCGACGGCGGTTGGTAAGAGTGATGTTGCCGACCGTTTGGCCGCTCGTCTTTCGTCCGAAGTGCTGTCGTGCGATGCGATGCAAATCTATCGCGGCATGGACATCGGTACCGCAAAGATGGCGCCCGATGAGTGTACGGCGCCGCTGCGTCTCGTCGACATTGTAGAGCCGGGTGTGGCATATTCTGCTGCGCTTTATCAGGCTGACGCTCGCGCGCATGTTGAACGTCTCCTTGGTTCGGGTTGCCTGCCGGTTTTTTGCGGAGGTACGGGGCTGTATCTCAAGGCCGCCCTAGATGAGATGGATTTTCCCTCGGGCGAGCTTGAGGACGATCGCCGCGCGGAGTATCAGGAGCTTGCCGAGCGCATTGGCGAGGAAGCGCTGCACGCGCTGCTTGCCGAGCGTGACCCCGAGTCCGCTGCGGTCATCCACCCCCATAATGTTCGTCGCGTGATTCGCGCGCTCGAGATGCATGATGATGGTATCTCTTATGCACAGCAAAAAAGTCAGTTTAGTGTTCCGCGCGAGCATTATCATGCCCTATGGTTTGGTCTGACGCGTAATCGCGAGGTGCTCTACGAGCGCATTAACTTGCGTGTCGATATGATGTTTGAGCAGGGTCTTGTCGATGAGGTCCGCGGTCTTATGGGGCAGGGGCTGGGAGATGCCCTGACGTCGATGCAAGCAATTGGCTATAAAGAGATTATCGATGCCTTTAACGGCGTGATTTCTATGGATGAGGCTCGCGAACTCATCAAGATGCGTTCGCGTCGCTATGCCAAGCGTCAGCTTTCGTGGTTTAAGCGCGATGACCGCATCGTGTGGTTCGATATGGACGAGTTTACGATCGATGGGGTCGTTGAGGATATCCTTCACCGTATCGAGGCGGCCTAATGGCTCGGTTTCCCCTCGTTCCCACGGCGCCTGAGCCCGAACGTGCCGTTCTTGTCGGAGTTGAGTGGCGCGATAACGCCTGGCCGCTCGATCGTTCGCTTGACGAGCTTGAGCGCCTGGCCCATACGGCTGGCGCCCAGTGCGTGGCGCGTTTGTCACAGCGTCTGGTTAAGCCGTATCCTAAATCGTTTATCGGTTCCGGTAAGGTTGAAGAGCTGTGCGGCCTGGTACATCGCATGGATGCCGATGTCGTTATTTTTGACGACGACCTGACGCCCTCGCAGCAATCCTATTTGGAGAAAGCCGTGGGTGAGCCGGTAAAGATTATCGATCGTACTGCACTGATCTTGGATATCTTTGGCCTTCATGCTCAGACGCGTGAGGGACGCCTACAGGTACAGCTGGCACAGCTTCAATATTTGTTGCCTCGTCTGCGTGGCATGTGGAGTCATCTCGCCAAGGAACAGACGCGCGGCGGCATCGGCTCGCGCTTTGGTCAGGGCGAAAGTCAGCTCGAGGTCGACCGTCGCCTTATTCGTAATAAGATCGCTGCGCTTCGTCGTGAGCTCAAGCAGGTTGAACAGCGTCGCGATGTTCAATCCAAGAGCCGCATTGAGTCACCGGCGTTTCGCGTCGCGTTAGCCGGTTATACCAATGCCGGTAAATCGACGTTGCTCAATCGTCTTACCGGCTCTACGGTACTTTCGCAGGACAAGCTGTTTGCTACGCTCGACCCGACGACGCGTTCGTATCGCCTGCCCGGCGGTCGCGGAATGACGATTACCGATACCGTCGGCTTTATTCAAAAGCTGCCGCATGGTTTGGTCGATGCCTTTAAATCGACGTTGTCCGAGGTGTTGGGTGCCGATTTAATTCTCAAAGTCGTGGATGCGTCTGATGAGGACTATGAGCGACAGCTTGAGGCTGTCGACCGCGTGCTTGATGAGATCGGCGCCGGAGAGCGTTTAACGCTTACGGTGTTCAATAAAATCGATCTTCTTGATAGCGTCGATCGATTGAGTTTCCGTCGTCGTTATCCGGAAGCTGTTCTGTTCTCGGCCCAAACGGGCGAGGGGCTCGACGATCTCGTCGATCGCATTGCTCGCGAGGCGGCCGCCACCGATGTGCTGCTTTCCGCCGACATTCCATATCGTGAAGGTGCACTCATCACAGTCGTGCATGAGCAGGGGACCCTTTTGCACGAGGAATATCTTGAGGATGGCGTTCGTATTGTGGCGAAACTGCCGGCTCGTATTGCACCGCGGCTCGAGCGTTATCGCACCGAGTAGGCGAGCTCCAAAATGCCCAGTATGATGGGCTGATGTAGCAGATAAAAGGGGAGTGAATGACGTCCAAGGCTGGCGAGTGCCGGCAGGGGGTTGGCGTAGGCCCAGCTTGGGGCGGGATGTTCGCATCTTTGAGCGGTGCGCGCAGCAAAGTATCCTGTGAGATACATGAATATGAACGGGATGATTGGATAATAGTCGCCTGAAACAAATCGGGGGCCGGGAAATCCTAGCCACGCCAAATAGGGGAATGAATAGGTCGATTTCGGGATGCCCCATGTCGCCGCGAAGAGAGCGAGGCATATCGCAATGCCCCACGTGCTGGGCACTTTCTTAAGCATCGGTCGTGCTACGGCTGTCACAGCGGTACACGCCGCCATGCAATAAATGATGCCAAAGTTCACTGAATCGTCGACCGATACGAGCGTTGTTGCGATCCAGACGACCAAAGCTGCGGCAGCGTACTTGGCCGCTCGTTTGGCATTGTTGCGTGAGAGCGTGCACATCCAACCCGCGATAAACAAAAATACCCAGCTGATGCTGGCGCGCCAGATGTCTTGAAAGACGGTCTGGGTAAACCAGGGCATATCCCAGTCGTACAGGTAGGCGAGATCGTAGCAAGCGTGAAAACCTGCCATTGAAATCATCGTAAACCCGCGGACGGTATCAAAGATGGTGATGCGTTTTTGCATTACGAGAACCGTCGCATCAAGCCGACGACTTTGCCCAAGATAGCGGGATTCGTTGCATAGATAGGCTCCATGGTGTCATTCTCGGGCTGCAGGCGTACGCGTCCCTGCTCCTTGTAGAACGTCTTGACGGTCGCTGAACCATCAATCATGGCCACGACAATTTCGCCGTTCATGGCACTCTTTTGTTCACGGACGATGATGTAATCGCCATTGAAGATGCCGACATTGATCATTGAGCTCCCATGCACCTCAAGGATAAAGGAACCCTGATCGGTGGCGATTTCGGTCGGGATAGTAAAAGTGTCTTCGATATTCTGCTCGGCCAGAATGGGAATCCCAGCCGCGACGCGACCAACGAGCGGTAGCGAGACCGTTCCGCGAGGTGCGGTGGGCTCGTCAGATTTAGAAATTGAGACAGAGGAACCGTCCTCGTTAAAGAGTTCCAGGGCGCGCGGTTTGGTGGCATCGCGCTTGAGTAGCCCGCGCGCCTCCAGGGCAGATAGATGGGCGTGCACGGTGCTGGGGGAGGAAAGGCCCACGGCAGAAGCCATCTCGCGCACGCTGGGCGGATAACCCTTCTCCTGCTGATATTCCTTGATGAAGTCGTAAATTTGCTGCTGACGCTTGGTAATTTTGCGAGCCATCAGGGCATCCTCTCTACCCATGTCAAACAAATGTTCGAATTTTGCTTGACAGGAACAACTGTTCGAAGATAATAATAACCGAACATTCGTTCTCGCGCTAGACATTTTTGTCCGCGCGGCTTGATAAAACTGTTCTCAGCAAAACACGCGAGAGGAGAACATGATGAACGCAACGAATATGATCCAGGGAAACCTCGCCCTTAAGCTCGAGACGCCTGCGGAACCCACTTTTACGGTTGTTCAGGGTGGCCGCTCCGGCTTTCAGCCTTTGACCGTAAAGCCTGCTCGCAATCAGCAGGCTGTAGTCGCGCCGGCCCGCGTTGCCCTGAAGGTTCCGACGATTGTCGCCGTTGCCGTTGCGCTTACGCTCTTCTTTGTCCTCGCTACATCGGTCTTTAGCGCTCGTCACGCCGCGTATGCCGAGTCCGTTTCCAATGTTACCTACGAGACCATTCGCGTTCAGCCTGGCGATTCTCTTTGGTCGCTTGCCGAGGAATATCCAATCGAAGGCCTTTCCACGCAAGAGACTTCCGACATGATTCGTAGCGTCAATCATCTGGAGCATGGTTCGCTCGCCGCCGGTGCGCATCTTAAGGTTCCTGCTCGTTCGTAATCATTATCGCGCTGCGCATGGTACCCTTGTTATCGTTTAAGAGGAGGTACCATGCGCTGTCCCAAATGCGGCAAGGCACATACCCGCGTCGTTGATTCCCGTATGCAGGAGTCAAATAACACCATTAAGCGCCGTCGTGAATGTTGCTCGTGTAACTATCGCTTTACAACGTTCGAGCGATGCGAAGACCCAATTGAGGTCATTAAGTCGGACGGAACCAAGCAGCGGTTCGATCGCAATAAGCTGCTCGTCGGCTTGATGCGCGCCACCATCAAACGTGATATCGACACTAAGAAGCTCAATGAGATTATCGACGACATCGAGGTCGAACTGCGCTCTCGCACGCTGACGGCCGTCACGTCTCATGAGTTGGGTGACATGGTGCTCAAGCGCTTGGCCAAGATTGACAAGGTGGCGTACATCCGCTTTGCCTCGGTCTACCGCGATTTCAAAGACGTCGATGAGTTTCTGCAAGAGCTCGACAAGCTAAGGTGATTTCATGTCCAACATTACCGTTAACATTAAGCGTCTCGACCCCACGGTCGAGCTTCCCAAATACGCCCATCCCACTGATGCCGGCTTGGATTTGCGCTCCAACGAGGACTGCGTCCTGAAGCCCTTCGAACGCCGTCTGGTCTCTACTGGGCTGGCTATCGCCCTGCCCGATGGCTACGCCGGCTTCGTCCAGCCCCGCAGCGGCTTGGCTATCAAGCAGGGCCTGTCTATAGTCAACACGCCGGGCCTCATCGACGCCCACTACCGAGGAGAACTCAAGGTTATCCTCATCAACCTGGATCCCTCCAACAACATCCAAATCAACAAAGGCGACCGCATCGCCCAACTCGTCATCCAAGAAGTCCCCACGGTTAACCTCATAGAAGTAGAAGAACTAGACGAAACCGACCGAGGCAACGGAGGCTTCGGTTCTTCTGGTGTGGCTTAGCCCATTTCTTCGTTGAAAATGGGCGTCGTAATGCCCGCTCGCCCCTGGGAGGCCCCTATTTATCATCCCGTGCTCAAACATTCTCGCTTCGCTGCGAAACTGCGCGCGGGACGATATATAGGGGCCTCCCAGGGGTGAGCTACGTTTACATGCTCGCAATCGGTTATGGCTTCCCATCTGAAGCCGAATGCTGTATCTAGAAACTGTGTCTAACAAGTAATCCGATCTGACAAAGAGACGGCTCCTTTGTCAGATCGGATTACTTTGATTACTTGTTTCCGAGTTCCCCTTCGCTGCTTTTCGTAGGGTAACCGATATGGCTGCTAGTGCGTACGTATAGCCGTGGCGCAGGGCGCCCACACATATCGTTCCACGCGCAGTTTCGCAGCGAGCGAAGCGAAGCGAGAATGTTTGAGCATGGAATGATATGTGTGGGCGGCCTGCGCCACGGCGGACAGTCCAATGTTAGCGGATATGCGCAGGCTTGCCGCCCCAGTAGAAGCGGCAGAAGGCTCGTTTGCGCTTTTGGGGTTTGCCTACGAGTTCCATGGTGGCGACGGCGATGTCTTTGGCTGCATGGGGGCGGCGTAGTACTTCGCCGTTGATGAGCAGGGCTTTGAGTGATTCGGGATGGTCGTGCAGGTGGCGCAACGTTACGATGAGCTCTCGTGCCGTGGTGACGTGCATGCTGGCGCCCATGCCGGTGAGCATGGTGGTGTTGGCCTTTTCCTGGCCATATGACTTGCCCAGCAGGATCATCGGCAGATGCGCGCAGAGGCACTCGGTGACCGTGAGTCCGCCCGATTTGAGGATTGCCAAGTCGCAGCCGTGCATGAGGGCCGCCATGTCGTCGACATAGTCCAACACCGTGACGTTCTCGAGCTTCATGGCATCGAAGAGCGTCTTCAGCCGGGTGGCATACTCCACGTCTTTGCCGGGCAAAAAGACAAAGTGCATGTCTTCGAAGCTGCGCAGGAAGGGGAGTGTGTGGTCCATCGCCGCGCGAAAGCGGACGTAAGGCTGGGGCAAGCTGGCGCCGGCCATTACCAGCACGACGGTCTTGTCGGTGGGGAGGTTGAACTTGGTTAGCTCTTCCTCGCGATCGTAATTCGTGTCGAATCCGGCGCGAATAGGGATGCCGGTAATGCGAATCTTTGCCTCGGGCACCTTGCGCGGACGCAGCGTTTCAGCCATGAATTCGTTGGCAACACAGAATAGATCGGTGTCCTTGTGGGGCCACCAGCCCTCGACTTCGTAGTCGGTCGGTACGCAGATGACCGGATAATCGATACCCGTAATTACGCGGGCGCCAACGGCAACATTGGCTGCCGTGATGTGCGTTGCGACCACGGCTATTGGCCTTCGACTACGAATATATTCGTTGAAGGCGGGGAACATAATTCGCGACCATGCCGTGCCGCCACCCCAGAGAAGATGCCCCGTAAGCGTATATCGCCAGGTCAGGTCGTAAATGGGGCGCGTGGCTCCCGTAAAAGAAGCCGCGGTCTTATTGCCGTCGAATTTAATGCGTCCAAAATCAAGGATATCGAGCACTTCAATCTCAACATCCTCGGGGATGCCATTGGTGCCGCGGATGAGGTCGAATGCCTGCGCAATCGCATTTGCGGCGGCCTTGTGGCCCGAGCCGACCGAGGCGTGCACGATGGTCACGAGGGGTTTTTGCTGAGCCAAGAGCGTGGTTTGCTCCGATTGGGGAGCGCTGTTCGTGAGCAGGGGAGCATCGTCGCTCGTCTGCGTCTGATCCATCGATAACTCCCCTTCGACGTTGTAACACGGATTTATCATTGTAGTGCATGAGTGTCACGTTCACGTAAATTTGGGTATGAGCGCAAAGAACGACAACGTTTCGACGAGAGGACTCTTCATGACTACCGATCAGACAATCGATGTTGCGATTATCGGCGGCGGCCCCGCGGGCTATGCTGCCGCCATTTATGCGGCGCGTGCCAACCTGACGACGACTGTCCTTGAGCAGGGCATGTCTGGCGGACAGATCGCCACGTCCAACGAGATCGAGAATTATCCTGGCATTCCGCTACTGAGCGGTGCCGAACTTGGTGAGCGGTTTCAACAGCATGCTGAAGGCCTGGGGGCTCAGGTTGAATGGAGTATGGTGACAGGCGTCGATTACGATGCCGATGCGGCACAATTTACCATCCATCATGATATGGGCGATACAGCAGCCAAGAGCGTTATTGCGTGCATGGGCGCCACGCCGCGTCCTGCGGGCTTTGTTGGCGAGGACACGTATCGCGGTCGGGGCGTTTCGTATTGCGCAACATGTGACGGCATGTTCTTCCGCGGCAAGCAGGTCTTTGTTATTGGAGGCGGCAATTCGGCATGCGAGGAGGCGCTGTTCCTGTCCGACATTGCCAGCAGCGTGACCATTGTGCTGCGTCGCGATCAGTTCCGTGCACCCGAGGGCGTTGTGAATAAAGTGCTCGCTAAGGACAATATTTCAGTTAGGTACCAAACTAGTATTGTTCAGCTTTCTGGTGAAGCGATACCCATGACAATTACGTTCAAGGACAATGCGAGCGGCAAAACGCAAGCCGAGACCTTTGAACCTGGCTCATTTGGCATTTTTGTCTTTACCGGCACGCAGCCACATACCGAACTTGTTGAGCATCTAGTCGATCTGGCTCCCGACGGCGGCATCCTTACCGACGATTCGATGGCTACCCGTACGCCCGGCTTATTCGCAGCCGGCGATATCCGTTCCAAGCGTTTACGCCAGGTTGTGACCGCCGTTTCGGACGGAGCCATAGCAGCAACCAGCGCATACGCTTTCCTACGCGGATAAGTACGATAATATATCTTATGTAAGGTTGCTATCTTTAAACAAAGTGGTTGGACGATGCATCAATGTGCAGTCCAACCACTTTTACTTAGCGGCTATGTGGTATGCAAAACTAGATAACCTAGAATACAATATAGCAAACGAACGGAGGCCTCTGATGAACCACGTCAAACATGTTATCCCGATGTCCGATACGTCGGTCGGCATTAAGCCGGAGGATATTCAACCGACGGTACTGCCGGACGCATTTATTCAGTCCGATATGGTGGGTAAACTTAACACTTTGAGCCTGCCACGCTATGACCAGCTGCCCAACGTATCGCTCTATCGCGATCAGGTTATTGAATATGTTGCGCAGTGGATGGAGCCGCTTTCGATTTGCGTAGAGCAACCCGTTATCACGCCATCGATGATCAATAACTACGTGAAGGTCGGCCTCGTTCCTGCTCCGGTTAAAAAGCAGTATGGCCGTGAGCAGATTGCGCGTCTCATCGCCATTTGTATCTTTAAGCAGGTGCTGCCTATCGCTGCGGTTCAGGCGCTTTTTAATATTCAGCGCTTGAGCTACGACGCTCCGACGGCTTTCGATTATGTAGTCGATCAACTTGAGGCATCGATTCGTGCGGCGTTTTCCGTCGAGCAGACTCCCGTGCCCGATACCGCACATCAGGTTACGCGCGAGTCGCTGCTTGTACGCAGTGCAGTATCGTCCTTCGTTTCGAAGGCCTACCTGATGAGCTATCTAAAGTTCAATGGGTTTAATAGCTAACCGAGGTATAAAACGGGCGGGATAAGAGGCCAGTGGCCCCTTATCCCGCCCGTGCGTTTGTCTAGTTGGACATTATCGGCCCGAAGCCACGTCCATGCCGTAGCCGATGATGAGGCCGCGCATCTCGGCATAGTATGAATCTAACCCGTTACAGGGCATGATGATAGTCTTGGAGCCTGGCCAGCGCTCCACAATGCGGCTGGTAAGCGCCTGGGCTCCAGATTCGTTCTCAACGTGATCGATGATGACCTCGCCGCCCGTGAAACCCTCGGCCTCCATGGTGTCGACAATCTTGGTGAGCATCTTCTTTTCGCCGCGCGTGTGCCCAACGAGTTCAATTTTGCCCGCTTCGCTCGCCGTGCCCAAAATGCGGATATTGAGCTTGTTGGCAATGACGCCGGCTGCCTTAGGAATGCGTCCGGCCTTCGCAAGGTTTTCGTAATTACACAGGCTAAAGAGGATCTTGCTGTTCTGCTCCAAGCTATCAAAGTAAGCGCAGGCGTCCTCAAAGGAAACATCCGGGTTACACGCAAGATATCGATCAAACAGTAAGAAGATCAGGTCCATCTTGCCGCCCGCTGCCCGCGAATTGACCAGGTGAATCTGGCGGTTGGGCTCCTCGGCAAGTACCATATCGCGTGCCGTAGCAGCAGCATTGTAGCTTCCCGAGACGCCCTCAGAGATGGGCATGCAGATCGTCTTGTCGGCAAGTCTGAAGAGTTCGGCCCACTCCCCTACGCTTGGACAGGCGCTCGAAGAAGCGCTCGACTCCGCCTGCACGGCGCAATTGAGCTCGTGAACATCGAGCGAGAGGTCGTCAACGAATTCACGCTCCCCCACTCGGATCTTAAGGGGTGCAAATGCAAAGGTGGTATGAGGTGCGGTTGGTTGCCAATCGCGAAGATTGCAGCTCGAATCGGAGATAAGTGCCCAGCTCATTGAGGGTCCTTTCTAATTGTTCCCCAACAATTATAGCCATCTTTTTGATTGATCAGTACGGCTATCTAGTTTTGAATACTAGATAGCCGTACTGATCATATGCTAAACGGTAAGGGAAAAAAGAATGGGCCTCGTGACTCAAGATCGCGAGGCCCACGTTCGTTCGCTGCAGTAATAAATTAGTAGCGCACGAAAATGTAATTGTTGTTCATGCCAGCAGCGACGGAGCTGATGATGACGCCCGTTTTGTAGTCGGAAGCATGGATCATCTGACCATTACCGATATAGATGCCTGTATGGTAGGAGTTAACCACAACATCGCCGGGTTGCGGATCGGACACGCGGGTCCAACCCATGAAGGTGCCGGTGGTGCCCAGGCGGCAGTAGCGGCCCGTGAGGCAATAGCTTACAAAACCGGAGCAGTCAAAGCTGTTCGGTCCAATGCCGCCCCAGGAATAAGCGTATCCGAGCTTGCTGTAGGCGCGCGAAACAACGGTACCGCCGTCAACGGACTGGCTCGGTGCGGAAGGCGTCGGAGTCGGAGCGGGCGTCACGGGCTGCGGCGTGGGGGCAGGAGCGGGCGCGGGCGCGGGCGCGGGCGTGTTGCCGCCGCCGTTGTTGGTCGTACCGCCACCATTGTTGGTGTTCTCGGTCGTACCGGCAGTGTCGTTGCTCACCGTGGCCTTTTCGGCGGTGCTGGCATTGATGCCAGCCTGAAGCGCGGCGTTGGCCTCGGCCTCGGCAGCAAGCTCGGCCTGCAGCTGTGAATCCAGGGAGTTCACGACACTCTGGGCCTCAGCCTGCTGGGCATTGAGCTCGTCGACCTTCTTCTGCGTCGCGGCGACGTTCTTCTCCTGCTCGGTCTGCTTATCGGTGAGCTGCTGCTTAAGGTCCTTGACCTCCTGAATGGTCTGGGCCTGCTTGTCGGAAACCTTGCCGTAGTAGAACAGACGGTTGAGCATGTCGCCCAGATCGTCGACGCCCGTCAGAACCTGAAGGAGACTCAGACCGCCAGTCTTGTACTCACCGGCAACGTAGCTCGAAAGCTTTGCCTGACCCTCGGCAATCTCTTGCTGCTTTTGCGTGATCTCGCCTGCAGTCTGATCAAGCTCCTGCGTCTGTGCGGAGAGTTCTTCATGAATTTGCTGGGTTTGGGTGCCAATCTGCTCGAGTTTGGTACGAGCAGCGGCAAGGTCGGATGCGGTATCGGCATAGGCCGGAGCCACGAGGCCCAGGCCCAAAACACAAGCGAGGGTTGCCGTAGCAGCGCAGCGTGCCATGTTTTTGTGCGTGTTTGCTGTGCGCATGGAGCTTCCTTTCCGGTATCTAAGGGTAGCGGCTAGTCCACCGTTACCAGGCTAAAGAGCTCAACGTCCTCGTTAGAAGGCGTGAGCTTCTTGCGCGGGTTGAGAAACGCAAGCTCAAGGATACAACCGTAGCCCACAAGCTTTGCGCCCATATCTCGCACCAGTTTACCTGTTGCCTCGACGGTTCCGCCCGTCGCGACCAAGTCGTCCAGAATCAACACGGTATCTTTAGAGCTGATGGCATCGGCGTGGATCTCGATAGAATCCGTTCCATACTCGAGCTCGTAGCTCTCGCTTACCGTCTTGCGCGGCAGTTTGCCCGGCTTACGTGCGGGAACAAAGCCGGCACCCAGGGCGACGGCCACGGGCACACCGACCATAAAGCCGCGGGCCTCGGGTCCTACGACCTTGGTAATGCCCATGCCAGCAAAATGCTCAGCCAGGGCATCCACCATGGCCTTCAGGGCCTCGGGATTGCCAAAGAGCGGTGTGATGTCCTTAAAGACGACTCCGGGCTCGGGATAGTCGGGGATATCGACGATATGAGATTCGAAGTCGTACATGGCGTGACCTTTCATGGATTGCCGGGTGAACGGCGGCTATTTACCCGCGTTAGCAGACGAGCTATGCGAGGGGACGACGACCTTGGACGGCTGCACAAGCGACTCGTCATGCGCGGTAACCGCGGGAACGCTTGCCCCATCGCTTTTAGCCTTGGTGGATTCGGAACGCGCGATCTCCTCATCGAGAGCATCGATGTCAGCGTCCTCGACCACGGCGTTGAGCGACTCAAAGACACGGTTCTTAAGGAGCGCGGTGTGCACACCCTCGGTGAGGTCATGCAACTTTTTAAAAGCGCGCTCGAGCTTGGCGTCGCGCTTGTCATCGGAGGTATCCATGCCGAGCATACTCACGAGAACCTGCTCAAACATCGAAGACTCGCGGTTTGCCGACGATACGTACTGACGCAGGTTGCGCGGCTCAATGTGGAAGCGCGACAGCTCCGAGCAGTAACGGATAATCGGGAAATCTCGGCCATCGACGAGCTCTCGGTTCTGCGGGCTCTTGATGATGCGGATTAGATCGTTCTCGGCAAGGGAGCGGATAAACGAAATCTCGACGCCGAGCATGTCGGGAATGGTCTCGATGGGATGCAGCTTTTGCTTGGTTTCCTTGGGCTCCGTCTTAAGCGGAACATCGGACAGAAGACCCACCTCGTAAGCCAGAGTGGAAAGGTCCGTTGCGTTTTCCAAGCGCTGCTTAATGACGTTGAGCGGCATATAGCGGGTCTTCTGCAGGTGCAGGATGACCTCGAGACGGTCAACGTCTTCCTTGGAATACTGGCGATACCCCTTAGGCGTACGATGAGGGGTGATGAGCCCCTCATCTTCTAGAAATCTAATTTTTGAGTTCGATAGATCGGGGTATGCGCCTCGAAGAAGGTTGACGACTTGGCCGATACTCAGATAGTTGCGTTCGGCCATTACCTACTCACCGGTTTCGATGCGCTCCGGCGTGCTCTCGTGATAGATGAGCGTGAACGTACCGATCTGAACGGAAGAGCCGTCGTGCAGCGGAGCACCGTTGACGATGGCTCCGTCAACCCAGGTGCCATTGAGCGAGCCCAGGTCCTCAATACGGGCGCCCAAGCCCTCACGAATAATGCGTGCGTGGCTGCGCGAGACGGTCATGTCGTTGAGGAAGATACCGTTCGCGGGATCGCGGCCGATGGTGGTCACGTCGTCCTCGAGCTCAAAGGCAGCTCCGGTCTGCGGGCCCTTGACGATGGACAGAACCGGAGCGGTGATCCGCACGTTGGCCATGAGGTCGGGAACGGTGACATCGCTCGAAGGAACACGGAAAACGCAGGTAGCGTCCGCAGTCTTATCGTTCTGAGGCATATTGTTAACCTTGTTGTCCATGACAACCCCTATCTAACGCGGACGTGCCGCAAAAAATGAACCGTACGTAATCATACCCCAATGAATCAGTCTTCGATTTCGGGGTTGAGAAAGTCGGTGTCCTCGTCCTCGGGATGCGCGATGGCCTGTTTAATGGCCACCCCTCCCTTAATGGAATAGATGACGGCGGTGAGCATGGAGAAGATGACGCCGCCGTACACAAAGAAGATGCCGAGGGGCACCGAGCTACCGTTGAGGCCTGGGAATGCCGTGAACGTGGCGGGCAGCAAATGCCAGCCGTCGATGACGGGGAACCCAAGCAGCATGAGCGAGAAGCCGGTCATGAGCAGTGCCGTGGCAATCTTGCCGGGAAAGACGACGTCGATGGGGCGCCGGTGGTAGTGGCGCACGATGAGCGTGCCGATACCCAGATAGATATCGCGACCAATGATGAGTACGCAGACCCAGATGGGCAGCTCGCCGCGGACCACCAGGCCCAGTACGCCGGTAAACAATAGCGCGCGGTCGCAGATGGGGTCCATGACTTTGCCGAGCCACGAAACCGTCTTGGTCATGCGGGCAATCTGGCCATCCATCCAGTCGGTGGAAGCCGCGGTGGCATAGATGACAATGGCGACGACACGGTTGTTGTCCGTCACAAACAGGTACAGGAAGACGAGCGTGAGGACCAGGCGCGTAAAGGTAATGAAATTGGAGATCGTAAAGATCTTATTCGACGGGTAATCGGAAGTGCCGATAAGCTCCTTTTTGATCTTCTTTTTGATGCCCACAGGACTCCCCCGCTGGTAAACGACAAAACTTTCGATACTATACCCGTTCTGGCGATGTCTATCCAGCGTAAGCATAGAGAGTCCAGACATATGGAGGACGGTATCGGGCAGGATGTCTATCGCTTTTGTGTACGTCAGCCTCCAAACATGTCATCAATTGTCGTATTTGGAGGGTGACGTACAAGTTTTTGTTGAGCGAAAGTATCGATTAATAAAGCCGTTGATTCTTCGTTGCTTACTTTATTGATTCTTAACAAAAAAGGTCAGGCACTAGGTGCCTGACCTGCAAACTTCTTGGCAGGACGACTGGATTCGAACCAGCGACCCCTTGACCCCCCAGCGGGGTCAGAATGACCCTGACCTGTGCTTATTTTGTTAAAACACGCGCAGATAGCGCAAGTAGCGCATTTCCGCATTTGTAAATTTTACCAGCTCAGCGCGGTCTGTCCAGATAGCATATTTTCGGCTTCGAGGAGCGCGGTGCAGCCGATGATTTAATCAACGGGGGTAGGAGCCCCGAATCGTCGCCTCTCCGGGTTCCCGCAGGTGGGCCCGCCTGTTTCTAATCAACTGCGGATTTAGGAGCAGACATGCAGAACGAGAAATGCAGCAATAAAACCTTACGCGTATGCGGAGCCGGCGGCGTGAGGAAGAACAAGGGCAAATGGCAGGCTGTCGTGACGGTGGCCGACGAGATGACCGGGAAGAAGGTCCAGAGGACCAGGAACACCCGCGTGCCCTGCCTGAAGCAGAGCACGCGGGGAAAGGCGGCGGCGATGCGCGTCCTCGCGGAATTCAGGTCGGAGGTCGAGCTGGAACTCGCCGAGGCCGAGGAGGCGAGGGCCGCTATCGGCGCCGGGCTTCCCGCCGAACAGCGGGATGACTACGCCGCGCTGCCGCTTTCCGAGGCGCTCGAGAAGTTCATCGACTTCTGCCTGGAGATGAACAGGATCACCCCGACGACCCGCGACGACTACCACTACAGCGCCCTGCACATCGAGCGAGACGAGCTGGGTCTGGTCCCCGTGAACGAGGTGACGACCGACGACGTCAACGCGTGGTCGAGGCGCAGGATCGCCCTGGGCACGGCGCCGGACACGCTCAACAAGTCATTCAAGCTCGGCAAGCGGCTCTACGCCGTCCTGCTGAAGCGCAGCAACGACACGATCGGGAGGAACCCGTTCGACGGCGCCCTCGCGCCCAGGGTCATCGCCAGGCCCAGGAACGCGCTGCGCTCCGACCTCGTGCCGAAGCTCAACTCGGTGACCTCGATGATGCCGGACTCGACCTTCAGGCGGGCGGTCGTGCTCGCCCTGCACACCGGGATGCGCATCGGCGAGGTCTGCGGCCTGCGCTGGTGTGACGTCGACTTCGAGTCGGGGCTCATCACGGTCAGGCACTCGGTGGCCTACGTCAAGGACAGGGGCTCCTTCATCAAGGACACCAAGAACCACGACCTGAGGACGATCCCCGTCGACCCGGTGGGCCTGCTCCCCTTCCTGAAAGAGATCCACGAGATCGATTCGCAGAGGCTCCGGGAGGCATCGGCCCTCGGCCTGCGCGACCTCGCGGACAGCTACGTCGTGTCGCGGCCGGACGGCTCCTTCGCCACCACCAGTTACATCCGCAGGGCGTTCAAGACGTTCTCGGAGACCAACGGCCTCATGGGCACCAACGACGAGCTGATCACGTTCCACGGCCTGCGCCACACCTTCGCGACGCAGTGGATCCGCCACGGCGGCGACATCAAGGCGCTGCAGTCGATCTTCGGGCACAAGGACGCCATGGTCACGCTCAACGTCTACGCCGACATCGAGCCGATGTCCAAGATCCAGAACATGCTGCGCGTGTCGCCGAGCCTGTGGCGAGGCTACCTCGGCCTGAGGGTGGACCCCGGCCCCATGTTCCAGCAGAAGATTCGCGAGGCGATCGAGACGCTCGAGGCGTTCGGCTACGGCATCTCCGAGCCTGACGACCGCAACGTCCTCATCCGCGACGTTCAGACGATAAGCCGCCTCTACCCCACCGAGTACGCGGCAGTGCTGGGGGCCATCCCGACCGAGGCGACCGTGGTCGAGTAGAGGCCGAGACATGCGCTTTCCCAAATCCGTAGTGCAAGTACGGGAATGTGGAATCGCGTTAGATATATTCTACCCGGTCATCTCGGTGGCGCAAATCTTGGCACGGGTTTCCGCGAACGCGGACGCCCGTGCCCTTCTTTTTATGTTTACGCAAAGAGTCAGCGGGAATGCAGGTGAGGCCTCGCGGTTCAGGCCGGGGATTTTCAGCCGCGCCGCCCGATTTCGAATAAAGGCCTGCAGATGCAGACGGCTTTCGGGAGGCCCCGACGGCACCTCTCTCAAAAATGGGAGCATGGCCCGAGGGCGCCCATGGGCGGCCCTCCCGCCGTTCGGTTGGGCGGCGGCGTGTAGCCCCGTAGGCGTGTAGCCGCGTGGCGGTGTAGTGCGCTGCGGATGTAGACCTGTGGCGGCGTATGCCGAAACATATTCCCAATCCGGGAATGCACTTATATATAAGTGCAATCGTCTTGCCATAGACGGGAAACCCGTCGGCCGGGCGGGACCGGAGGGCCGGGCGGCGAATGCGAAAGGCCGGATGCAGCCGATGCCCTGAATGAGGTCCCAACACATGGGAGGGGCAGGTGAATCCATCTCTTTGGCCGCTCCCGAGGGCATGGATTTCCCAGCCCTCGCCCCCGAGGACATCTTGCAGACGATTCGCAGGTCTCCGAGCGGTAGGTACCTGATGGAGCAGAGGGCCGCGCTGGCGTAGTTGCCGCACTTCGACGATATGGACGATGACGAGCTCCGCCAATTCGCCGCCCAAGTCAGGCCGTGATTTTATAGAATTCAGGGAGGACCGCTGTCACGTTCGCCGTTTAAGAAGGTGCCGCTTTGAAATATCTCGTCGAGGATTTCGATGATCCGGCAGATCCCGTCCAAGACTACGCCGAGGTCAAGCAAATCGTCCGAAAAGTACTCGGCTCCCACCCATCGGTGAGACAAGCTGCCACATGGCCATGGAAGCCTCATTTATTTGCGAAGAACATCGGCTAGCCGCAGGATTGAAATCATCGACCGATAAGTGAGTTCCACCTTTTCGCCCGCAAGCAGTCGTTTCGAGCCAATCTCATCTAGCCCCACAAGCCGAGAAAACAGCGGGCCGCTCATCGTGCCCTCGTCAATTGATTCCCTTATGGTCTTCAAAACGTCCGTATCATGAAGCGACGCCGAGCTGTAGGGGGCAACACGAGCGGAACTCTCAATTAACGACGAGACAAAAGGATGGAGATGCTTTGGACATAGTCCGTCAAACACCACATCCCCATTGTCATCCGAGCCGACCAGGCGCCAAGTATAATGATCGACCCAGTCGTCTCCGTCATATATGGCGTCCATGAGCAACTTCCCGTCTAGAGAGAAACCTATTTGGACATCGGGGCGCAAGACCGCAATCCATCTAGGACCCGCAGCAGCTCCGACCCAACGCACCACATAGGTTCCCTTTCGTACATGTGTATCAATCTGCCCCGAAATGCCGGTGAATGCAATTCTAGACCCGTTTGTCGGATAGCAATCGACGTATTCTTGATGGACATGACTATTCGTCACAAATCATTCAGCGTATCGCCGGGGTTCCAGTAATACTCGATGCATCGGGATGCCCTCATTCCCCATTTTTCGAAGTTCAATATGATGACAGGACGACTAGGTTTACAAGTCAAGCAAGTTAATAATCTATGTGGTCAATATAATACCGTTGAACCCGCATATCGATACCGCTCAGCCATTCGCCTCGCCCCCATCGCACGCATCTTCATTCGGTCTGTCATTATTAATCTAACGATGCTTTGAGGAACGTAGGTGCTTCCAAATGTACTGTCGACTTCTTCTCAAACTAATC
>JAGZWV010000074.1 GCA_018378775.1 Collinsella sp. | reverse complement strand
GAGCGAGCAAGGTGCCTTGAAACGAGGCGGCATTGACCTTCTGGTCATGCCGCCGAAGTTGAAAGGCAGATTGCCGCTCTGGCGGGCTTGCAGCGTCGACCGGTCCGCCGTTCGTTAGAACGGCGGAACCCAAGGGCGCAGCGTCGGCCCGTTACGCGGTTTGGTAAAACCGCGTAACTACAAATCCCCGCCGGCACCCAGCAGCTTGCGCATGACCTGTTCGGGGTTAACCGAGCCGTCGCGCGGGGCCAGGGCGGTGATCTTCTTCTGCATCTTGTACTCGTGCAGCTCGTCCTCGAGCTGGCGCACGCGGGCGCGGAGCTTTTCGTTCTCGCGCTCGCGCTCCTCGGCACGCTCCTTCATATCGAGGATGCGCACCACGCCGGCAAGGTTGATGCCCTCGTCGGTCAGCTGGTTGATGAGCTCCAGGCGCTCGATATCGGCACGCGAATACAGACGCGTGTTGCCGCCCGAGCGCTGGGGATTCACCAAGCCTTTGGACTCGTAGACGCGCAGAGTCTGCGGGTGCATGCCGGTCAGCTCGGCCGCCACGCTGATCATGTACAGCGGTTTGTTCCTATTGTCCTCGGCCATGCTACCTGACCCCTTTCCGTCTCGTTATCGTCCATCATAAGCCCGTGGGCGCGGGCGTGCGCCGCGACCGCCCTAGTACGTCGCCTTGTAACGGTTGACCTTCTCGCGATAGTCGCGTGTGTCGGTCTCGCGCAGCTTGGTCATGGCATCGCGCTCGTCATCGGACAGGTTCGTGGGGACCTGTACCTTGATTTCGACGAGCAGCGCGCCTGTGCGGCCACGGTGCTTAACGTCGGGCGCACCCATCTCCTTAAAGCGGAACTTCTTGCCCGTCTGGGTGCCAGCGGGCACCTTCAGACGAACCGTCGCGCCGCCGGGCGTGGGCACATCAACCGTGCAGCCGAGCGCCGCCTCGTAGACCGAGACCGGTACCTCCATGGTCACGTCGGCACCTTTACGCTTAAACAGCGGGTGCTCCTCCACATGCGTGGTCACGACCAGGTCGCCGCGCTCGCCGCCGGCAACGCCATACTCGCCGCGACGCTTGTAGCGTAGCTTGCCGCCGTCGACCGCACCCGCAGGCACCGAGACCGTGATGGTCTGCTGCTCGCCTGTCGAGGGAATGCGGTAGGTGACCTTGTGCGTCACGCCGCGGAACGCATCCTCGGCCGTTACGTCGACAGTCAACGACAGGTCGCCGCCCTTGCGAGCACGGCTGCGACCCGCGCCGGCACCGGCAGCGCCCGCAGCCCCGGCAAAGCCCGAGCCCCAATCGCTGCCCCAGGCGCCGTTGCCGCTAAAGATGCTGTCGAAGATGTCGCCCCAGCCGCTGGCACCCGCGCCGGCACCGTAGCCGCCGCCATACGCGCCGCCCGCGCCCGGCATGCCGCCAAACATGAGCATCTGGTCGTACTCTTTGCGCTTCTTCTCGTCCGAAAGCGTCTCGTAGGCCTCGCTGATCTCCTTGAACTTGGCCTCGTCACCGCCGGCATCGGGGTGATATTTTTGCGCGAGCTTGCGAAACGCGCTCTTGATCTCTTTATCGGAGGCGCTCTTGGATACGCCCAGGATGTCATAGAAGGTTTTGCCTGCAGCCATCGTAGCTCCTCTCCTGTTTCATCCGCCGCCCAGCGGGCGGCGGCTCATGCTTTCATATGGCACTAGGCCAGAAAGGGCCCCGGGTGTTGCCCCGGGGCCCTTCTCAATTACTCCTCGGTGCTCTCGGCCGTATCGGCCGCAGCATCCTCGGGCGCCGCTTCGGGCTCCGGTGCGGGGCGCTTCTCGCCACCGTAGGTCACCGTCACCATCGCGGAACGCAGGATGCGGTCCGCCATGCGGTAGCCCTTCTGGTACACGTCGTTGACGGTCTCGTCGTACTGCGACGCGTCCTCGACGCGACCCACGGCCTGGTGCTCGAGCGGATCGAACGCCTCGCCCTTGGGGTCGATGGGCTCAACGCCCTCGTGCGCAAACACATCGAGCAGCTTGGCATGCACCGCGTCGACGCCGTCGACGAACTGCTTAAAGTCGTCGGCAAGCTCCTGGCTGCGGGCATGGTCGATCGCACGCTCGATATCGTCGACCACCGGCAGCAGCGCGGTGACGAGCTTCTCGGTCGCGCGCTCGCGCTCGGCGATACGCTCATTGGCGGTGCGGCGACGGAAGTTCTCCCAGTCGGCCTGAAGACGGGCGGTACGCTCAGTGGCGTCCTTTGCCTTGTCCTCGGCGGCCTTCTGAGCCTCTGCCGCAGCATCGAGCTCATTGCGCACGTCGGCGAGCTCCTTTTGGGCCTGCTCGAACTTGAGCTTAAAGTCGTTGTCGGCGGCTTCCTCACCGGCGCGGATAGCGGCTTCCACCATCTCGTCCTCGGTCATCGTCGCCTCCTTGTTGGAATCCTCTACCTGGTTCTCGGCAGCCTCGGCGGCCGGGGCCTCGTTGGCCTCGGTATCGTCGACGGCCTCTACGGGAATCTTCACGTCCTTCTCCTCAGAGTCAACGGGGGCGGCGCCAGCGGCGGCCGCCTCCGTGCGAGCTTTACGGGCGGACATGATTACTTGTCCTCGTCGTCCACAACCTCGTAGTCGGCGTCGACGACGTCATCGTCGGCAGGCTGGGCGCCGGCGGCACCGTCGGTCTGCTGCTGAGCGTCGGCGTAGACAACCTGGGCCAGCTCGTAGGCCACGGACTGCAGGGACTCGCCGGCGGCCTTGATGGCCTCGACGTCAGAGCCCTCGAGCGCCTTCTTGGCGTCGGCGATAGCGGCCTCGGCCTTGGACTTCACGTCGGCGGAAACCTTGTCACCGAGCTCGTTGAGGGTCTGCTCGGTGGAGTAGCACAGGCTGTCGGTCTGGTTGCGGACCTCAACCTCTTCCTTCTGCTTCTTGTCCTCCTCGGCATGAGCCTCGGCGTCCTTGACCATACGATCGACTTCGTCGTCGGACAGAGCGGTGGAGCCGGAAATGGTGATCTGCTGCTCCTTGCCGGTGCCCTTGTCCTTAGCGGAGACCTTGACGATGCCGTTGGCGTCGATGTCGAAAGTGACCTCGATCTGCGGCACGCCGCGGCGGGCAGCCGGGATGCCGGTCAGCTGGAACTTACCGAGCGACTTGTTGTCGCGGGCAAGCTCGCGCTCGCCCTGGAGCACGTTGATCTCGACGCTGGTCTGGTTGTCGGCAGCGGTGGAGTAGACCTCGGTCTTGGAGGTCGGGATCGTGGTGTTGCGGTCGATCATCTTGGTCATGATGCCGCCCATGGTCTCGACGCCCAGCGACAGCGGGGTAACGTCGAGCAGCAGGATGCCCTCGACGTCGCCGGTGAGCACGCCGCCCTGGACGGCAGCGCCGTCGGCAACGACCTCGTCGGGGTTCACGGACATGTTGGGCTGCTTGCCGGTCATGGTCTTGACGAGCTCCTGGACGGCGGGCATACGGGTGGAGCCGCCGACGAGGATGACCTCGGTCAGATCGGAGAGCTTAAGCTTGGCGTCGCGCAGGGCGTTGGTGACAGGCTGCTTGCAGCGCTCGAGCAGGTCGCGGGTGATCTTCTCGAACTCGGCGCGGGTCAGCGTGTAGTTGAGGTGCAGCGGGCCGGACTGGTTCATGGTAATGAACGGCAGGTTGATGGTGGTCTGCTGGGCGGCGGAGAGCTCCTTCTTGGCGTTCTCGGCGGCCTCCTTCAGACGCTGCAGGGCCATGGGGTCCTGACGCAGGTCGACACCGTTCTCCTGCTGGAACTTATCGGCCATCCAGTCGATGACGCGCTGATCCCAGTCGTCGCCGCCCAGGTGGTTGTCGCCCGAGGTGGACAGAACCTCAAACACGCCGTCGGCGAGGTCGAGGATGGAGACGTCGAAGGTGCCGCCGCCCAGGTCGAAGACCAGGATGCGCTGGTCGGTGCCCTGCTTGTCCAGGCCATAGGCAAGAGCAGCAGCGGTCGGCTCGTTGACGATACGCTTGACGTTGAGGCCGGCGATCTTACCGGCGTCCTTGGTGGCCTGACGCTGGGCGTCGTTGAAGTAGGCCGGGACGGTGATGACGGCGTCGGTGACGGTCTCGCCCAGATACTTCTCGGCGTCGGCCTTCATCTTTGCGAGCGTCATGGCGCTCACCTGCTCGGCGGTGTAATCCTTGCCCTCGATGTCGACGACGGCACGGCCACCCTGGCCCTCCTTGACCTCGTACGGCACGGTCTTGATCTCGGAGGTGCACTCGGAGTACTTGCGGCCCATGAAGCGCTTGATGGAGAACACGGTGTTCTTGGGGTTGGTGACAGCTTGGTTCTTAGCGGCCTTACCCACGACGCGGTCGCCGTCGGCACGGAAGCCCACGACGGACGGGGTGGTGCGGTCGCCCTCGGCGTTCACGATAATGGTCGGAGAACCGCCCTCGAGAACGGCCATAGCGGAGTTAGTAGTACCAAGGTCGATACCAAGAATCTTGCCCATTAGAAATTCCCTCTCTCTTGTGCGTTTGCACCGACTCGGCGGTCTGCCGAGCGGTGTTTCGGCTTGTCTTTCAGGATGTAGTGTATCCCCTTATGGGCCGGAATATACAAAATCTAAGTCAATTCATATAAGATTTCTTATTGCTGAGAGTTTAGGTTCGCAAATGCGCAGGTAGACGCACTGTTTGAGTTCTAGGCAAATCTATCGAGATCTATGTAGAGATGGCTGAGGTTTGGGTCCGGGGGGTACCTGGGGCTGCCTTGCGGAAAGCTCGTCCCGGTTTGAGCGGGGATTTCGGGTCGCATTTTCCGTCTGAAGGCTCAACCGGAAACCGTATCCCGTTTTGAGAGCTGATACCGGGTCGCATTTTCCGCTAGCGGGCCTAACCGGAAACTGCAACCCGTTTTTCGACAAAATAATGGGATGCGGCTTCCGCAAGCACGCTCAATCGCCCTATATTTCAAGTCACCTTTAGCTAACATTTGCGCAGCTCAACGGCCCCACCTGCACGTTTTTTAGTAAACCTTGGCATACTCGGCGAACGGTATGAAGATGCCGGTCAGAGGGTATTGCAAACGGTCGCTCCCGTGGTATGTTTTTGCCCGAATCAAACCGGCGCGCATCGCCTGTAGCGTCGGTCAACAGAGAGGAAACTACCATGGCTCATCCCGTAATTGATGCCGACGAGTGCATCGCTTGTGGCGTTTGCGTCGACTCCTGCCCCGCTGGCGTTCTGGAGCTCCAGGACGTCGCTACCGTCGCTGACGAGGA
>JAGZWV010000073.1 GCA_018378775.1 Collinsella sp. | reverse complement strand
TGGTGGCAACCGACGTGCTCGCCCGCGGCATCGACATCAGCGACGTGCGCTACGTCGTGAACTTTGACGTGCCGGCCGAGCCGACCGACTACATCCACCGTATTGGCCGTACGGGCCGCGCCGGCGAGCTGGGCTGGGCCATCACGTTTGTGACCGAGCAGGATGTCGATGAGTTCTACGAGATCGAGAAGCTCATGGACAAGACCGCCGACATCTACGAGGCCGGCGACCTGCACGTGGGTCCCAACCCGCCTGCGGTTGATCCCGAGCGCGACCCTGCGGCCTTTAAGGTGAAGAAGAAGACTAAGCGCGGCAAGTCCAAGAGCAAGAAGAAGCTTGAGCAGGCGCGTCGCGACGGCAAACGCAACGGCGACGATTACGGTGATGTGGCCGGTCGTTCCAACCGCGGTCGAGACGAGCGCCGCAGCGACGGTGAGCGTCCGAGCCGTCCCAAGCGCGGCGGCAAGACCCGCGTGCGCGAGGGCGTTCAGGCTCGCGTGGACGAGGCTGTGGAGAGCGTGGCCCGCGAGGTGGCTGCCGAGGAGCGCGGCGGTGCTGGTGTCGTTGAGCAGGCCCCGCGCGGCAACCGTGCCGAGCGCCGTGCCAAGCAGTTCCAGGGCGAGGCGCATCGCCGTCGCCGCGAGGACGAGGACCGCGGCGGTCGTCGCCGTGTTGAGCGCGAGGACGAGGGCCGTGGCTCGCGTGGCGGCAAGCGTGGTTCGGGCGATCGTCGTCGTTCCGGTCGCGATGGCGAGCGCGGCGGCCGTGATGAGCGCCGTGGCGGCGAGGGCCGCGGTGAGCGTACTGCCCGTGGCGGTGAGTCCCGTGGCGGCAAGCGCTTTGAAGAGCGCGGTAGCCGCGGCGGCGAGCGTCGCGAGGGTGCTCGCGGCAATGGCGGCCGCGGCGGCGCTGGTCGTTCTAACGAGTCGCGTGATCGTCGTGACCCGCGTGCCAGCCGCGATCGTCGCGATGACTGGCGCAACTACGACGATACCCGCGAGGAGCGTCGCGGCGGCTACCGTGGTGGTCGCGGCGGCAACCAGGCCGGTTCCCGTGGCGGCCGCGCCGGCGGTCGCGATAACCGTGGCAGCTATGGCAACAGCCGTGGCGGCAAGCGCGGCGGCAGCTCCCGTCGCCCCGGTGACGGCGGCGGCAAGCGCAAGTAGCATACGCGTCGCGCGGTAAGGCGAGGCGACCAGAGGGCTCCGGGCATGTTTTTGCTCGGAGCCCTTTTGTCCCCCGGGGCGCGCCGTGCATTTTCGGGAGTTTTCAGCAAGCCGGGGTGGCTGCATACGCGCCGGAAGCGCCTATTTGATCTCGCGGGACCCCTCGACGGGTGATTCTGGACGAGCCTTTTACCGGCTTAGATACCGCTGCACGCGACGCATGCGCCGAGGTCGTGCTCGACTTGCCCGACGGCCGCATACTGTTGCTTGCCACGCACGATGCCGCCGACGCTCAGGCCCTCAATATCTCGGGCATCATCATGCTCTAAATACTTACTCAGCAACAATCAGCAACAAAATGATCCGTTTTCCTCCGTCCCCATGGGGTCGGGTGTGGTATTCTATCTGCGGGGTAATACTTAGGAATACCAAGTAATACCAACGCCGTAGAAACAAACTCCAGATGCGGGCCAATCGGGTTGCCTTCACAGCCCGTCGCCCAGCCGCGTGGCCCGCATCTATCCACACTACCGTCGTTTCAAAAAGGAAGCGCCATGGCAGAACACATGACCCCGGTTGTCGCGAAGGTCTTGCCCGAGGAAAAGGCGGCCTTCGCGGCGGCAACCCAGCTCGTGGGCACCACGCCGTCCAACGCCATCCGCATGTTTATCGCGGCGTTCAATCGCTGCGGCACCTTTCCGTTCGACATTTCGCCCAACGGGGCCTTTGGCGCTGCGCCCGATTCTCATCAATAAGTGATCCGTTTTCCTCCGTCCCCATGGGATCAGCTTTCTGCCGAGTTGTGGTAGAACTAGGGAACGGTTTTGAGGAGGTTGGCATGCTCAATGCGATGGTTTGGGCGCTTGCCTGTTTTGGTGTTGTCGCTGCCGATATAGCCCTGAGCGTGGTTCTGTTTTCAGTTCTCGATGCCGTATCGGTGCTGACGGGCTATCCGATCGACAATCTCGATATCCAATGGTTCCAGGCTACCGCTCAGACGGCGTCGTTTTTGATGGCGCTGCTGTGGTGGCGTTATCTGTGGCCGCGCTCGTTTATGGCGCGCTGGCAGGGCGAGCGCCCGCTTGGCGGGGGAGCGCGTGGAGCGTGGAAACGCATCGCCTGCGTTATCGTGATCGGCCTTGCCCTGCAGGTGGTCGTTGGCTACGTGACCGACGCTGTGCTGTCGCTGTTACCCGAGGCGGCGGCCGATTACAGTGAGCTCGTCGAGGAGACGGGCATGGGCGACACCAGCTATCTCGCCGTCCTGACTACGGTGCTCGGCGCCCCATTTTGTGAAGAGCTGCTGGTGCGCGGTATCATTTTTGAGTTTTCGCTCCGAGCGTTTAACCCGCAGTGCCGTCCGCTCTGGAGGCGCCGGCGTCGCGCGAGCGCACAGGACGGCGCCATGGTGCCCTGGGCGGCTCCAAGCACGTGGGGTATCGCCGCGGCGATTGTACTGCAGGCGGCGGTCTTTGGCTTTATGCATATGAACTGGGTACAGGGCTGCTACGCCGGCGCCGCCGGTCTGGTCTTTGGCTGGGTGCTCGTGACCACCGGAAAGCTCCGTTACACGATCCTGTTGCACTTTGCCTTTAACGCCGGGTCGTACCTCATGGGCCTGCTGTGGTTTGTGAACACGCCGCTCGACGTGATAATCACGGTTGCCATCGCCGGCTTTGTGCTGGTAGAGGCGATGCGCTCGCTCAAGCTGACGTGCCAGCTGGCTCGCTCCCGTCAGTAAATGTGATTCCCCTAAGGAAAACACGGCTAGGTGCGTCTGAGCGTGTTTCCCCTAGGGAAATCACGACTAGAGACAGTCTAAGTGTGTTCCCCCTAGGGAAAACACGCCTGGGCCGATGAAGGGGCGCCGGCTGGCCAAGAGACGCCGGCTGGCCCTCGCCACGCTAGTTGCGGCGTCCGCCGCCGTTGGCGCCCTGGCGTCCCTGGGCCGCACGGTTGCGGCCCGCGGTGTTCTGTGCGCGCGACATGCCGCCGTGGCCCTTGCTGCCCTTGGGCCCCTTGCCGGCGGCGCCACCGTGGGCCTTGCCGCCCTTCTTGCCGGTGCCATGCCCACCGCCAGCAGACGTCTCGCCCGGGCGTGGCGGCACGGGGCGAATCAGACAATGCTTTGTATAGCCGATCAGGTCACGACGCCCGGCCTTTTCCAGTGCCTCGCGCACGAGCTTGTAGTTCTCGGGCTTGCGGTATTGGATGAGCGCACGTTGCATGGCCTTCTCGTGCGGGTCGCGCGCCACATAGATCGGCTGCATGGTACGCGGATCTACGCCGGTGTAGTACATGCACGTCGACATGGTGGACGGCGTGGGGTAGAAGTCCTGCACCTGCTCGGGCATGTAGCCCATGTCGCGCACGGCTTCGGCAAGGTCCACGGCTTCCTTCATGGTCGAGCCGGGGTGGCTCGAGATTAGGTACGGCACCACGTACTGTTTGAGTCCGTATTCGCGGTTCAAGCGTTCAAATTTACGGCAGAACGCGTCGTAGACGGCTCGGCTCGGCTTGCCCATCACGGAGAGCACCGCATCGCTCACGTGCTCGGGTGCCACGCGTAGCTGGCCCGAGACGTGATGCTCCAGCAGCTCGCGCAAAAACTCGTCCGAGGCATCGGCCATGGTGTAGTCAAAGCGGATGCCGCTTCGCACGAAGACCTTTTTGACGCCCGGCAGCTGGCGCAGGTCGCGCAACAGCTGCGTGTAGCCGCTCTCGTCGACCACCATGTTCTTGCACACACTCGGCCACAGGCAGCGCTTGTTCTTGCACACGCCGTGCTTGAGCTGCTTGTCGCAGGCGGGACGGCTAAAGTTGGCCGTCGGTCCGCCCACGTCGTTGATGTAGCCCTTAAACTCGGGGTCGTGCGTGAGTAGCTCGGCCTCGCGCATGATCGAGTCGTGGCTGCGCATCTGCAGCACGCGGCCCTGGTGGAAGGTGAGGGCGCAAAACGAGCACTCGCCAAAACAGCCGCGGTTGGAGCTAATGGAAAATTTGATCTCGGCAAAGGCCGGCACGCCGCCCGCTGCGTCGTAATCGGGATGCCAATCGCGTGCGTAGGGGAGTTCGGCCACCTCGTCCATCTCGTCGGTGGTGAGCGTCGCCGACGGCGGGTTCTGCACCACATAGACGCTGTTGGGGTAGGGTTCTACCAGGCGATGCCCGGTGATGGGGTCCATGTTCTGCTGTTGCACGTTAAAGCTGCGCGCGTAGTTGAGCTTGTCGGCGGTAAGGTCGTCCCAGCTGGGCAGCAGGTCGTAGTCGTAGACCTCGTCGAGCGAGCTGGTGCGGTAGACGGTGCCGTTGATATAGGTAATCTGATCGACGGGCAGTCCCGCGTCGAGCGCGTCGGCGATCTCGACGATCGCGTGCTCGCCCATGCCGTAGATGAGGATGTCGGCGCCCGAGTCGAGCAGTACCGAGCGCTTGAGTTTGTCCTGCCAGTAGTCGTAGTGGGCCAGGCGACGCAGACTTGCCTCGATGCCGCCGATAATGATGGGGGCATCCTTGAACGTTTGGCGGATGAGGTTGCCGTAGACCGTGACGGCGCGATTGGGGCGGTGCCCCTCCTCGCCACCGGGGGTATAGGCATCGGTGTGGCGGCGGTGCTTGGTCACCGAATAGTGGTTGACCATGGAGTCCATGTTACCGGCACTGACGAGAAAGCCCAGGCGCGGCTCGCCGAGCACGGTGATGCTGGCGGGGTCGGTCCAGTCGGGTTGGCAGATGATGCCCACCTTGTAGCCGTGCGCGTCGAGGACGCGGCTGACGATGGCCATGCCAAAGCTGGGATGGTCCACGTAGGCGTCGCCGCAGATGTAGACAAAGTCGCACTGGTCCCAGCCGCGCGCATCCATGTCGGCGCGACTGACAGGGAGGAACTTATCGCGGCCCGGGCGCCAGGGACGGGCGGGCGCTGCTGAGGCATGCGTGGGTCGCGAGCCCTGCGCCTTGCCGCCGCGCTTTTGCTGCTGGTCCTGTTTGCCCTGCTGTCCGCGTTGGCTGTTCTGAGCGTGCTGAGGCTTTTTTGCCACGATCCCTCCCGGTGTCTGTATGCTGCACGTAATTGTAACCAGTCTTTTTGGGACGTGTCTCTATAGTTTTGTCAACCGCGTGCTTCGCGCCATTTCGGCATGACGCATCCGGGCGCCCGGCGCCCCCGCTTCCCCTTCGGTTGAT
>JAGZWV010000072.1 GCA_018378775.1 Collinsella sp. | reverse complement strand
GTCCACCTTACGCTTGCAATGCACGACGACGCGCTTCCCCGCTGCGGCATCCACCGGGCAGGGCACCTGCGGCCAGCGCTTGGGCACATCGGGACGCGCGTCGGCACCCGGATAGAACCGAATCTCGAGCGTGTCACCCGCCGCCACGGCGGCATCGAGCTCGACGGTCACTTCCTCGTGGCCAACGGCCACCAGGCGTCCCACGCGCACACCTTGGTTGATCGCACGCTCAAAGCTCATAAGCTCGGCGCCCGAACGCCCCCGCAGATACGCGTCGGTAAACCCGCGGTTGAACGACCGGCCCAGCTCGCGCTCAAGCTCTTCCACGGCACCGGGGTCCCACGCGCCGTCGCACAGCATATCGAGTGCCCGGCGCCACACCCGCACCACGTTGAATACGTAATCGGGGTTCTTCATGCGCCCCTCGATCTTGAGCGACGCCACGCCGGCATCTACAAGCTCGGGCAGATGCGCAATACCCAGATAGTCGCGCGGACACAGCAGGCGATCTCCCTCGACGGCGACAACGCTCTGCCCCGCCTCGTCCACTAGGTCGTACGCCAGACGGCACGGCTGTGTGCAGTCGCCGCGCATCGCCGAGCGCCCACGCCGCAGGGCCGAGAACTCGCACGCCCCCGAATAGCCGATGCAAATCGCACCGTGGCAGAATACCTCGATGGGCACGCCCGTGGCACATAGCGCCGCAATCTCGTCGACCGTCAGCTCGCGTGCCGTCGTCACGCGCTCGACCCCCAGCTCGTCGGCGGCAAGCCGCACGGCACCCTCGCTATGAGCGCCCGCCTGCGTGGACAGGTGAATCTCGACCCCGGGAATCGCCGCGCGCAGCGCGCAGGCCAACCCGGCATCGGCCACAATCAGAGCATCGGCGCCCAGCTCCAGTGCATGAGCTCCCAGCGCCACCGCGTCGGACAGTTCATCGTCAAACACGAACACGTTGAGCGTCACGTACACACGCACGCCATGGGCATGCGCCACGGCACAACCGCGCGCAAACTCGTCATCCGTAAAGCCATGAGCGCTCACACGGGCGTTAAAGCCGCCCAACCCCGCATAGATGGCATCGGCACCCGCGGCGATGGCCGCAAGCATCTGGTCGAGCCCGCCCGCCGGCGCCAGCAGCTCGGGCAGCGCCGCACCGGCAGCATCCAATCTAGTCTCGTATTGTCCGCTCGGCCCCATCGCCCGAATCGCCATCGGCAAACTCCTTACCAAGGTATGCATTCACTCTGAAAAATGCCGTCTTCCAGCATACACGAGGCCTCGCGCGCCCCGTTTGGTTTATCGTGTAATAACTTATGTCCATCCTGCCCCGACGGCACATCCGCCGTCCGGCACGACATACCTGGAGGTCAATATATGGGTCCTCGCCAACGACAGGGACGCAGCCGTTCAAAGACGCATGCCCTGCCCATAATCCTGCTCTCGTTTTTGGGCTTTTTGCTTATCGCGGGCGTGGCATTTGGCATCGGCATGGTCGGCAACGTCAACCGCTGGCTGTCCGATCTGCCCGACTACACCGACGCCAACGCGTATCTGGTGAGCGAGCCCACCGAGATCGTCGACTGCAACGGCAACAAGATCGCGAGCTTCTACACGCAAAACCGCAAGTCCATCACCAAGGACGAGGTCTCCCCCTACGTGCTGCAGGGCACCGTTGACGTCGAGGACGAGCGCTTCTACGAGCACGGCGGTATCGACCTGTGGGGTATCGCGCGTGCTGCGGTGGCAACCCTCGGCGGCGGGCACGAAGGCGCCTCGACTATCACCCAGCAGCTGGTGCGCAACACCATTCTGCAGGAGGAGCAGTTCGACTCGACCATCGAGCGTAAGGTGCGCGAGGCCTACATCGCCATCAAGATGGAGGACATGTACTCCAAAGACGAGATCCTCATGATGTACCTCAACACCATCTACTACGGCCACGGCGCCTACGGTATTGAGGCCGCAGCTGAGACCTATCTGTCCAAGAGCGCCGCCGACCTCACCCTGAGCGAAGCCGCGCTGCTCATCGGCCTTCCCAACTCGCCTTCGCAGTACGACCCCACGGTCAACCCCGACCTGGCACTGTCTCGCCGCAACAAGGTCCTCGACAACATGCTGCGCCTGGGCCACATCACCCAGGAGGAGCACGATGCCGCACAGGCCGAGCCCATCACCCTCAACGTGACCGAGATTTCGGGCAGCGGCGTCGACGTATACTCGCAGCCCTACTTTGTCGCCTATGTTAAGCAGCTGCTGGAGCAGGAGTTCTCGACCGACGTGCTCTTTAAGGGCGGCCTGACCGTCAAGACCACCATCGACCCCACGATGCAGCAGGTGGCAGAGAATGCCGTCCGCGAGCAGCTCGACACGCTCTCACTCGACGGCCTGGACATGGGCATGGTCGTCGTCGACCCCAAGACCGGCTACATCAAGTGCATGGTGGGCGGCTATGACTACAACGCCGACGAGAACCACGTAAACCATGCCACGGCCAAGCGTCCCGTCGGCTCCACCTTTAAGGCCTTTACGCTGGCAACTGCCATCCAAAACGGCATGAACCCCAACGTCACCCTCAACTGCAACTCGCCGCTCAAGGCCAAGGGCACCACGACCGAGGTCCAAAACTACGCCAACCATAGCTATGGCAACATCACGCTTAAGCAGGCGACGGCATACTCCTCCAACACCGGCTACATCCAGGTGGCGGAAGCCGTCGGCAACAGCAAGATCATCTCGCTCGTCAAAAAGCTCGGCATCGATCCCGCCAAGGACAACATCGAGGACGTTCCCGTCATGACCCTCGGCACCGGCTCGATCTCGCCGCTCGAGATGGCCGCCGCCTACGCGACGTTTGCCAACGGCGGCTACTATCGCCAGCCGATCGCCATCACCGAGATTGACTCTCGCACCGGTTCGGTGCTGTACCAGCACACCGACAATCCCTCACAGGTACTTACCGAGGGCGAGGCCGCCGCGGTCACCGATGTTCTGTCCGGCGTCATGAAGGGCGGCGGTACGGGTGCTGCCGGCGCCCTGAGCGTCAACCAGCCCTATGCCGGCAAGACGGGCACCACCGACAACACCACCAACCTGTGGTTCTGCGGCTATACCCCGCAGCTGGCGTGCGCCCTGTGGACCGGCTATTCCGCGGGCGAGATTCCCATCCAAAAATACGGCACAGACCTGCTGGGTGACAGCACCAACCTGCCTGTCTTTAAACGGTTTATGAACACCGTTCTGACCGGTACCGAGCGCGAGGAGTTTGCGACCGGAACGGCGCCCACCTACAAGAACAACAGCGTCTGGAAGTTCTACGGCACCAACAACACCAAGAAGACGGAGAACGACGACAAGGACGAGAACGAGGACGAAGAGGAAACCACCACAACGACTACCACGACGACCACGACCACCGAGACCACGGGCGGCGACACCACCGGCGGCACCGGAACGACCGGTGGCTCGACGGGCGGCTCCACTGGTGGTTCGACCGGCGGCGATGGCGGCACGCCTACGCCCACGCCTACGCCCACTCCCGACCCCTCGCCCACGCCTGACGATACTGTTGGCTAGAAATTCATCCGGCCATTAGCAACAAGGCCCCCGAGCAGCTTATTCAACTGCTCGGGGGCCTTTTTAGTTTAAAGCGACCTGATGGGCGATCTTTATACCAGCAGACAAAAAGGGGGTACCGACCAACGTCGATACCCCTTACAAGCCACTATGTCAGCGCGTACAGTGCCGAGCGCACGACCCGCACGCCTACTTGCGAGAATTGCTCAGCTTATTGATCAGCGCCTCAAGACGCTCGCCGTCCTCGGCCGTCTGGGCAATAACCAAAATCGTATCGTTGCCGGCAAGCGAGCCAAGCACATCGGGCAGCTCTGCCGCATCAACAGCGGCGGCGATGCCGGAAGCCGTACCAGGCTGAGCCTTGATCATAACCAGATTATCGGTGCGCAGAACGCCCGTTACGAGCTCGGAAACCATACGCTGCAGGTGCAGGTCCTCTGCCAGAACATAGATGCCCTCAGGGAGCTTACGCAGCCCCATATCGGCAATATCGCGAGAGACAGTCGCCTGCGTGCAATCAAAGCCCATAGCGCGGAGCTCATCGACCAGCACGCGCTGCGTGCGGACGTCCTTATTGCGCACAATATCTCTAATGGCATCCTGGCGCCCATTGCGTTTTTTAGCCATACAAACCCTCTCTCCAAAAGATGGCGGAGACAATCAATCAGTGATTGAATAGTTTAACGCTATTTGAAGGCTTTTGTGTATAAGAACGCATTTCGAAACAATTCAATGCAAATTTGTTTCGAAATGAGCCGTTTAGGCGGTTTTTGCGCCCGTCCGGTTAAGAAAAGCTGCCAGATGCGTACACATCACGCAGCGCGCGGGCTTGGCGCTGGCGATCGGCCCAAACAACAGACCGAGTCCCCGATGGTTGTCCTTGAGCGCGGCGACCATCTGACGGGTTCGAGGCGCCTCGAGCATATCACGCATGCGGGCGGAACGCTCAATTGACGACACCCCATGCGGGCTCAGACACAAATTCTCGATGCAGGCGACCAGTCCGGCAAAGTAGAACTTTTGGCTTGCCAGCTTGAGCCGACCACCGCCATCTGCTTCCGAGAGTGAGTCCGCAAGCTCGTCGAGCGCTCGAGTGTCATCGGATATCCTGGCATACATGGTGGGATCAAAGGCATCTGTAAGCTTAGGTGCCACCGCGTGGAAACAAGCGTCGCCGCAGCCGGACACGAATCGTGCCTGCGAGAGCGCATAAGCCATAAACTCAACCGTACGGTACGCCTTGCCGCGCGACAGGCATGCCTCAAACAGCGGACGGCTATACATCACGCCAGAGGTCTGAGCGACTAGGCCGCCCAAAATCAACTGGGGCAGCCCAGTCACCATAGAAGACTCGTCTTCTATGGCAATAGAGGCAGCATCCAAGACGCGCGAATGGCGTTCTCGATGTGCATCATAGCGGTCGAGCGACACCGTGGGGAACACTATGTCTGCCGCAGTATCGCACGCGATATCGACCATCTTGGAAAGGGACTGCGGAGCAAACCACTCATCGGCGTTCATAGCGATGATTTGAGAGCCGCGCGAGACAGCAAAACCGGCACGAAGGCAAGCGCCGCGCTTCGCGTCCTCGACGTCAATCAAATCAATATGGATGTCCCTGTCGGCAGCAACTTGAAGCGAATGGCGCACACCGGGCGCAGCATCGCGGCAAACAACGACAATCTGCAAATCGTAGAGGTCTTGGTTCTGGATACTCTCGAGCGCACGCATCGCATAGCTGGGCGAACCTTCTACCACAAGGATCACCGAAAGTCGCGGATGCGAGCCACGTCGAACCAAGTTATCCGTCCTCTCGACAGCA
>JAGZWV010000071.1 GCA_018378775.1 Collinsella sp. | reverse complement strand
CACCCGATTCGTGGGCCAATCCCTCGAGTTTGGCCTTGAGGTCATCACTGACCCGGATAGAGATGGTTGCCATTGTCTACCTCCTTAATGGTGTCCTACTGTCATGTATTACTGTATGACACTTACACGGTGACGTCAAATAGTCGGAGCCTGCCGGTTTGTGACCGGCCTGGAGAATGCTCGCAGTGGCAATCGTTGCGGGCATTTATCTTGCCCGCCCGGGATGCGGGAGGTTCAGACGTGGAGTCCTCCAATCTCCCGGGGCCGGCTGATCCGGCCCTCAGGGCATCGGATTCCCAAATTCATCCGCACATGTGCGGATGAATTTGGGAAGTGTTCGGATGAAGTTGATATTCAAGGCGCGGGAAGGGATGATGCAAGGGCCGCGAATCAGCTTGTTAGAAGCCCGCCTGGCGGGTACACGGTCTATCGATGGCCCCGGGATGACCTCTGATTCAAGTCACCAGGGCTCAATTTTTACCCATTTGGAGTCCCTATGGCAGAAGAGACAGCGACCGGCAACCGCGAGTGGGCGGGACTCTGGCTCTCCGAGGAGCGCCTCGCGCCCTACCTCGAGGCGTGCGGAGGCGACGCGGACCGCGCCGTCGAGCTCCACGAGTGGAACATCTCGCTCGCGCAGGTGTTCATGCGCGACGTTGCGCACCTTGAGGTCGCCATGCGTAACGCCTACGACAGGGCCCTCTCGGATGCCTGGGGCGGGGACGCGCACTGGCTTCTGGATGACGACTCCCCCGTTCGACGGCCCCTCATGAGGAAGGCCGCGAGGGGCGAGCTTGACCTCAACCGCATCAACCGCAAGATCATCGACGCCGCGGTGGAGAAGCTCCCCGCGGGCTTTACGACCGGCCAGCTCGTCTCGAACCTCACGTTGGGCTTCTGGGTGCACCTCGCGGACCGCTCGCGCGAGGCGGCGATATGGCGCACGGCCCTCTACCGCGCCTGGCCGAGGGGAACGAGGCACAAGGAGCTGCTGCGGGCCCTCGACGGGGTGCTACGCGTGCGCAGCCGGGTGGCCCACGACGAGCGCCTCTTCGACCCGAGGCGGCCTGAACTCTCCCCAATCGGGGCGGACGCGGATGCCGTGAGACTTTTTCGCGAGCTCTGTCCCGACGCTGCCGCGCGCGTCCTCGAAGACGACGCCATGACGCCCGTCGAGCGGTTCCTCGCGGAGAATCCCGCGCCGGCGGACGTGAGGCTCTAGCCCCTCACTTGAACAGCCCCTCGAGGACGTCTCCTAGGCCGATGGTGGTCTTGCGGTAGCCTTCCCTGGAGTGATGCAAAGGGGTCGTTCGGGCGGGTGGCGTTCAAGGCCGACATGGAGCAGGTGGAGTTCCTGAACATAGACTACTGGTTCTACGCATACGGCGGGATCAAGTCGTTCGAGGGCATGGGGCACCTCGGGCGCATGTCCGACATGGCGTTCTGCTTCGCAAGCTGCTCGGCGGTGATGGAAGATCGACCTGCGCGGGTTCTCGCCGGCGAGCCTGGCGGACCTGACGTACGCGTTCTCGGGGTGCAGGGCGCTGATGCGGATACTGGCCGTACGCGGACTGGGAGCTTCCGTCCCCGGGGCTCACGATCTCACAGACGTTCTACGGGTGCTCCGAGGCGCTCGTGGGCGGCAACGGGGCGGCGTGGAGCAAGGACGCGGCGAGCAGCGCGTATCTGAGGATCGACCGCGAGGACGAACCGGGGTACCTGACAGCGGGGTGACGCTTCATGGGATAATGTGGCCGTCCGGGCCGATGTAGAACGGAGGGCCCCACTTGAAGACGATGATGATACCCGAGCATAAAATGTTCCTCTACGGAGAGGCGCGCGAGGGATGGACCCCCGAGCGGGTCCGTGCCTGGCTCTCGAAGCGGGAGGAAAGCCGCTGGTACGGCCAGTGCCTCGCCGACATGCTCGCGCAGGTGTGGAACCAGAACGGTGTTCTGATGCACGAGTTCCAGGCCGACGAGTGCACCGATGAGGACTTTGCCTCGTGGCGCAAACTCGTTGACGAACTGGCTGAACGGGCGCTAACGATGGTGCCGGGAGATCCCGACGAGCAAGCGCTCTGTCCGCGGCTTAAGCCTTTCATGGCCAGATACTCCTATCGCGACGGCGCCGGCTGGTGGGTCTGTGACTGCGACGACAAACGTCCGGCGAGCGTGTACACGCCGGCCTACGAGAGCGACGGCCTCAGGGAGTGGGTCCTCTCCCTTCTGGACAGCTGCGCGGTGAAGACTCACCGCTACGGCGACGAGGGCTACGAGGACATAGGTGACTGGGGGACGTACTACGAGGTCTCCGTAGCGGTGCTCGGGGAACCGCTCTGGATCGACTGCGGAGAGGGCGAGCACCTCACGATCTTCTACCGCGGCTGGCACTCGCACTTCGAGTGGTACGTTAACGACCTCCAGTGGTTCGAGTGGATGGTCGGGCGCTTCCTCGCCGGGGACGTCGCCGGCCTCGGGCTCAAAGACCTCGATGGCAACCGGATCGAGAACTGACCCCGCTTTACAAGGATACTCACAGGAACGGCGGCCGCAAGGCCACCGTTCCGCTTTCTTTACCTGCAGAAACGATGCCTTTTGCTTCAATGAGCTTAAACCGTTCTGAGACCCTCAGTCTGTCTTAGCTCGCAGCTAATGAATTCCCGTTCAATCCTTCCTACGATGTGCTGTGTGCCGGCGCGGTAGCCGGATCATAGGAAGAATGCATGATGAATAAGCTCGAAAACGAAGTGCTGCTGAGCCGTCGCGCTGCACTTGGCGCATTCGCCACTGTTGCCTTGGGGACTGTTAGTCTTCTTGCCGGTTGCGGTAGCGATAAGGCGACCGTCACCGAGGATGCCGGCGATGGCGACAAGAAGGAAGAGGCGAAGAAGGAAGAGCAGTCTACGACTGACCTGGCTGTTGGCACGACGGTGACCACGGCTGCCGGTCTTTCCGTCGTTGTCGATTCCGTCCAGCCCGGTCTCACAAATTATGACGGTTCGACCATGACGGGCATTCACGTCACGTACGTCAACAATGGTGATGAGGGTGCAGATTACAATATCTACGACTGGAAGGGCGAGGACGCCAACGGTGCTCAGCAGAACCAGGGTTATTACAGCGAAGGCTCCGATGAGCTGCAGTCTGGCACCCTTGCCGCCGGTGGCTCCGTGGCGGGCAATATCTACTTTGATGGTGACATCAAGAAGGCTCTCTATTTTGCCAACGTGTTTGATAAGTCTGCTGCTGCAAGCTGGGTGCTGGCCTAACATGTCGCTACCGTTGCGCCGTATGGGAGGTGAGGTCGTATGCCCGATAAAAAGCTGACGGACGAGTTGCTCAATGAGCTCCTCGACGCGCCAAACATCGATGTATATATCAAAGAACACGACTTTGCCGTCCCGTCGCTTTCGGACTACCTTAAGCAGCTGCTGCAGGAAAAGGGCTTAGAGCGCTCGCGCGTGGTGCGGATGGCCGACCTCAATGAGACCTTTGGTTATCAGATTTTTACCGGTGCACGCCACCCAAGCCGTAATAAGGTGCTGCAGATTGCCTTTGCGATGGCGTTGACGCTCAAGGAGACCAACCGCGCTCTGACGGCTGCCGGGGTAAGCGTCCTCAACTGTAAGGACCGTCGCGATGCGATTGTCATCTTTTGTATTGATCGCGGCTGCAGCCTGCAAAAGGTCAACGAGGAACTGTATCGCTTTGGCGAGGAGACGGTGAGTTAGCGGCCGATGGCTGAGTTGGCTGTTACCAAAACAACTATGCGAATGAACGGGGCGCGGACACCATGGGGTGTCCGCGCCCTGCGCTATGATGGACGCCATGGATACTCAGAGCCCAACATATTCCGATGACGAGCTGACTGCTTCACTTGTCGAGCATTTGGCGTCGCTCGACCGCGATGACAGCTATCGTGTGGAGCGCGTGCTCAAGTGCTCGGATGTCGAGACGACCGAACTCGTCTATTTTGAGGGCTCTGGCGGCGGGTCTCTCGGTCCCTTTGTCCGCAAGCGCATCGATGCTTCGGTGCAGATTGGCGGAGCATATGAGCGCCTGTTTGCGGCCCAGCGCGCCGGTCGTCGTTTTGAGCACTTACCCCGAATCGTCGATTGCCGCCGTGTGGGCGACGAGCTTGACGTGGTGATGGAGTATGTCGAAGGCGAGACACTCGAGGCGTTGGTGGGACGCTTGGGGGCGACGCCCGATTATGCCCGCGGGCTGTATCCCGTTCTGTGTGAAGCGGTGGGCGAGCTGCATGCTGGTTTTGCAGCTGCGGGGGAGCCGGGGGTACCGGTAATCCACCGCGACCTTAAGCCCTCGAACATCATCGTATCGGGCGTGAGGTATGCGGCTGATGCTGGCATGATCTTCTCGTCGCTGGTGATTATTGACCTGGGAATCGCGCGCGTTTGGCGCGATGGCGCCGACGCCGACACCGTCAAGTTTGGCACGCGTTCCTATGCGCCGCCCGAGCAGTTTGGGTTTGGGCAGACGAGCGTCCGCAGCGATATTTACGCGCTTGGCGCGTTGCTGTTCTTTTGCCTGACGGGGGATGATCCCAAACCGGGGCGTGACATGCGCGAGCAATGCGAGGCGCACGGCATTCCCGTTCCGCTGGCGGATGTGATTTGCATGGCGATGGCGCTCGATCCCGCCAAGCGCTTTGCGAGCGCAAAGGCACTGGGGCATGCTGCGCGTGCGGCATATGAGCTATGTCTCCCTGCACCGTCGCCCGTGACCTTTTCTGCTGCCAGCGTGCCCCGGGCCGCGGTGCCACAGGTGCAACGGGTACAGCAGCCGGTTGCCTTCACGCTTCCGTCTTCTGCAAGACGGCGTTCGATCGTCTCTCTCGTGACGTCCAAATGTGCGCGTCTGCTCTCGCGTATCCCCGAGCCCGTGGGGCGCATATGGAATGGATGCGTCTATGCGACAACATTGTTGCTGCTGATGGGCAGCCATTTTGCGGTATTTACGCCGACGGGCGAAAACCGAAACTATCCAACGTGGTTTTTGGCACTTGAGTATTTCTTTATGGTCGATGGCCTGGTGCTGCTCATTACATTCGGAATGCTCGACCGGCGTAGGCTTCGACGTCGTTTTCCCGCGCTCGATCGGTATCGGGGGAGTGCTTTTGTCGAACTATGGTTCAAGGCACTCGGGTTTATGTTTGCCGTCATGTGCGTCGTCGTTGTTGTCGGCAACGCGACTGGTGTCGTCTCTTAGATAATCGAAAAGGGGCCCCGTTTGGGGCCCCTTTGCAGCTGCACTTAAATGCGGTTCATCTGAGCGGCGACTTTGTTGTACCAGTCCTGCCACGTGGGCGGGCAGTACTTTTTGGCCGCTGCCGGGGTAAGGGTGGAGCCGTAGTTGGCGCCCAGATAGGCAACGTGAGCGGAGATGCCCTCGCTCCAGCTGCCAAAGCTGCGCCAACCGCCGCCACGT
>JAGZWV010000070.1 GCA_018378775.1 Collinsella sp. | reverse complement strand
GCGCATAGCGCACCGCGGTGCCGTCGCGCATGCCCGCCGGATCGTAACCATAGGTGTTGCTGTCGCCAAAGCATAGAACGTTTTTCATCGTAAGCCCTTCCTTTTAGTAAAAAGCCGGCGGGAGCAGCCTCTCCCGCCGGCTCGACCTATCTGTCAACACGTACCGGTTACAGGTACTTGCGCCAATCGTCCTCGTCCTCATCATCCTCGGTAGCAGCCTGGGCCTGCTCGGCGGCGCGAGCTGCCGCAGCGCGAGCGGCAACCTGAGCATAGGACTCCTCGTTGCGCTCGGGGAAGTTTGCCAGCACGTGCTCGAACTTGGCAAAATCCTCATCCCAGCGCGTAGAAGGCACGGCAAAGAAGACTTGCTTGACCTTAAAGTCGCCCGACGCGAGCTCCTTGCGGAAGAGCTCGGCCACGGCCTCTGCGTCAAAGCCGTTGTTGTCGCAGCCCCAAGCACCCAGCACGAGCTTCTCGCGACCCAGCTCGTCGCAGATGGCAAGCACAAAGCGAATGCGGTCGCGCAGGGCATCCAGCAGAGCATCGTCGCTCACGCGATACTCCTGGCGGGCGCGCTTAACGTTGGGCGCGGCGGCCACGATCACGTCGGCGTATGCATGCACGTGGTTGCGGTCGAAGCGCACCGCAGGCACCACTAGGGCGCGGTTACGATAGAGCTCGCAGTTGATGTTGCGGCGACGGTTCTCGCCGTACCATTTGCGCTGCTTATCGAGAACGTTGTACAGATACGAATCGGCGCACAGTGTGGCCTCCTGGCCCAGATAACCCTGAATATAGCCACCGCCCGGGTTGGTGAACGAGGCAAAGGCGAGCACGGCCATGTCGCAGAACTGCGCATAGCCACGACCGTTGTCCAAGATGGCCTGCGTGGCGGAGGCATCGAGCACAGTGACCTCAGGCAGGGACGCAGCAGGCTCCTCAGCAGGCGCGGACTCAGCTCCGGCGATTTCCTCGGCAGGCTCCTCGACGGGCTCAGGAGCTGCCTCGGTCTCGGGCGCTGCCTCGCTCTCGGGTGCCGCCTCGGTCTCGGCAGCCTCCGCGCCCTCGACGTCCTCGGCAACCTGTTCTTCGGTGGCCACAGCACTCTGAACCTTGGCCTTCATCGCCGAGACAAAGCCGGCAGGCATACCGTCAAACTCGCGAACACCGGCAAGCGAACGCTCGATATCCTTGGCGCACGCTTCGGACACAGTTGCCACGTGACGCTCGGCGGCCTTGGCACGGGCCTCGCGCTTGGGATTGGGCTGACCCGCTCGGTTGGACCTGCGGTTACGGTTCCTGTTGTCGACGTCTGCCATAAGTGGTCACCTTTCTCGGTCTCTGCCGCTATCGGCTTTTCCCATCCATGATACCCCGCCGCGTACAAAAAAGACGGCCCCGAAGGACCGCCTTTCGCATCGATTTGCACGCACGGCAAGCACCGCCGCAATTCGCCACTAGTCGCGACGGCCGAGGATGTTCAGAATGCGCAGGAACACGTTGATAATATCCACGAACAGGTTAGAGGCCATGAGCACGGCGTTGGGCAGCGTAGGCGGCACCGTCGTGGCAACATAGGTGTCGTAGCCAATAAAGCCGGCGAACACCACGATCACGATCAGGTCGGTGATGGACTGCGAAACGCCCATGAACATCAGCACGATCTCGACCAGAATCGTGGCAAGCAGGATGCCAAAACCAATGCCATACACACGCTGGAAAAACTTGGGGAACGTCACGCCCAAGGCGCCAAAGACAAAGGTGATGGCGGCCGTGGCGATAAAGGCAGTGTTGATGGTGGGCAGGTCGTAGTTGGCAAGGCCAAACGACGCGGTCAGGCCAAAGGTGCTCGCAAAGATTACGTAGCCCACAAGGGACAGGCCCACGGACTGCTTGCTGGCGGCGGCCGACATCATGACCATGCCGACGATGGTCAAAATAAACGAGCCAAAGACCAGCGGCAAGGCTGCGCCGCTCATCATCATGCGCGCAAACGACATGGTGCTCGTAAAGTAGGCGCCGGCGCCCATGGCGCAAAAGCCCAAAAAGATCAGGGCAGACATGGTGAGGTTGTACGCGCGCGGCGACATCTCCTTGGCACGGCTTGCACCGGTCTCGATGGGGCCGTTCTGATAGCCCTGGATATCGTTCATACTTCGTCCTTTCAAAAAGCGCACGACAGCGCCGTAGGTGACAAGATTCCTGTCATTGTACCCGAACGCCGTGCGTCCTTACCTACGGCGCTCGCCCTCAAGCGTACGATCAAAGGCCCAGACCCACCAACGCATCACGTGTGCCTGCGAGCCGTCTGCCCGCTCGCGCGTCTGGTCCTCCAGATACAACTCGGTCGCGTGCCCGCCAAAACGCACCTTATATGTTGCCGTACGGATGCCGTGGACCATCAGGCCAAACCCGGTGGTCGAGATAATTTCGTCGATCGTAAAACAACGGCCGTCGACCCAGCAGACGGTGACCGGCACGACCTGTCCGCCCGCGAGGATGCGGGCCACGACGTCCACATACTGCTTGTGCACGCGCCGAGTTTTGCCGTCTGTCTGTCGATATTCCATGCCTCCTATTATCGAACGCATGTTTGCATGTTGTAAAGCGAACAGACTGTGGTTTTGGAGTGTCGTAGTAATCGCACGTGTCCGCATGGCGTGTTAGCAAAAAGAACACCCGCGGTCAACAGGGCTAATATTCAATTTTAGTGCCAAAAAGTTCACTTCTCCCATCAGAACTCGGTAAAGAGACCCGCAGGAGGTGATACGATTTATCATGTTTTTGTAACGTGCCTGCAAACTTCGAGAAAGCCCATATATGGACGTAACGTTCTCAACCTTCCTCGGCCAAATTGTGTCGAACCCAGTCCTTGCCGTCACCGTGATCCTCGCGTTGGGCGCCATCTTCGTCAATGGATGGACCGACGCGCCCAACGCCATCGCGACCTGCGTCACTACGCGTTGCATGCCCGCCCGCGCCGCCATTCTCATGAGCGCCGCATTCAACTTCCTCGGCGTGCTCATCATGACGCACTTTAACGCGAGCGTCGCCAACACCATCTCACATATCGTCGACTTTGGCGGAAACAGCACCATGGCGCTCGCCTGCCTATGCGCGGCGCTGTTCTCCATCGTCGTCTACGGCGCCACAGCATCGCGTTTTGGCATCCCCACCTCGCAAAGCCACAGCCTTATCGCCGGCCTGACCGGTGCCGCCATCGCCCTCGGCGGTGCGAGCAGCGTCAACGTCCACGAGTGGATGAAGGTCATCTACGGCCTGGCGCTCTCCATAGGCCTGGGCTTTGTCATGGGCTGGGTCCTGTGCAAGCTCGTCTCGATTCTTTTCGCCGCCGCCAACAGGCGACGTGCCAATGTCTTCTTTAAATACGCTCAGATCGCGAGCGCCGCGGCCATGAGCTTTATGCACGGCGCGCAGGATGGACAGAAGTTCATCGGCGTGCTCTTTTTAGGCGTGGCCTTTGCCAGCGGCCAGACGAGCGTCGGCGATGCAGGCATCCCCATCTGGATTATGCTGCTGTGCTCGGCCACTATGGGCATCGGCACCAGCGTGGGCGGCGAGCGCATCATCAAGTCCGTCGGCCAGAGCATGGTCAAGCTCGAAAAGTACCAGGGCTTCTCCGCCGACCTGGCGGGCGCCGCGAACCTGCTGCTTGCCACCCTTACCGGCATCCCCGTGTCCTCCACACACATCAAGACCTGCGCCATCATGGGCGTCGGTGCCGTCAAGCGCCTCTCGGCCATCAACTTCGGCGTCGTCAAGGACATGATGTTCACCTGGTTCTTCACCTTCCCTGCCTGCGGACTCATCAGCTTTGTCATGGCCAAGCTGTTCATGATGTTCCTCTAATCAAACCGAGCGTCCATCCGGACCGCAACACTTCGCCCACCCGTCTTCGCCTCGAAAGGACCCACCCATGGCAAAGAAACCCGATTCGTTCTACTTTGATAACTACGTTGCCTGCGCCGACCTCGCCGTTCAGGCAGCCGAGCTGCTCACCAAGATTTTTGAGAACTTTGACCCCGCGCAGATCCACGACATGCTCGATAAGATGCATGCGATTGAGCATGCGGCCGACAAGAAGCACCATGAGCTCGAAGACGCCTTGCTCACCGCCTTTATCACCCCGCTCGAGCGCGAGGATCTGGATCTGATGAGCTGCTCACTCGACACCGTACTCGACCGCATCGAGGGCGTCGTGCAGCGCGTCTACTTCACCAACATCCAGAGCATCCATCCCGACGCCATCGTCATCGCCCACAAGGTGACTGACGCCTGCCGCGCCATGAAAGACCTGATGGTCGAGCTGCCCAACTACCGCAAGTCCAAGACCCTGCGCGAACTCGTCATCCAGATCAACACCATCGAGTCCGAAGCCGACGAGCTCTATATCAACGCCATGCGCAACCTGCACGTTAACGGCAAGGACCCGCTCGAGGTCATCGCCTGGCGTGACGTGTACGCCTTCCTGGAGTACTGCGCTGACTGCTGTGAGAATGTGGCCGATGTTGTGGATTCGATTGTCATGAAGAACAGTTAATTGGGGGTACGTGTCCCGGCGGCGAAGGGCCGGCACCTGTTTGCTTTCTCACTCCGGCTGCATGGCAGAGTCGTTCGAAAGTAAACAGGTGCCGGCCCTTCGCCTTACGTACCACCATTGGGAACTTTGGCTGAGGGGTTGAGCGTGGTGGGGCCTTTGCTGTGATGGCCCTTGCTCGGGGTTTTACTTTGGTATTCGATGAGCGATTGGCTGATTGCCGCTTTGGGTACTCTTTGGGTTACTTTGGGTTTGTTTGATTTTTAATTGTTGGAGGGCTTGTATGTCTTATTTGGATCTGGCTCGGGGTCGGTATTCTTGTCGTGAATTTCAGGATCGTTCTGTTGAGCAAGCTGTTGTGGATGCCATTGTTGAGGCTGGGCGGATTGCTCCTTCTGCTTGTAATAATCATCCTTCTCGTGTGATGGTGCTGGATACGCCTGAGCTTCTGGAGAAGGCTGCTGCTTGTCAGCCTCGGTTTGCTCGTGATGGATCTATCTTTGGCGCTCCGCTCATCTTCCTTATTTGTAGCGTTACCGAAGACGCTTGGGTGCGCCCGTATGACCAGATGAATTCCAGTGAAATCGATACGTCCATAGTGTGCGATCAGATGATGATGGAGGCCACCGAGCAGGGCCTGGGAACGTGCTGGGTATGCCATTTTAAGCCCGAGGTGGCACAGGAGCAGTTCAACCTGCCCGAGGGCGTCTATCCCTATCACATGCTCGTCTGCGGATATCCTGCCGACCACATCGCCGACCCCGAGCATCGCGAGGCCCATACCATTCCCCTCTCCGACTTCCTCCTCAAGTAGATTTTGGGACATGCCCTAAAACCTATCCTTGACCGCTCACCGGTTCGCCGAGTTCTGCGCCACTATGTGCAGGGCTCGGTTTTTTATGTTGCGCGCCCCGGTACAATCAGAACCACCCTTAAAAAGGGTGGTTTGCTCTTAGGGTATAACCCACGGGCCCCGGGCCCGCGTCTAAAGGCGCGGGCCCGGACTTCGTCCAGGCCTAGTGCATCTTGACCCGTGGCGCGCCGGTCGAACCGGC
>JAGZWV010000069.1 GCA_018378775.1 Collinsella sp. | reverse complement strand
GCGTCGGTTGGTCTCCTCGGGCAGGCACTCGTCCTTGCAGCGGTTGCCCGCCTCCATGTGGAAGATGGGGATGTGCAGGCGCTTGGCCGCGATGGCGGACAGGCAGCTGTTGGTGTCGCCAAGGATCAGGAGCGCGTCGGGCCGCACCTGGACCATCAGCTTGTAGGAGGCCGCGATGATGTTGCCGACGGTCTCGCCCAGGTCCGCGCCAACGGCGTCCAGGTAGACGTCCGGATCGTCCAGCGACAGGTCGCGGAAGAAGATGCCGTTGAGCGTGTAGTCGTAGTTCTGGCCGGTGTGCGCCAGCAGGCAGTCGAAGTGGCGGCGGCACTTCTTGATGACCTCGGAAAGGCGAATGACCTCGGGGCGCGTGCCCACGATGATCAGGAGCTTCAGGCGGCCGTCGTCTTTAAAACAAATATTGGAATTCATAGGTTTCCTTAAACAGAGTCTAGTATTTTGCCAACAGTAATGAGGCGGCCTGCACGTCACCACATTCAACAAGTTTCGAATCGTCCCTGTGCAAAGTCTCAGAGCATCCGCCGACATCGTAACAAACGACTGGCAGCCCACAAGCCTCAGCCTCAAGATTGACCGTAGGGTAGTTATCCTCGTATGTTGGATTGAATAGAACAGAGGCAGAACTATAAAGTGAGGCCAACTCTATCTGAGAGTCGGTTCGTGGAATACCGACGATCTCTGGCGGCAGCGCCCGCATCTGTTTGGCACTTAAACCAACGAGTACGATGGAATACTTGGAGCGATCAAGCCTGTCAGCGAGAGTATAAAAGTCTGATAACCCCTTGCGTTTTGACCATGGAGACGCAACACCTAAAATAATATTTCTAGAATCGAGACCGTATTTCTCTTTAACACTAGATACTTCGCCATTGGATCGCGGCCTGAATATATCGAGGTCAATCGTATTATGTGCAACTTCTATCGGATACTTTGACAAAAAGCTTGAAGCAACCAGTTCGGCCAACCATTTAGAAGGAGTGACAATTGTCAATCGGTCGGAAGGCAACGAAGTGAATAACGAACGTTTAGCCTCATAATTCCATTTGCATGAACCAGAATTGATAGTTGGAGGATATCCCATAAGCTGTGGACATTTCGTGGTACCGCAGCCGCTTTTCCATTGATTGCAGTCAGCATATGTGAAATACGGACAATGGCCGGTAAAAGCCCAACAGTCATGCAAAGTCCATACAACACGACAATCAGATATCGACAACCATTTAAATAGCCTATCAATATTCAAATAGTAACCATGAATGTTGTGCAAGTGAACCACATCAGGACCAAACTCATCAAGGCGATGAATCAACGCCTCGGTTTGCCTCACTGAATGAAAACCAATCTTCCCGTCAAGGAAAGTAAGTCCAACGTCGAGTATAAAATTAGCCGATGACCCAAAGCAGTACTCACTGGCACTACTTGCTGGCCTTCTTCTACCCCAGCAAGCAAGCGATTCGCATCCCTGATCTATAAGAGCAAAATGCTCCTTCATCATAATGCGCCCAGTGGATCCATTTGGAACGCTATTAATGTGAGCGTATCTGGTCAAAACCTCTAGACTTCCTCGTAGTAGGTGTCGGGGTTCTCGGGGTCAAAAGGCTCGTTGGCCCACATGACCGTCACGAGGTCCTCGGTGTCGGACAGGTTGGTGATGGAGTGCGTGTAGCCGGGGATCATCTCCACGGCGCGCATGTCCGAGCCAGAGACGACGTACTCGTCGACGGGGAACTGGTTGCCCTCGGCGTCCTCCCCCACCTTCCTCAGCTTGATGCTCGCGGTGCCGGAGACCACCAGGAACCTCTCCCACTTGCTCATGTGCCAGTGGTTGCCCTTGGTGATGCCGGGCTTCGAGACGTTGATGGAGACCTGGCCGCGCTCCGGCGTGCGCAGGAACTCGGTGAACGAGCCGCGGTCATCCACGTTCGGCTTGAGGCCGTAGGCGAAGTGCCCCGGCTCGTAGTAGGACAGGAACGTGCTCCAGAGCTTCTTGGAGAAGGAGCCCTCCGCCAGGTCGGGCACGGAAAGCGTCTCGCGGCTGTCGCGGAAGCACCCGAGCAGGTAGACGATCTCGCCCAGGGACTTCACGTCGGTCTGGGGGACGTAGCAGAAGTCCTCCCCCTCGACGCGCTCGAGGCCCTCGTAGCCGCAGCGGTGTTCCTCCCCCAGCAGGGCGCCCAGCATCTCCTCGACGAGGTCGTCGATGTAGAGGAGCTCCAGCTCGACGGAGGGGTCGCTCACGGTGTAGGGGCGCCCGTTGGCGACGGCGTCGCAGAAGGTCGCCACGGCGGAGTTGTATCGGGGGCGGCACCACTTGCCGTAGAGGTTGGGGAAGCGGTAGATGAGCACCGGCGCGCCCGTGCGCTCCGAGTACTCGCGGAACAGGCCCTCCCCCGCGAGCTTCGACTCGCCGTAGACCGAGCCCTCGAAGCGGCCCGACAGGCTCGCCTGCGCGGAGCTGGAGAGCATGACGGGGCACGTGTTGCCGTGGCGCTCGAGCATGTCGAGCAGCGTGGAGGCGAACCCGAAGTTGCCCTCCATTAACTCGGACTGGTCCTTGGGGCGGTTGACTCCGGCCAGGTTGAATACGAAGTCCGCTCGGGAGCAGTAGCCGTCCAGCTCCCCGGGCGTCGAGTCGACGTCGTACTCCATGACCTCGAGCGGGAGCAGGCCCGCGTATCTCTCGCGGCGGTCCTTGCCGTCGCGGATGTTCTTCAGCGCGCAGCAGAGGTTCTTCCCGACGAAACCCCTGGCTCCGGTGACGAGGACGCGCACCCTACTGCACCGCCTCGTGCTCGCGGCCCTCCAGGGCCAGCTGCACGTACTCGGCGGTCTTGATCTTGGCGATGGTGCCCTCCACGTCGAGCCTCTCGGTGTTGTGGGAGGTGTAGGACTCGTCGGCCTGGGTCTCGACCTCGCCGTCGACGACGAACTTGTCGTAGTTCAGGTCGCGCGAGTCGCAGGCGACGCGGTAGTAGCCGCCCATGTCCTCGGCGCGCAGGCGCTCCTCGCGGGTCATGAGGGTCTCGAAGAGCTTCTCGCCGTGGCGGGTGCCGATCACTTGGGTGCCCACGCGGCCGAAGACCTCCTGCACGGCCTCGGCGAGGTCGCCGATGGTGGAGGCAGGCGCCTTCTGGATGAACAGGTCGCCCGGGTTGGCGTGCTCGAAGGCGAACTGCACCAGGTCGACGGCCTCGTCAAGGTTCATCAGGAATCGGGTCATGTTGGGGTCGGTGACCGTCAGCGGCTCGCCCTTGCGGATGCGGTCGATGAACAGCGGGATGACGCTGCCGCGCGAGCACATGACGTTGCCGTAGCGGGTGCAGCAGATGGTGGTGCGGCCGGCGCCGTTGCGGGCGTTGGCGTAGATGATGGACTCCATCATGGCCTTGGACTTGCCCATGGCGTTGATGGGGTAGGCGGCCTTGTCGGTGGACAGGCACACGACGCGGTCGACGCCCTCGTCGATTGCCGCGTGCAGGACGTTGTCCGTGCCGATTACGTTGGTGCGCACGGCCTCCATGGGGAAGAACTCGCAGGAGGGAACCTGCTTGAGGGCGGCGGCGTGGAAGATGTAGTCCACGCCGTGCATGGCGTCGCGGACGCTCTGGGCGTCGCGGACGTCGCCGATGAAGAAGCGCACCTTGGACGCGAGCTCGGGGGACCTCTCCTGCAGGCGGTGGCGCATGTCGTCCTGCTTCTTCTCGTCGCGGGAGAAGATGCGGATCTCGGCTAGGTCGGTGTCCATGAAGTGTTTGAGCACGGTGTTGCCGAACGAGCCGGTGCCGCCCGTGATCATGAGGGTCTTGTCTTTGAATACGCTATCGCACATTTCAAGCTCCAATAAACAAAATTAAGGTGAATGAAACTTAAACAAATTTGAAGTTGTTGCTTAACCTACTAATACGTGTCTTATGCTAAACGAAAAGACGCCTGCTGGGCATAAATTAGAATTAAAAAGCGTTAATACCTGCGCCAGAACTGATAACCCCTCCATTGGCGTTAAAGAAGTCAATTCAGGTAGATATTAAGCACCGGCCGCACACTTTTATATCTAAGTATTTAGCGAATCTCTACTGCATTATTCCGAATAATGCAGGGAAGCATCGCGACACACCCGACAAAATAAGCAAGCGAAATTGCAATACTCGTTCCGTTAGGTCCAAACAAGTGAATCATTAAGCTGGAAAGAGGGACAACAACGATTAAAGCAACTAAATTACCAACAAGATTACCAACCATCTTTCTTTTAACAATTGTCAGGTCGGAAAAGAAACCGATAAACGCCGTAATCAGAGAGCTAATTACCGCACCGTACAGCAAAAAAGAATACTGATGAATTTGGTCACCGAAAAGTAGTCCCAACAAGTAGTCGCCGCAGATGAAACAAGCGAACAAAATAAGAATACACAAGACAAGGGCGCCAAGAATGACCTTCACCAACATGGTATTAAATGCTTTTTTATCCTCCGACTCACTAGCGCTCGCAAAAGCGCCGAGCAAAGGGGCATAGGCATTAGCAGCACCCGCCTGAACTATTGCCGCGGGAGAACACACCGAGGAATAAACACCCAACATTGATGCCCCCAATGCAGCAGCAAGTTCTTGACGCGAAACAGATGTAACTGCAGCGCAACAAAAAACCCCAACCGTAGCGGGAAGACACTTATAAAACAGTTCAGACATCGCCTTGAACCTAAAAGAAGGAACAATCGCATCGAAATTCGAAGCCCAACGTACATCAACAACCATTACAGGGAGAGACACCGCAATCATTAGAACGATGCTCAATACAAGAGAATGTGAGACATGCATTCCGGCACAAAACGCGAGAAGTGACAAAATGCCTCTCAGCAGCATCGAAATGCCACAATAAATCATATTTCCTGCTTTTTGATCAATGCCGTGGAACACATCGACCATCACTTCTATTGACTTATATATGCAATAGAAGTACACAGGGAGAAGGGAAGACTGCTGACAGGTAAAGAATGCATAAGGTAATACGAAAACAAACCCCAACACTATTGTGATTAGACGAAAACCAATGTATTCCCCCGAAGAATACTCACATGAAAGATCGGATACCTGAAAGGATCGAATCTTATATAAACCGATTGGAACAAATAGATTGCTGATTGTCATTGCCAAAGACAAATCACCTGCATAGTTAAAATCCGATGAAAGACGAACTACGGCAACTGTCGTTAACCACTGACAAGCAAGGTATGCAATCGAGCCAACGGTATTCCATGTGATGTTTTTCTTTAAATTGTCAGTCAAATTAACCCAATCGATTTAAGACTTTCAATCTACTTTTTAAAGCCTAACCAATAACCTCTTTGGCGATTGCATCAATGCTTTCGCCGTATCCAACACCCGGAACGGCCCATTTGCCATTTAAATCAACGGTTCTCGGAGCACAGCCACGACTGACATATTTAAAGCGAGCATCAATACACGGATTAATCAATGGCTCCGTTGAACCATACGCCTTTAGATGCTGAACCTGCGCCCGCAGTCCCTCACGGACAGATCCGAAGGTGTAGCCTGGGTTACCAGGTCCAGTGGCGCCAAGGCCTCCAAAATTGCACTGATTAGGCTGAACCAAATTTCCAAACTTCAAATATCCCGTTTCTTTCATCACCTGCCCATATAAAACTTCAGGTGAAACACCCTCCGACTGAGCCTCTTCATATAGAATTTTGCAGAAATCTATGATGTTCGACGCTCCCCTATCCGTGTAAACGGCTGAAGGGAATCCTTTTGGGCCCACGGTCTTTGTGAAATGATCAGCGGCATCTAGATAGGTTGAATAGGCGGACGACATAATAAAACCTTCGTATCCAGTCGCACTTGCACCATTACGCCCCTCCTTAATGCCACAATTTAAATAGTGGATGTAATAGCTCTTCAGGTTCTGCCCGAAAGCCTTCCTCAGGTCCGCATAACGATTTCGATAGCCATAAACGTCGAAGGAATCGCTCCCGCGACGGCCCTCCGCCATGCCGCAGCTGACGAAATGGCGCAGCACGGCAGCATCGTCAACGAACCTCAGACCACCCTTGACGGTTGTAAAG
>JAGZWV010000068.1 GCA_018378775.1 Collinsella sp. | reverse complement strand
TGGTCTTTTTTACAGAATGCGGCCCATAGCGCCTGCCTTTCGCCCAAAATCCAGTATGCAGGCATCCTCGGCTGCTGAATACTCCCAAAAATGCACGCCACACCCCACCCTAGGCACCCGCAGCAAGAAGACGAATAGCCTCGGCCTCCCTAGTTACCGCAGGAGGCCTCAGGGCTTACCTCCCAAATCTTTCCGCAGGACGGAAGGACCCCGCCGCGCGAAGCGCGCAGCGGGGTCCTGACATGTCCGAGGACGATTTGGGAGGTAAGCCCTGGGGCCTCCGATGAGAGCAGTTTCGGCCGAGGCTATTCGTCGCCGAAGCTGATGCCCAACGCCTTGGCCTCGCGTACCAGATCGCTCTGGGGGTCGACATACTTGAGCTTGCCGGCGACCTCCTCGAGCGGCATGTGGCACATCTTGCCGTCGCGCAGGGCAATCATGTAGCCAAACTCGCCACGCAGGCAGCCGAGCGCTGCCTCGACGCCGCACTGAGTCGCAAAGATGCGGTCCTGAGCGTCGGGCTGGCCGCCGCGCTGCGTGTGACCTGGGATGGCGACGCGGGTCTCGCGACCGGTCTTGGCCTCGATCTCCTTGGCGATGTCGTAGACGATCGACGGGCTCGTGCGCTCGGCGAGCTTCTTCTTGTACTCCTTCTTGGACAGCGCCGCGTCCTCCTTGGAGATAGCGCCCTCGGCGACGGCCACGATGGTAAAGCGGCTGCCGGTCTCCATGCGATGCTCGATGGTCTTGATGACCTGGTCCATGTCGTAGGGGATCTCGGGGATCAGGATGACGTCCGCGCCGCCCGCGACGCCGGCGTACAGCGGAATCCAGCCGACCTTGTGGCCCATGATCTCGATAACGAACACGCGGCCGTGACTCGAGGCAGTGGTGTGGATGTCGTCGATGCACTTGGTGGCGACGTCGATGGCGCTCGTAAAGCCAAACGTCAACTCGGTGCCCCAGGTGTCGTTATCGATGGTCTTGGGCAGGGCGATAACGTTGAGGCCCTCTTCGCGCAGGCGGTTGGCGGTCTTGGTGGAGCCGTTACCGCCTAGCATAAACAGGCAGTCGAGCTGCAGCTTATGATAGGTGTGGACCATTGCCGGCACCTTCTCGACGCCGTCGGCCTCGGGAATATCCAGGCGCTTGAACGGCGTACGGCTCGTGCCCAGGATGGTGCCGCCACGGGTAAGGATGCCGCTAAAATCGGCGGGCGTCATGACGCGGAACCGGCTGTAGATAAGGCCCTGGTAGCCGTCCTCAAAACCATAGATCTCAATAGGCTCTTCGCTATTGGTCATAAGCGTTTTGACAATGCCGCGCATGGTGGCGTTGAGCGCCTGGCAGTCGCCGCCACTGGTAAGAAGACCGATCCTAAGCATGATGAATCCTTCCGGGCAAGTTATAACATGCGCATAAGTTTACCCCCGCACACTGTTGATACGGGGGTAAAACGTGTTAGCTCAAGCGTATAGAAATGTAAACAACGTCAGGCGAGCGTAAGGTCGACGAGCCTGGGTCCTTACAGTGCGAAGGCGTCGACGTCGCCCCAGTGGCGGCGCAGCGTAATGGCGGCGGCGGGTTCGGTATTGTCAAAGACGACCGACCATTGCGTATTGCTGGTGATGTCTTTCGGATTGGGTTCTTGCGCTGCAGCGCGTAGGGCCTTCCAAGCGACTGCCTCGTCCTGGGCACCGACATGGGCGTCAAGGACATCGGCGATTGCGATGGCGCGCTCTTTACCATGGCCCAGCTCGCCATTCTTTTGGTTGGGCAGCACTTCGTCGCCATAGCAGGCGTAGAAGTTCGTAACCTGGCGTACAGGAGTCGCTTTGAAAGCGCGGTCTGGATCGCGCGGATCCCACTCTACTACGCGCGCGTCACCGGCGGCGTCGTTGATAAAGAAGTGGTAATCGCGTCCTGCCATGGCGTGCATGTCGTAGGCGGAAAGCAGGTCGACAGCTTCTTGCGTGGTGGCGGCACGGTCGAGCACCAGACGGATGGCGAGCGAGGTATTGATGACGGGGCGTTGCGTGTCCTGGTCACAGGGCTTGGAATCCAGAGTGAGTACAGCAATGGACACGCCGCATTCGTTAACACCGTCGAGCTGGGCAAACGGGCCCATGAGTGCGGCGGCGCGTCCGCCGACGGAGTCAAACGGAGTGTTATCGCCCAGGTTGTTAAGGGCAGCAAACCCGATGGAGGCATAGCCGTTGCGTGGGTGATTGCGCACCAGCAGCGCCGAGGTGTCGTCCTTAAAGTCGTAATTGCGACCGGTGCGCACGCGGCCTTCGGCATCTACGGCGACAAAAGCGCTGCAGGCAAACTGGGGCGCCTGGACATGTACCGGCACACCGGGCAGCACCTGCGCCACCACGGCATCGATGTAGGCCTGGTCGTCGCGCACGCCAGCGGCGATGATGCGATCAAGATCGTAGTCGTAGGCGATGTCGATTGCGTACAGGTCATAGCCATCCGCGTAGCCGGTCAAGCGTTTGAGCGACGCGGCGGACTTGATTTGCTTGTGATAAACGATACCGGTGGCAGCGGCAAGGCCGACGGCGACTCCCGCGACACCGCAGGCGATGGCAATGTTACGTGGCTTCATGACGGCTCCTCTCGTCCTGTTAGCGTAATTGTCGCAAAAGGAGCGTGGGCATGATGGCTCAACTTGGCGAGCGGCGCGGGATTAAACACGGAATGAAGAGTGTGGCGCTGGCGCGGCGGGGTATGCTGGAAGGGACCATCAACCCAGCGAAAGGGGAGAGCATGACGGATCAGGAAACGCCCGAGCGCGCGCATGTGACGGCCGATGATATCGAGGCCGCCAACGACCTTATCGACTTTATCGAGGCATGCCCCAGCATGTTCCATACGGCGGCGACCATTATGGCCGAGCTCGACGAGGCAGGCTTTACCTACCTGCCAGAGAATGCGGCGTGGGACATCGAGCCGGGCGGGCGTTATTGCACGCAGCGCAACACCTCGAGCGTTGTTGCCTTTAAGGTGGGCGAGGACCTGGCCGCGACGTGGGGCGAGGACGGCGTTGCCGGCGACTACCATTTTCAGCTGACGGCGTCGCACAGCGACTCGCCGACGTTTAAGGTTAAGGCCGTCCCCGAGCTCGACGGCGCAGGCGAGACGCTGCGTCTGAACACCGAGGCCTACGGCGGCATGATCGACTACACCTGGTTCGATCGTCCGCTGGCGCTCGCGGGCCGCGTACTGGTGCGCGAGGGCGACCGTATTGAGAGCCGCCTGCTTACCACCGAGCGCGAGGTTGCCATTATTCCGAGCCTTGCCATCCATATGAACCGTGGCGTTAACGAGAGCTTTGCTCCCAACCGAGCCGTTGACCTGTGCCCGCTCATCAGCGCCGGTGAACTCAAGCAGGGAGATTTTGACGCTCTGATTGCCGATGAGCTGGACGTTGAGCCCGAGCAAATTTTGGGCCGCGATCTGTTCCTGGTCAATCGTCAGGATGCGCGCATTTGGGGCTGGGCCGACGAGTTTATCTCGACGCCCAAGCTTGACGACCTGGCCTGCGCCTACACCTCGCTGCAGGCATTTTTGAGTGCCGAGAACGCGCACGATGTTTCGGTCTTCTGCTGCTTCGATAACGAGGAGGTTGGCTCCGAGACCAAGCAAGGCGCCATGTCGACGTTCTTGGCCGATGCACTGCGCCGCATTAACGGATCGTTGGGCTTTGACGACGAGTCGTACCATCGCGCCCTTGCCGCATCGATGCTCGCGAGCTGCGACAACGCACATGCCGTGCACCCCAACCACGCCGAGAAGTGCGACGCCCGCAATCAGGTTGTGCTCAACGGCGGCATCGTCATCAAGGAAGCCGCCAACCAGCACTACTGCACCGATGCCTTTAGCCGCGCGGTGTTCCAGGCCATCTGCGATGACGCCGACGTGCCAACGCAGGCTTTCGCCAACAAGAGCGACATGGCCGGCGGTTCCACCCTGGGCAACCTGTCGAATATGCAGGCGAGCATGCATGCCGTGGACGTGGGCCTGCCGCAGCTGGCCATGCACTCGAGCTACGAGACCGGCGGCGTGCGCGACGTGATGTACGCCATCCGCGCTCTCACCGCCTTCTACGAGCGAAACCTAACCATCAACGGCGCCGAAAGCGTAGAGCTCTAATACCTGCCAAAAAGGGACAGGTTTACTTTGGCAGGTTTTATTTGGGCAAATGCCGCAATGCCAACAGCTGGACAGAATTGTTATGACACCGCAGGTTGAGCAAACGTCAGCGAGCGACGTCCAGAGCGAACAAGTTGGCATGAAAAAGGCAAGGCATAGACCTTCTGGTCATGCCTCGCCTTTTGAATGACAAATTGTCGCTCTGGGCGGCGCGCAGCGTCGACCGGTCCGCCGTTCGTTAGAACGGCGGAACCCTAATGTTCGATCCAGCAGCGCAGGGTCTCGCCAGCTTGCAGGTGACGCAGATTCTCCGCGGCGATGTCGACCACGTTGTTGAGCGTGGCTGCCAGGTGGAACCAGCCCGAGACGTGCGGCGTGATGAGCATGTTGGGCGCATCCCACAGGGGGTTTGTCGCAGGCAGTGGCTCGGGATCGGTGACGTCGACCGCGGCGCCGGCGAGATGTCCCGACTCCAGAGCGGCAACCAAGTCGTCGGCGACCACAAAATCGCCGCGGCCGCCGTTGGCAAAGAAGGCGCCCGGCTTCATCGCGGCGAAGAACTCGGCGTTCGCCAGGCCGCGGGTCTCGGGTGTGCTCGGCATAAAGGATGCGACGACATCGGCCTCGGCCAGGCGCTCAGACAGGGAATCCATGCCGTCCATGTCCTCAAATACAATGGGGTAGACGAGCGGATGGCGCTTGATGCCGCGGACGTGCGCGCCCATGTCGCGGCAGAGCGTGGCGAAGTGGCCGCCGATATCGCCCGCGCCCAGCACCAGCACATTGGCGTTTTTGAGCGAGGTGACCGGTCCCAAATCCTCCCAGCGATGCTCGCGCTGCAAGTCGTGATAGCCGGGCAGGTGCTTCATCATGGAAAGGACCATGGCAAACATGTGCTCGCTTACGGCCTGACCGTAGGCGCCGATCGAGCAAGACAGCTTGACGTCAGCCGGCACGGTGCCGGCAGCAAGGTAGTCGTCATAGCCGGCGGTCTGCAATTGCAACAGCTGGAGATGCTCGCATGCCGTGAGCATGTCAGGGTCGATGTTGCCCAGGATCACGTCGGCATCGGCGACCTGCTCGCGCGTGGCGGCGTCGGCGCTCGTGTAGATAAAGTCCTCGCCCGGAGCGCTCGACTCAAGAATTACGCGATGACGGTCGTTGACGGGCAGCAAAACCAGGATGTTCACAAGCAGTCCTCTCCGCTCGACCTGCCAAAAAGGGACAGGTTTATTTTGGCAGGTTATATCAGGCAAAACGCTAAAAAACGCCGGATGCAAGACGAGCGTGCCCGTCAGCATCCGGCGCATCCACGGCTACCAGCTCAGCAGCTCGTAACCGTCCTCGGTCACCACGAGCTGTACCTCGCACTGGGCCGAATCGCTGCCGTCCTTGGTGCGCACACACCAACCGTCACCCTTGCTAATCTTGATGTCGGGCGCTCCGGCATTGACCATGGGCTCGATGGTAAAGACCATGCCCGGGGCCATGATGGTGTCCACATCGGGTGCCTCGGTGGCAAAGCCCACAAACGGGTCCTCGTGGAACTCCTTGCCAATGCCGTGTCCGCCGTACTCGCGCACCACGCTAAAGCCGGCGTCCTCGACGGTCTTTTGCACGGCCTCGGCCATAACGGACAGCGGTAGCCATGGCTTGACGGCCGCCAGACCCGCCTCCACGCTGGCGCGGGTGACGTCGACCAGGCGTTGGCGCTCGGCCGAGACCTCGCCGATGCAGAACATGCGGCTCGAGTCGCTAAAGTAGCCGTCCAAGATCGTGGAGCAGTCTACGTTGATGATGTCGCCCTCGTGCAGCACGTCCGTATCGCAGGGAATGCCGTGGCAGACCACATCATTGATCGAGGTGCACACGCTCTTGGGGTAGCCCTCGTAGTTGAGGTCGGCCGGCGTGCCACCGTGCTCGACGGTGTAGTCGTAGATCATCTGGTCGATCTGGTTGGTGGTCATGCCTGCGGCGATATGCTCGCCCACATAATCGAGCACGCCCACGTTGATGGCTGCCGAGCGCTTGATGCCCTCGATATCGGCG
>JAGZWV010000067.1 GCA_018378775.1 Collinsella sp. | reverse complement strand
CGTCCCGTTATCGACCATATGGATCTGTCCATCAAGCCCGGGCAGACCATCGCTTTGGTTGGCCCTTCGGGCGGTGGCAAGTCCACGACCTGTTCGCTGCTGCCGCGCTTTTACGACGTGGCGGACGGATCCATCAGCATCGACGGCCAGGACGTGCGCGACGTGACGCAACAGAGTCTGCGCCGCGCCATTGGCCTGGTGCAGCAGGATGTCTATCTGTTTGACGGTACGATTGGCGAGAACATCGCCTACGGCAAGCCAGGCGCCACGGCGGAAGAGGTTGCCGAGGCCGCCCGCCGCGCCAATATCGATGCCTTCATTGAGTCGCTGCCGCAGGGCTACGACACGGTCGTGGGCGAGCGCGGCAGCCGTCTTTCGGGCGGCCAGAAGCAGCGCGTAGCCATTGCGCGCGTGTTTCTCAAGAACCCCAAGATTCTGATCCTGGACGAGGCGACGAGCGCCTTGGATAACGAGAGCGAGGAGGCGGTGCAGGAGTCGCTCGAGCGCCTGGCGCGCGGCCGCACCACGATCATCATCGCCCACCGTCTCTCGACCATTAAACATGCCGACGAGATTGCGACCGTCGAGCATGGTCGCGTTGTGGAACGTGGTACGCACGAGCAGCTTCTCGCCCGTGGCGGCACCTATGCCCGTTACTATCGAATGCAGTTCGAAGGTGCGCGTGCGCACGAGCTCGACTGATTGATATGACAGGAAGTATATGGCTGAGAAGAACCCTTTGACTCCGGAAGAAGTGACGGAGTTATTCTCCGAGATCGACGCATCCGGCGTTTTGGATCCGACGCTTGCCAAAAAGCGCACCGAGCGCATGCGCGAAAAAGAGGCAGCGGCCAAGCGCGGCGACAAGGCGGCGCTGGCGCAGCTTCGCAGCGAAGATCGCGCAAGCCAGACAAAACAGATCGACCCGCTGTCCGAGGACGACCCTTCGGGCTCGCAGGTGAGCCATACCATTACGAAGACCGCTATGGCCGTAGTTATCGGCATTCTGGTGTTAATCGTGGGCATGCAGATCGGCTACGGCGTGATGCGCCGTCTGAATACCGCCAATCTGTCCGAGAGCGTTTCGGTGGATACTGTTTCCACGGCACTGAAGGGCGGCCTTGAGTGGGGTAACGGCTTTACGCAGTTCCCGCTCGACTTTAGCGTCGACGAGGCGGACGAGCGCACGGGTACGGTAGAGGTGACGGTGTTGGACACGTCGTCTGCCAACGAGCTCGAGCTGCTGTCCAACGGGCAGATTCAGGCTGCGGCACTTGCGACCAACGCGTTGCTCAACGATAAGATTGACCGCGTGGTGTACAACGTGCACGCCTATATCGATGAGGACAGCAATATCCAGCATGATTCCTTCTTTGGCATGTTTCCCGCGCGGGGTCATCAGAGTGCCATTTTGACGTTTGTGTGGACCAAGAGCTCTTCGACCGCCACGAACATCGACTGGAAGATGCATATCGTGAGCATGGACGACACGATTGCCGAGCGCATTCAAAAGCAGGTGAACTCGGTGTCGTCACTGATTGAGGACCCGTCGGTGAGCCAGACCAAGATTGACGAGGAAAAGGCCGAACGTGATCTGGAGCATCGTCTGCATGGCCGCGAGATCTTCCGCGGTGGCAAGCCCGATCGCACGCCGTCCGATCTGCTGGAGCAGGATAAATAAGACGCCATCATCCCGCGTGAGTTACAAGCCCACGCGGGATGATTTTTAATCCCCGTCCTAGAAAAATCATTATGCATAGAAAGTCATAATTATCATTTCGTAAACATTTCGATGAAATTAACGCCATGGCGCATACTTGCGGTTAAAATACCGCAAGGCCTAACTACCAACCTTTAAGCCGGTCCGGAGAGACCGGGAAGGAGAATTATGGCGAACAACCATACTGTGGGCACTGCTGCCCGCACCTTCGCGCCCAGCGAGCTTTGCCAGCGCATGCTGGCCAAAACCAGCAAGGGCACCTGCGGTCCCTGCATCCTGTACCTTGAGGATGGGACCATTTTTTATGGCCGTGCATGCGGTGCCGAGGGTACCGCGACCGGCGAGGTCTGCTTCAACACCTCGCTTGAGGGCTACTTTGAGGTCATGACCGACCCGAGCTATGCCGGCCAAATCGTAACCATGACCTATCCGCAGATCGGTAACTACGGTATCGACGAGACCGACGTCCAATCGGCCTTCCCCGGTGATACCGCCCGCCCCGCGAGCGCTCCTGCCATGCGCGGCATGATCGTCCGCGACATGTGTGCCACGCCTTCCAACTGGCGCTCGGCCGTCAGCGTGCCGGAGTACCTGCGTGCCCACGGCATCGTCGCTATCGAGGGCGTCGACACCCGAGCCCTGGTGCGCCACCTGCGCGATAACGGCTCCAAGATGGGTATTATCTCGACGGAGATCTTTGACGTCGACGAGCTTGCCGAGCGTCTGGCCGCTGCGCCGACGCTGGTGGGCGAGAACCTGGTCAAGACCGTGAGCTGCCCTGAGCCCCACGCTTTTGCCGCGAGCGATCTGCCCGCTACGCATGACTTTGCGCTTGCCCCTGCCGCCCCTGCCCGCCACAAAGTGGTCGCCTACGACTGTGGCGTCAAGCGCGGCATTCTGGAGGGTCTGGTCCGCGCCGGCTGCGACCTTACCGTCGTGCCGTGGGATACGCCCGCGAGTGAGGTACTCGACATGAATCCCGACGGCGTCTTTTTATCCAACGGCCCCGGCGACCCCGATGCCGTGGTGGAGACCTACGAGCAGGTGCAGCAGCTGATCGGCAAGGTGCCGGTCTTTGGCATTTGCCTTGGTCACCAGATGATCAGCTTGGCGTGCGGCGCCCAAATGGAAAAGCTTAAATTCGGTCACCGTGGCGGTAACCAGCCGGTTATGAACCTGGTGAGCCGTCGCGTGGAGATTACCGCGCAAAACCACGGCTTTGGCCTGCTGTTCCCCAGTCTGGGCAAACTGATCCCGGAGCTTTCCGGCGGCGAGACCGAGCATGCGGCCGACGGCGACCTGCGCGCCTGGGTGCGTCGCGGCATCGCGCCGGTCGTGATGAACGAGTGCTTCGGCCGCATTCGTCTGACGCACGTGAACCTCAACGACGGCACCGCCGAGGGCATCCAGCTGCTCGACGCCCCGTGCTTCTCGGTCCAGTACCACCCCGAGGCCTCGCCCGGCCCCACCGATGCCCACTATCTCTTTACCGCCTTTACGCGACTCATGGACGGCGAGGAGAACTACCTGGACATCGATACCGCGAAGGACCGCCTTGCTGGCTGGAATTTTGCCGAGACCGCCGCGACCGAGACCGAGGAGAACTAACATGCCGAAACGTACTGACATCAAGCGCATCCTCGTCATTGGTTCGGGCCCCATTGTTATTGGCCAGGCCTGTGAGTTCGACTACTCCGGCGCCCAGGCCTGCAAGGTGCTCAAGGAGGATGGCTTTGAGGTCATCCTGGTCAACTCCAACCCGGCGACCATCATGACCGACCCGGGTCTTGCCGACCGCACCTATGTCGAGCCCATCACCGCCGAGTTTATCGAGCGCGTAATCAAGAAAGAGCGCCCGGACGCGCTGCTGCCCACGCTGGGCGGCCAGACCGGTCTGAACGCCGCCGTCGAGCTGGCGAAAGACGGCACGCTCGACAAGTACGGTGTCGAGATGATCGGCTGCGACCTGGCCGCTATCGAGCGCGGCGAGGACCGCAAGCTCTTTAACGAGGCCATGGCCGAGATTGGCCTGGAGGTCGCGCGCTCGGGCTATGCCTACAGCGTGGCTGATGCCGAGGCTATCGCCGAGCGCGTGGGCTATCCCTGCGTACTGCGCCCGAGCTTTACCCTCGGCGGTGCCGGCGGCGGCATCGCGCATACCCACGAGGAGCTCGTCTCCATCGTGAGCCAGGGCCTGGAGCTCTCGCCCGCCCACGAGGTGCTGGTCGAGGAGTCCATCGAGGGCTGGAAAGAGTATGAGATGGAGGTCATGCGCGACCACGCCGGCAACGGCATCATCGTGTGCTCCATCGAGAATCTCGACCCCATGGGCGTGCACACCGGCGACTCCATCACCGTGGCGCCGGCGCAGACGCTCTCCGACCTTGAGTATCAGCGCATGCGCGTGGCCTCGCTCGCCATTCTGGAGAAGATCGGCGTCGAGACCGGTGGCTCCAACGTGCAGTTTGCCGTGAACCCCAACACCGGTCGCTTGATCGTCATCGAGATGAACCCGCGTGTGAGCCGTTCGTCCGCGCTGGCCTCCAAGGCCACGGGTTTCCCCATCGCTAAGGCCGCCGCGCGCCTGGCTGTGGGCTATACGCTCGACGAGATCGTCAACGACATCACCAAGGCCACGCCCGCCTGCTTTGAGCCCACGATTGACTACTGCGTCGTTAAGGTGCCGCGCTTTGCCTTCGAGAAGTTCAAGGGTACCGACCCCACGCTCACCACGCGCATGAAGGCCGTGGGCGAGATCATGGCGATCGGCCGCACCTTTGAGGAGGCCTTCGGCAAGGCCATGCGTTCGCTGGAGGACGGTCACCAGGGTATCTGCGCCGGTGGCAAGGAGGGCGCCGACAAACTGAGCGACGATGAGCTCACTCAGGCCGTGGCAACCCCGACTGAGCACCGCATTTTCTTTGTGGTCGAAGCCCTGCGCCGCGGCTGGGATGTCGCGCGTATCCATGCCATCTGCGGCATCGACCCGTGGTACCTCAACCGCATCAACGATATGGTGCAGGTCCAGGAGAGCATCCGCGGCCTGCGTGTGGAGGACATTGACGCCGATGCGATGCGTCTGCTCAAGCAGTATGGCACGAGCGACGCCGAGATTGCCGCGCTGACCGGCTCGGACGAGCACTTTGTGCGCGCCTACCGCAAGGGCCTGGGCGTGGTTCCCAGCATGAAGACGGTCGACACCTGCGCTGCGGAGTTCTCGAGCGCCACGGAGTACCACTACAAGACCTACGAGAACATCTACCGCACGAGCCCGGATGCCAAGAAGTGTGTGGCTCCCGACGAGACCACGCCGGCGGACAAACCCAAGGCGATGATCCTGGGCGCCGGCCCCAACCGTATTGGCCAGGGTATCGAGTTCGATTACTGCTGCGTGCACGCGAGCTACGCGCTGGCCGCCCGCGGCTTCGAGACCATCATGGTCAACTGCAACCCCGAGACCGTCTCGACTGACTACGACACCTCGGACCGCTTGTACTTTGAGCCGCTCACCTACGAGGACGTCATGGATGTCATCGATGTTGAGCGACCCGACGGCGTCGTGGTGACGCTCGGCGGCCAGACCCCGCTTAAGCTGGCGCGCATGCTCGAGGAGAGCGGCGTGAACATTATGGGCACCAAGCCCGATGCCATCGACTTTGCCGAGGACCGCGAGCGCTTCGCCGCCCTGCTCGACAAGCTGGGCATCATGTATCCGCCGGCGGGCCAGGCCACCTCGTTTGAGGAGGCCGAGGCCGTGGCTGCGCACATCGGCTACCCGCTGCTGGTGCGTCCGAGCTACGTGCTGGGTGGCCGCGGCATGATGATCGCCTACGATGCCGAGCATCTGCGCGATTACATGGCCGAGGCTGCGCGCATTAGCCCCGACTACCCGGTGTATCTGGACCGCTTCCTGGAGGGTGCGATCGAGTCCGACGTCGACGCCCTGTGCGACGGCGAGGAGGTCTACATCGGCGGTATCCTGGAGCATATCGAGGAGGCCGGTATTCACTCTGGCGACTCTGCGACCTGCATCCCGCCGTTTAGCTTTAGCGAGAGCCTGCAGGCGAAGCTCCGCGAGACCACGCGCCGCATCGCGATGGCGCTGGGAGTCCGCGGCCTGGTCAACGTGCAGTATGCCATCAAGGGCGAGACCGTCTACGTGATTGAGGCAAACCCGCGCGCGAGCCGCACCGTGCCGTTTATCTCCAAGGCCACCGGCGTGCCGCTGGCCAAGTGCGCGGCGCGTATCATGGCGGGCGATTCCATCGCGAGCCTGGGCCTGCCGAGCGACGAGCGTCAGCTGGACTGGTTCTGCATGAAGGAAGCCGTTATGCCCTGGGGCCGTTTCCCGGGAGCCGACGTTATCCTGGGGCCCGAGATGAAGTCGACGGGCGAGGTCATGGGCATCGCCAAGAGTTATCCCGAGGCATACGCCAAGACGCAGCTGGCGATCGACTACAAGCTGCCCGATCCGAGCTGCGGTAAGGTGTTCATCAGCGTGTGCGACCGCGACAAGCGCCACATCCTTTCGGTCGCCCGCATCCTGCGCTACCTGGGCTTTGATATCTGCTCCACCGAGGGTACGGCGCGCGTGCTGCGCGGCGGCAACGTGACGTGCGAAGTCGTGGAGAAGATCAGC
>JAGZWV010000007.1 GCA_018378775.1 Collinsella sp. | reverse complement strand
GAGCGGATCAAGAAGTCCCTCGGGTGGCTGAGCCCGATGGAGTACCGCAGGAAGCTTGGATACGCCTAGGCGCGGTCCAAGAAATCGTCCGCACCCCCGTTTAGCGGCCTGAAGCCATAAAACAGTCCGTATTTCACCGCAACTGCGGAGGAGGGTGGGGTGGATGGCGGGGTAGCTAAAAGAGCTCCGTCCCTAATTGGCTACTTGGGCTCGGTCGATGTCCATGCTGGCGATTAGGTTGATGTTGGTGTTTAGGAGGTTCTCTAGCACGACGTCGCCCATGCGGATGGGGGCGTTGACGACTAGGCCGCGGATGAAGTTCATGGCTTGGGCGTGGAGTGCCAACGGGATGGCTTCGGATGTGCGCACGGGGAGCAGGGCTTCGTCGCTGCCGGAGACGGCCACGGTCGTCGTGAGCACGCGCATGGGGCAGGTGAGCTCCTGTTGTGCGAACTTATCACCGCGCGGGCAGTTGTTGCCGGTTACGGAGCGCACTTCCACCACGGCGCCATTGGCGTCGCGCTCCACCTTTACGGTCAGAAGGCACTCGGATGGGCAGGTCGTGCAGTTGAACTGCAGCGTTTCGATCACGTTATCGCTCATAGTCTATGTCTCCTCGACGGGATCGACGGACAGGAAAATTTCGCTAGCACCTAGGTCGAGTGCGCGCTGAATCACCTTTGCCGGCAGTGGGAAGCTTTCCATAACGCTCGGCTTAAACGCACGGACCTTGCCGGTGAACAGTTCCTCGCCGTCGGCCAAGATCCTCACGCAGGCGGCATCGACTGGCCGGCGCACACGGAAGTTGAGCTTGGTGAGCGCCGCGGCCGTAATGCGTCCCGGCAGCGCGTATCCCGCAATGCCGGCAGGGGAGACGGTGAGCTCGCAGTCCGGAACGACGCCCGCGCCGGTCCCCAGCGCGTACGCCGCCGCGGCCTCACCGGCGCGCTCGGACTCGGTCGTCACGTTGTCGGCTAGGTCGTGCACGTGCAGCACGTTGCCGCAGGCAAAGATGCCCGGCACGCCCGTCTGCAGGCTCTGGTCCACCACGGCGCCGCGCGTGCGCGGGTCAAGCTCTACGCCCGCGGCAACCGAAAGCTCGTTCTCGGGAATCAGGCCCACCGAAAGCAGCAGCGTGTCGCACGGAACGATGCGCTCCGTCCCGGCAATGGGAGCCAGACGCTCGTCGACTTGGCTCACCTCGACGGCTTTCACGCGGTCGTGCCCGATCACGCGCGTGACCGTGGTGGACAGGTGCAGCGGAATTCCAAAGTCGTCCAGGCAGTTCTTGACGTTGCGGCGCAGACCGTTGGCGTACGGCATGAGCTCGTACACGCCCTCGACGGAAATCCCCTCAAGCGTGCAGCGGCGCGCCATGATAAGCCCGATGTCTCCCGAGCCCAAAATGACGGTGCGCGAGCCGGGCTTGAGGTTCTCGATATTGATGTATCGCTGCGCCAAGCCGGCCGTTAATACGCCGGCGGGACGGCTACCGGGAATCTTGATCTCGCTGCGGGTGCGCTCGCGGCAGCCCATGGCAAGGACGACCGCGCGCCCAGTGAGCTGCATCATGCCGGTGGGGCTCATGAGCGTGACGGTGTGGACCGCGGTGTCTTCCGCAGGCTCGCTTGAATCAATCCCAAGCACCATGCTGTTCAGGAACAGCGCAATGTCGGTTGCGTGCACCTGGTCGATGAAGCGCTGCGCGTACTCGGGACCGGTGAGCTCCTGTTTAAAGTGCGACAGGCCAAAGCCGGGGTGGATGCACTGGCGGAGGATGCCGCCCAGGTGCTGCTCGCGCTCCACGATGGCCATGCGCGCTCCGGCCTTATGAGCGGCCAGCGCGGCCGCCATGCCGGCAGGTCCGCCGCCGATAACGACCACGTCGAACGCCTGCGTTTGTACGGCTTCTACGACGCCGCAATCAATCGCGCTCGATTTGAATTTCGCCATCCTAGCGCACCCCCTTCAGCGGACCCTCGACCAGCCAAGAACCGGCATCCTCCAACAGTACCTCGCTGGGGTCACAGCCCAGCTCTCGGGCAAGAATCGCCACCACACGGCTTTGGCAAAAGCCACTTTGGCACCGACCCATGCCGGCGCGGCAGCGGCGCTTGACACCTTCGACCGAAATTGCACCCGGGCGGCGCCGAATCGCGGCCACAATCTCGGCCTCGGGCACCGTCTCGCAGCGGCAGACAATCTGCCCCCACGCGGGATCGGACTCAATGAGTTCTTCCTTGCGCGCCAGCGGTGCGCGGTCAAAGTCGTCCGGCTCGCGGCGAATTGGGTTCCAGTCCGCCCGCTCGTGCAGCTCCACGCCCGCCTCACGCATCACAAGCTCCATGCGCTCGGCAATGGCCGGCGCGCTCGCCACGCCCGGCGACTGGATGCCCGCCGCCTGGAACAGCCCCGGCACCACGGCCGACTGCCCAATAAAGAAGTCGTTCGTTCCCTGAATGACCGGACGCCCGCCGGCAAATGCGCGCACCACGCGGCGCGTGTCCAGATCGGGCACCAGCTTGCGCGCGCCGGTCAGGAGCGCGTTGACGTCGTCCGCATAGGTCTGCGTGTCGCCCGGCTCGCGCACGGCGGCGGTCGCGGTGATCACGGTGTTGCCGTGTATGGTACCCGTGACGATAACGCCCTTGGACACCGGCGTGGGAACGGGGTAGAGCGGCATGAGTGCACGCGGTTCCTTGTCCAGCACCACGATGTTGCCCTGGCGCCAGACCATCTGAAACTCCTCGGCACCGGCCATATGCGAGATGTCCGCGGCTCCGTTGCCTGCGGCGTTGATCAGGTAACGGCAGTGCACGTCTCCAGCGGGCGTTGCCAGCGTAAAGCGCACAGCCCCGTCGGTAGCCTCGCCGCCAGCAACCTCAATCGCTTCCACCGGCGCGGACCGCATAAAGGTCACCCCGTTGGCGACGGCGTTTTCCAGCGCGGCGATGGCAACCTCAAACGGGTCGACAAATCCAGTCGAGGGGCACCACAACGCACACGTTGCATCGGCACTGGCGCGCGGCTCCAATTCGTGGATGCGGTCGGGTCCGACGATCGACAGCTCGGGCACACCGTTGGCAAGGCCGTTGCACCGCAGCTGCTCCAGTTGTGCGCCGTCTTCGTCGTTAAACCCCAGCACCATCGACCCGGTACGGCAAAACAAAAAGCCTAGCTCCTGGGCCCACGTGCCATATAGCTCGCAACCACGGGCGTTGACCTGCGCCTTTACCGTTCCCGGTGCCGGATCGTAGCCGGCGTGCACCAGACCGCCGTTGGCCTTCGACGCGCCCAGCGCAATATCGTTAGCCGCCTCGACCACGCAAATGGACAGGTCATAGCGCGCGAGCTGCCTCGCGATGGCGCATCCGGTGATGCCCGCGCCGACAATCACGATATCAAACGTTTCCGTCACAGTGCCTCCCAGACGAGTTGACAGGCCGTCAATAAGACTATCCTAGGGTCTGCACACCCCCAGTGCGACGGCAATGCGGCGAACAGCCCTGCAACACCCGCCAACGGCAGGCGCGGGCTGGCCCAGCACGGATGCTGGCCACGTTAGACCGCGAGATCTTCCCACCAAACATCGCGGTCGTCGCCGTTACCTGTTACAGATTGAGATGCTGCGTCCACAGGCGCACGTTCATCTCGATTTGTAACGATAGGCGGGGAATTGCGGTCCTACGTGTTACAGATCGAGACGGTAGCCCGTCGGGTTACTCGTATGTCTCGATCTGTAACAGCTGGCAGGGTTTTTGGTTCCTTTCTGTTACAGGTCGAGACAATCTTTCCGACGGATTCTGGTTGTCTCGATCTGTAACAGTAAGAACTGTTTTTGGGTTCTAGATGTTACAGATCGAGGTTTAAGTCGGGGAGAGAAGGGTTTGTCTAAATCTGTAACGTCTGGGACTGTTTTAGCCGAGTAACTGTTACAGATTGAGATGTTTGTGTCTGCGCCAGCCCCGCCCCTAGCCGTGGTCCCATATAAACAAACCCCGTGGTAAACTTGACCGAACTGTTAATATTCCGAAAGGTACCCGTAATGTCCAAGTACATCTCCGAGCTCATGTCGCCGCAGCTTATGGGCGTCGTCTATGCCTTTGTTGGCTTTATCATCGCCCTGTATGTGCTGTCGGTCGTCTATGTGTTTATCGACGCTCGCCGCCGCGGCGCCAGCGCCTACGTGGCATGGGGCATCATCGCCCTCATCCCGTTTGTAGGCCTCATTGCCTACCTGGTCCTGCGCCCGCACTCCTACGCGTCCGACCGCGAGGAGCAGGAGCTGGACATGGCCCTGCGCGAGCGCCAGCTTGCCCAGTACGGCACCTGCCCGCAGTGCGGCGCGCCCATCGAGAAGGATTTCGTCGTTTGCCCGGTGTGCGATACCCAGGTTCGCAACGTCTGCCCCAGCTGCCATCGCCCGCTTGATGCGCACTGGAAGGTCTGCCCCTACTGCCGAACTCGCATTCAGTAACGCATCCATCGCTGGGCCGGCCGCAAGCCACGGGCACGTCGCAAGCCACGCGCGCCTCTCATCCCGCCCCACACGATGAAGCATGCGTAGAAAATCGCCCGCCGTGCCATTAAGGTGCGGCGGGCGCTTGTATACCAAGGCAACCTGCCTATAATGATGCAAGTCAAAAACACCGAGCGCATCGCACGCACTTGCATCAGGCATCCGAGAGGAGAAAACATACCCATGAAGGCACTCTACAATGACGGTTCGGTGGCCGAGCTCCCGCAGGACGAGGTCACGCACGTCATCCGTCACTCCGCCGCGCACATCATGGCGCAGGCCATCAAGCGCCTGTACCCCGAGGCCGACTTTGCTTACGGCCCCGCGACCGACAACGGCTTCTACTACGACGTCGACCTGCCCGAGGGCGTCAAGATCAGCGAGGACGACTTCCCCGCGATCGAGGCCGAGATGAAGAAGATCGTCAAGGAGAACCTCAAGTTCACCGTTTTTGAGAAGCCCCGCGCCGAGGCCATCGCCCTTATGGAGGAGCGCGGCGAGAAGTACAAGGTCGAGCATATCGGCGACCTGGACGACGACGCCCGCATCACCTTCTACCAGCAGGGCGACTACATCGACATGTGCGTCGGCCCCCACATCTGCTACACCAAGGTGCTGAAGGCCTTTAAGCTCACCGGCGTCTCGGGCGCCTACTGGAAGGGCGACAAGGACAACAAGATGCTCACCCGCATCAACGGCGTTGCCTTTGCCACCAAGGAAGAGCTCGACGAGCACATGCACATGCTGGAGGAGGCCAAGAAGCGCGACCACCGCAAGATCGGCCGCGAGATGGACCTCTTTATGATGCGCGACGAGGCCCCCGGCTTCCCGTTCTTCCTGCCCAACGGCATGATCCTTAAGAACACGCTGCTGGACTACTGGCGCGAGATCCACCACAAGGCCGGCTACGTGGAGATCTCCACGCCGCTCATCATGAACAAGCAGCTGTGGAAGACCTCGGGCCACTGGGACCACTACAAGGACAACATGTACTCCACCGTCATCGACGACGAAGAGTACTGCATTAAGCCCATGAACTGCCCGGGCGGCGTGCTGGTGTACGCCTCCAAACCGCACTCCTACCGCGAGCTGCCCGTCCGCGCCGGCGAGATTGGCCTGGTGCACCGCCACGAGCTGCGCGGCGCCCTGCACGGCCTGTTCCGCGTGCGCTGCTTTAACCAGGACGACGCCCACTTGTTTGTGCGTCCCGACCAGCTGACCGACGAGATCGTGGGCGTGGTCAACCTCATCGACTCCGTGTACCAAAAGTTTGGCTTTAAGTACCACGTTGAGCTTTCGACCCGCCCCGAGGACTCCATGGGTTCGGATGAGGACTGGGCTCGCGCCGAGGAGGGCCTGCGTACCGCTCTTGAGCAGCTACACATGGACTACGAGGTCAACGAGGGCGATGGCGCCTTCTACGGCCCCAAGATCGACTTCCACCTGGAGGACTCGCTCGGCCGTACCTGGCAGTGCGGCACCGTTCAGCTCGACTTCCAGATGCCGCTCAACTTTGACCTGGAGTACGTGGACGCCGACGGCACCAAGAAGCGCCCCATTATGCTGCACCGCGTATGCTTTGGCTCCATCGAGCGCTTCATCGGCATTCTGATTGAGCACTTTGCGGGCAAGTTCCCCACCTGGCTGGCTCCCGTACAGGTCAAGGCGCTTCCCGTCTCTGAGAAGAGCCGCGACTACGCCCACGAGGTGTGCGCCAAGCTGGAGGAGGCCGGCATTCGCGTGGTTTGCGACGACCGCGACGAGAAGATCGGCTACAAGATCCGCGAGGCCCGCAGCATCGACCGCATGCCCTACATGCTCATCCTGGGCGAGAAGGAGGTCGAGGCCGGCAACATCTCCGTTCGCGATCGCTCCAACGAGACCGTTCAGATGAGCGTTGACGAGTTTGTTGCGAAGGTGACCGAGGAGATCAAGACCCGCGCCTAAGGCAAGCTTCACAACAATTAACAAAGGCGACCGTCCGCATAGGGCGGTCGCCTTTTTCATGCCGAAATAAGAAAAGCCGCTGGTTGAGCGGCTTTTTTTTGTTGCACAAAAAGGTACAGGTTTTTGTAGAGGGGGTATGGAGATGTACCTACTAGCAGTACATTTTGCGTAATCTGGGCAAACGCTGATTAATTGCTCGTATAATGTCATCTGTCGAAAGATGAAAAACCTGTACTTTTGCGACTGCGTCTAGCTGCGAGCGAGAAGCCTGTTCTAAACGCCCCTGCATTTGTGTGCATCGCAAAGCCAAAAGAGGGGGCGAGAACATGGAACAGACGGCACGGCGCCAAGAGCAGCTGCCGGGCGCATTTAACGGCGCCACCACCAACAGTCAACACGGCCGCGTCCGCTGGTATCTGGTTCACACCCCCAATGGAAAAGAGCGCGAGACCTGCGAAAAGGTCCGCCGTATTATCCCGAACAACCTTATGCAGGATGCTTTTGTGATGCAAAAGGAGTTCTGGTTTAAGCGGGACGGCGCATGGTCGCTCCAAACCAAACCTATGTACAAGGAATATTTCTTCGTCGCTACGCACGATGCTGCCGCGCTCGATAGGGCCCTGGCCCAGTTGAGCTTTGGCTGTCGCATCGCCGGCAGTAGGGAGCGGGCGTACATGCCCATGCCGGACGATGCGCAGGATTGGTACCGCAGCGTGCTGGACGACGACGGAGTGGTGCGCAACAGCGTTGCGCGCATAGAAGATGGCGTGTTGCACATAGAACAGGGTCCCTTGGTGGGGCAAGAGGCTCGCGTTAAAAAGATCGACCGTCATAAACGCTGGTGCCTGGTAGACGTGGGCGATGGCGATTCCGTTTTTAGGGAGCTGCTACCGCTTGACGTTCCCAGCAAAACGTAAGGGAGACGTTGCACTAGCAAATTACTTGATTTTGGATTCATAGATGGGGGGGTCCTGGGGACAGGAACGTAAGTTTTATTGTGGCTGCTAATAAAGAAGTGACAGAGAGCAATGCGCCCGCGGGGGCAGCGCTGATTGCTCAGGCTATGGACCAGCGTGAATGCACCGGTCGATATAAGGCTGTGCAATCCATCATGGACTGGGACAACTCGCGCCTGGCCTACCGTGCCGTCAAGCGCGCGTTCGACATCGTGTTCAGCGGCTGCGTGCTGGCCGTCATTGCCGTGCCGAGTCTGGTGCTTGCCGCGGCAATCCGCCTGGAGAGCGAGGGCAACCCGTTCTACAGCCAGATCCGCGTGGGCCAGACCCACCGCGACGGCAGCCTGTCCACCTTCCGCATGTGGAAGTTCCGCAGCATGTACAGGGACGCCGACGAGCGCCTCGCCGAGCTCAAGGGGCAGAACGAGATCGCCGGCGCCATGTTCAAGATGAGGGAGGACCCCCGCGTCACCAAGATCGGCAGGTTCATCCGCAAGCATTCCATCGACGAGTTTCCGCAGTTCGTCAACGTGTTCCTGGGGCAGATGTCCGTCGTGGGCCCGCGCCCGCCGCTGCCTAACGAGGTGGCCGAGTACACAGAATTCGACCTGCAGCGTCTGGCCGTCAAGCCCGGCATCACCGGCTGGTGGCAGGTGACCGACCGCAACGATACCGACTTTGACGGGATGGTCCGCCGTGATTTGGAGTACATCGCCAAGCGCGGCCTCATCACGGACTTGAAGATTGTTCTCCTCACGGTCGTTGAGGTCTTTACCGGTGGAGGTGCTTGCTAAATGACTGAACCGGTTAGGGTGGCTCAGGTTGTTGGCAAGATGGTTGGCGGCGGCGTCGAAGCTGTCGTTATGAATTACTATCGTCACATCGATCGCAGTAAAGTGCAGTTTGACTTTCTTGTTGATTCCGATTCGACGCTTGTTCCCCGTGACGAGATCGAATCGCTCGGTGGCAGGGTCTTTGAGATACCGCCCTATCAGCATATAGCTGAATACCAGCGAGAGCTTCAGCGTCTCTTTAAGCAAGAGGGCTGGAAGATTGTCCACAGTCACATCAACGCGCTTTCGGTCTTTCCTCTTCGTGCTGCGAAGAAGGCGGGTGTTTCTGTGCGGATCGCCCATAGTCACTCTACGAGCGGTAAGGGGGAGTATGCCAAGAATGCCCTGAAGGCCGTGCTGAAAACGCAATCGAATCGATATCCAACACACCGATTTGCATGTAGTCAATTTGCCGGTGAATGGCTTTTCGGTAAAGCTGCGCACTTCGAGGTCGTATACAACGCAATCGATTTGGATCGCTTTCGCTTCAATGCGGAGGCTCGTGCGCAAGCGCGAGCCGACCTGGGCCTCGTCGGCAACCAGTTTGCCATTGGACATGTGGGGCGCTTTACTGCCCAGAAGAACCATGCGTTTTTGATTGACGTTTTTGCTGAGGTCGCAAAGCGCCGCGACGATGCTGTCCTGCTGCTTGTCGGTACCGGCGAAGCCGGGGCCTCCGTAAAGGCCTTGGTGGACGAACGCGGTCTTACTGATCGCGTTAAGTTTCTGGGGCAGAGAAGCGATGTCAATCGCTTGTACCAGGCGTTTGATGCGTTCGTTCTGCCAAGCCTTTACGAAGGCCTGTGCCTCGTCGGCGTCGAGGCACAGGTGTCTGGCTTACCGTGCTTGTTGAGCGATGCGATTACGCGTGAGGTAGACGTAACGGGGGAGTGTAAGTTCTTGTCGATTGATAGCCCTGTCGTGTGGGCAGATGAAATCGATTCACTCTTGCCGTACTCGTATGAGGGTCGATTGTCTATCTCGAGTGGGCAATTCGCCGATTACAACATTGAGTTGCAAGGCGAGCGACTGACTTATAAATATCTAGATCTCTACTCAAGGAATTAGATGGCAAACAGTAACTTGGTATCGGTGATTGTGCCGGTATATAACGTTAAGCCTTATCTGCGGGAGTGCTTTGATAGCATTTGCCGTCAAAGCTATCGTAACATCGAGATTATTCTTGTCGATGACGGCTCGACTGATGGTTCTGGCGAGCTTTGTGATGTTCTTGCTGCAAGCGACGACCGTACCACCGTTTTGCATAAGGAAAATGGCGGTCTTTCCGACGCTCGTAATGCAGGGCTGCGTATTGCTCAGGGCGACTGGATTTCCTTCGTTGATAGCGACGACTACATTTCTCCTGTTTTTATCGAGGTTCTTTTTAACGCCTGCCGCGATACGGGATGTCAGATATCTGCTGTTCCATTTGGCAAGCCGTTCAATGATGGTGATGCTTGCCCTTTGGTGGAGTCTCTTGACCCCGTGGCGCCTGCGAAGGCACTGCCTTCGCCCGATGTCCAGCGTCTGATGTTATATCAGACGCTGGACACCGGTGCCCAGTGGCGCCTTTACGCAAAGGCGCCACTGGGCATTGACCCGTTCCCTAAGGGGCTGTATTACGAGGATCTCGCTAGCGTCTATAAGATTATTCACAAGGTTGATTCCGTTGCCGTTGTCGATTGCCGTGAGTTGTATGCATATCGCATGAGAAGTAACAGCATTATCAGGCAAGAATATCGACACATTAAAGGCGAGTCCGCATTGATAATTGCCGATCGGCTCTACCAGGATATTTGTAATTGGTATCCGGACCTAAGTAAAGCCGCCGCTTCGCGCTGCTTCTCAGTTTGCAGGATGGTGTTTGCGCAGATTCCAACTAAAAATAATCATTCGAGGCAAATTCAAGATGAGGATTCGTTGTGGTCGGTGTTGTCTTTACATCGAAAGGCCGTTCTTAGAGATAGAGAAGCTAGGCCTCGTGAGCGCTTTGCGGCCTTTGTTGCTTATTTCGGAAAAAACGCATTCAGCTTGTTCTGTTGCTTTGCTCGAGGTCTTGGATTGCTTCGCTAACGCTTAACCTCGGAGCTAATTGAAACTACTCAAGGGGCTGTTTCATAAAAATGATGACTGATTTCAAGAAAAGCCTGAAGGTAAATGCTGCTGATTCATGTTATTACGCAGCCTTTACTATGTATTGTTTTTTTCATTTAATGGAGCGTACGAATTATGTGAACATGTTTGGAGTCCCGATGGACACCGTTGGCAAAATTGCCAATGCACTCATGCTCATCCTGCTCTTAGTACGGTTTTTCAGTATTCGATTTTCAACTGAAGCTCTAGTATGTTCAGGCGTTGCTTTTCTTGCAACGCTAATTACTTTAGGTGTTACTAAGTCGTGGATACCCCTTTCTGTCTGCTTATTTATTATTGCTGGGAACGATATTGATGTTCGCCGGTTGACGCAGATCGTCTTGGCTGTAACTGTTCTAGTATTTTTAATCGTTGCGTTTGGTTTGATTTCTGGATCAATCAGTTCGATTGATTCAATTCGTCCCGGCGAAACGAGGGTACGCCATTCGCTCGGCTTTAATCAGGTAAATGCTCTCGGTGCTGTTTTGGCTCGTATATGTACGTGTGTTGTTTATCTACGTTGGAATAAAAAACCCTTTCTTTCGGCACTTTTAACTGTTGCTTCGGTTTCTTTCCTTGAGATGGTCGCCAACTCAAGGACTGCGGAGCTGTACCTTCTGGTGCTGATTTGTTTCCAATTTTTTTGTTATATTAGACGGCATTCTTTTGCTAGGGCCAGCATGTCAAGGATATGCCTTGGCCTTATTATCGGTTCCTTTCTATTAACGATAATTTTGCTTTTTGTCTTTTCTCCTTCTAATGGCATACTTATGGCTTTTAGTGAGTCTCTTAGCAACCGTATTTATTCAATGTGGTATCTATTTGAGCAGTATTTGATACATCCTTTTGGTAATGGGTCAATGCTTCTTGGGGCTACGGTCTGGACAGGATCCTCTTATGCCATGCTCACGATTGATAATGCTTGGGCACTTTGGCTTATCAATTACGGGTTTGTTCCTACTTCATTTTTATTAATCGGTTTAATGCTACTTTATGCAAGAGCGCCCGAGGAGTATTTCGATGATGGGTCCCTCATAGTCCTCGCTCTTTATGTTGCATTATTTGGATTCTGCGAGTCGACTGCTTTGGCTGTCGACTATAACCCGCTCCTAGTTTTAATCAGCTATTCCATATTTCGGAATAGAGACACACTTTCCGTTTCTTGAGAGGGATGCAATGAAAAAAGTTTCAATTATTACTCGTCATAACGTTCTCAACTACGGGTCTGTCCTCCAGGCTTATGCTACGCAAGAAGTTGTTAAAAACTTGGGGTACGATCCTGTTGTTGTTGACTATCGGAGATGCGCTGAGACCCTTGATTCTCTTGTGAAGCGTTATTCAGAAGGTAGGTCTCTGCCTCATCGCATCTATAGGAACACGGTATGGCGTTTGCTGTACGGTGCAGGTGAGAAGCGTTTTAAGAGCATGAGAGAGCAGTATCTGACTCTTTCTCCGCATTGTGATGAAACAAGTATCGACGCCTTGTTGCCTAACACAGATATCTATTTGACTGGCAGCGATCAGGTCTGGAACGAACTTGGCGATGGCTCTCTAGATCCGGTATTCTTTTGGGACGGGCTTTCTAAGGTCGAGGGAAAGAAGGTCGTATCCTACGCCGCTAGTTTTGGACGTGGTGGCGTTGTAAAGGGGTATGAGTCGCAAATTGGTAACTGGCTCAAGCGCTACGATGCCATTTCCGTCCGCGAGGATTCAGGTAAGGATATCGTTGAGAGCTACGGTCTCAAAGCTGAGCAGGTTTTGGATCCGACCCTGCTTCTCAATCGCTCCGAGTGGAACAAGATTGCCAGTGAAAAGGCTCCCGTTGAAAAGCCCTACGCCCTCGTCTATAACCTCCATCCTGATTCAGATATGCTGCAGTACGTTAAAGATAAGACCGCTGGCTCCAATCTTGAGATTGTAAGTGTTTGCCCTACGTTTAGGAGAAGGGTAGGAAAACAGGTCGTTCTTCCGCCCCTGGAGGATTTTCTTGCGCTGTTTAGGGATGCATCTTGCGTATACACGGATTCATTCCACGGCACTGCTTTTTGTATCAATCTCGGCACCCCATTTGTTGAGATCTTTCCAAAGGCTAATGCCGCGCGAAATAAATCTGTTCTTAGACTCTTTGGCCTAGAGCATAGGGCCTGGGACACGTTCCAAGGCAATGCTTGGGACGACGATATCGATTGGCAGCATGTTGGCGAGGTTCTTGATGGGGAGCGCAACCGCAGCCTCTCCTGGCTTGATCGCGCGTTGAAGGAATAGATGGATGCAAAGTATCTGCGAAGACAAAATGTGTGCGGGCTGCATGGCATGTGTCGATGCCTGTCCTAAAGATGCAATCGCTGTTCTTGAAAGGCGCGAGTACTATACCCCCAGTATCGATCAAAGCAAATGCATTGATTGCGGTAGGTGCACAGCTGTATGTCAACAATGCAATCCGCCTCAAGGCTCTAAACCTAGTAAATGGTTGCAAGGATGGGATTCTAACTCGGAGAGCAGGGGAACCTCCTCATCGGGCGGCTTGGCGGCCGCGATTATCCGAGGATTTATTTCTGCCGAAGGAGTAGTTTGCTCTTGCTGTTTCCGGGACGGTCAGTTTGGGTTTGAGTTTTCTAGCTCGATTGCGGATGCCGTTAAATATAAAGGATCCAAGTACGTTAAAAGCAATCCAATTGGCTCTTACGCTCGTATAAAAAAATTGCTGGTTGAGGGTAAAGAAGTCTTATTTGTAGGATTGCCTTGCCAGGTGGCCTCTCTTAAAAACTTTGTCGGCAACAAGCTTCTTTCGAATTTATATACGGTTGATTTGATTTGCCACGGTACTCCTTCGCCTGCGATTCTCCGTCAATTCCTGAGTGAGAATGGGATTGACATGAATCAGCTTGAGTCCATTGAGTTTCGTTCTAAAGGCAGCTTTCAGCTAAGGGAGAACGAGCGAACGATTGATTTGCCCGGTGTTTTGGATGGGTATACAGTAGCTTTCTTGGCGGGGCTGGACTATACGGAAAACTGTTATCACTGCAGGTATGCAAGCATTGAAAGAGTTTCTGATGTTACATTAGGCGATTCCTGGGGGACGAATCTTACCGAAGAAATGCGTCGGGGTGTCTCCCTGGTTTTAATCCAGAATCAAAAAGGACAGCGACTGATAGACCTTGCTGGTGCTGAGTTAATGACGGTTGATATCGAGACCGCCATTAAGAATAACGGTCAGTTGAGGAGTCCCTCCGAGAAGCCATCTGCGCGAGCGCGATTCTTCGAGGACCTTTCATGCGGTAGATCAATTACCGATGCGGTAAGAAGGTCTTTGCCCAAAAGGTATTTCAAACAATCGCTTAAACGTCTGCTAATTCGCATTGGTTTGCTCAAGCGCGGGGGGGGGTACGGAATTAAGGTCTCATTAGCACCTGATTCCAACCCCTTGCATTACATTAAAGGAAGCATTCAATGAAGATTCTTCTAATTGGTGAGGTCACAGGCAATACTGGACCTTCAAATGTACACAAGTCATTAGTGGAATATTGGCCTTCTTGCGATTCGATACGGCCGCTATATTCAAAAAGTAAAATCTCCAAGCTATATGAGGCTATTTCTGAGGGTCTTAAGAGCGATGTGATTGTCTCTTGCGGCGCTGGTTGGACGGATATCATTGCGCATCGGGTGCTTTCTGCCTTTGGTAAACCTGTCATTTGCTTTAATCATGGGTACGTCCCTTTTGAGAATGAGATCAACGGTCTCGGATATAGCGATAGAACTGTCAAGGCAATCATTAAGCATTTGCGTACTGCGGATTTGATCGTTGCGAATTCTTCCCTCCAGGAGAACTTTGTTAAGAAACAGCTGCCTGAATGCTCCGATAAGGTTAAGCACGTTTGCCTTGGGGTCAAAAGGTTTAAACAATGCAGCTTCGAAGGCCAACGTGAAAATATCGTTGCTGTTAGCGGGGGCACCCGTCCAATTAAGGCCAACGAAATAGTCGCGAAGGCCGTCTCGATTCTCAGAGATCGTGGTGTCGATTGCTCTTTAAGGGTGTACGGGCGACGGTACTCCGATAACTCTTCCTTAGATAATCTCATGACCTCGGCTGACGGTGAATATAGGGGCCAAGTTGCCTCCGATCAGTTTGTGAACGAGCTTCGAGAGTGCTCGGTATTCGTTATGAATTCTAGGCATGAGTCCTTTGGTCTCTCAGCCCTTGATGCGATTGAGGCCGGATGTTCGCTCCTTCTTTCGACTAACTGCGGAATTGCCGAAGTGATGTCGATTCAGGGATCCGATGTCGTGAAAAACTGCGAGGACCCGATCGAGGTTGCCGATAAGATCGAGGGATTGCTTCGAGCTCCTAACTCCAAGCGGCTGTTTGATTCCATCGATTTTGATGAATGTAGCTGGACCAAAACGGCCGAGACGCTACGAAATTACTGTGCGGAGGTATTAGGGTAAATGGCCGAAAGCAAGAAAGTGACCGTCTCCAAAAGAGATGTGATTTGGAATTATGTCGGCACGATCGCGTCTATGGGCAGTAACTTTTTGCTCTTGCCGCTACTCCTATCTTTTTTATCGAGTGCTCAAATCGGTCTCTGGTACGTGTTCGTAGCCATTTCGGGTTTTGCGCAGCTGCTTGAATTCGGTTTTACTTCTACCTTGTCCCGCAACATTCTTTATTGCCTGAGCGGGGCAAAGAAACTGACCAAACAAGGCTGCGACTATTCTTCTGTTGATGGAGAAGTTGACTGGCACTTGATGCGCGTCGTTCTTGATACGTCTAAAACGATATATGCTGTCTTGGGTCTCATCGCGTTATTTGTTGCGGCAACGTTGGGAACTTTCTACGTTTCTTATGTCACTGATTCTTTTTTAATTGAGGGTTCGTTGCCTGCATGGATTGTGTTTGTCGTTTCCATTTTCACTAACTTGTATTTTCTTTACTGTCTCACGTTTCTCCGTGGGCTTGGAGACGTTGCCGGTGAGAACAGGGCTAAAACGCTTGCCAGGATTGGGCAGCTTGCTATTACGGCGGTCCTTCTGTTTTGTGGTTTGAGCCTTCTCGCTGCCGCACTCGGCTTCTTGGCTTACAGCACTTTGCTGAGGTTATTTGCGATTAGGACATTTCGGAGCCATCATGACGTCGAAGAGGGGATTAAATCCGATGCCGCAGCTGTTGCTAAGGACGAAATGCTTGACGTTCTAAAGACGGTTTCGTTTGTGGCGTGGCGTGATGGTGTCGTATCTCTAGCCTGGTATGGCGCCACGCAGGCAACATCGCTGCTTTGCTCGGCTTTCCTAGGGCTTGAACAAACTGGTACGTATTCCGTCATGTTGCAGTTCGCGACGGCGATCCACCAGATTTCAAGCGCCTATTTACGTTCATGCTTTCCCACCTTCCAGTCTGCCTATGTCAGGGATGACAAGCAGACTCAGAAGGCGGTGGTCGAACGCGGAATTTCCTGCTATGTATGCATGTATATTGTCGCTACAGTTCTTGTAACGGCATGCCTGCCGATACTCACGCTTTTCAAGCATGATTTCATTTGCGATCCAGTTTTGTTCCTGGGTATTGCCCTCTATTACTTCCTGCTTAATCAGCACTCTCTGTTTTGCAACATTATTGTTAGCATGAACGAGATTCCGTACTTCAAAGCGTATTTGGTATCAACTGCTGCTGGAATCTGCGTAAGTTGCGTTTTATGTGGCGCCTTTAGCTGGGGAGCCTGGGGTCTTGTAGTTGGCCAGGCAATTCCACAGCTCTGCTACAACAATTGGCATTGGCCACAATATGTTTTAAAACGTACCGGGCTTGGATATGTGCAGGCTATACACAGCGGTCTTGATTGGTGGAAAAATAGAATGGTTGGGCAAAGAGCCTAATTGAAGCATGTGCCTTTGCATGGTGACACGTAATTTCTTTCGCAAACTGACATCCGCATGGCGAACACGGCCCGCGCCCCGTCATATGGTTTCTAGCGGCTAAACAACAAATCATTGACGAAGGGATACGGGTCGTGTCTGCGAACATCGTATAAGTCGACGAGGAGTCGCTGCGCAAGGACATATAGAATCTGGTGAGAAAGACCGTCGAGGAGACGCCCAGCGCGCTGGTAGACGAAAATGTGTCTGATTTTGTCGGGGCCGGCCGGTTAGGTGCTGGGGCTTTGAAAGCCCCAGCACCTTTTGCTTTATGGAACGGCCATGACTATGTGACGTTGCCGCTTGTACTCTTTGCCGTGGGCAAACAAAGGTTATCGACAATATGATTTAGACATGCTGCTAAAGTTTTGTAACGCCACCTGAAGACCACCGTTGCGCTGGCATCCAATCAAGTGATTCTGATGTAAGAAATGCCCTGTCAAAACCAGCATCTGAATTGGAAACTGGCATAAAAGCGAGTGATTTTCTTCTTGCATGTATCTTTACTGTCACATGGCTCCAGAAGATTCGAGTAGGGGTGGTCCTATGTCATGTTTCTTGGGGCGTTGCGGAAGCACCTTGCGATAAGCTGTTTCGCCATGGGGCCGTCGGAGCGCTTCGACTATTTCGTTAGCGTCTTTTCCGAGGGCTCCCTGCGGCTTTTCTCCGATTTTCTTGATTCGGATATCTCGATGATGGCCATTCACTCCGCTAAAGGGCTCGAGTGGGATATTGTTTTCATTCCGGGCGATACGCGTTCCGATTGGCCTGGAGCGATTTGCTCTCGGTGCGAAAGTGCTGGTATGTGCTCGCGTTCTCCGCGTGGATGCCGGATTGTGGATGTGAAGAAAAAGCCAGACGGGCTTATTGAGGAAATGGACCTGCTGTACGTCGGTGTCACTCGCGCCCGCAAAGCGGTATATGTCTCTGCTTCGATGCAGCGCAGGACAAATTACGGGAACTATCAGGTTGCCTGCCCCTCTTGTTTTCGTCTCTTCCGGGCATTGAACCCGTAAGCTGGACGGCCATTGACGGGGAGGGGTGATTTGTGGCGGTATGGAGCGTGTTCGCTATTGGATCGAGGTCTGGTCCCGGCTCTCGCTGTGGTTTCATGGAGTGTGCCCAAGCTGTTCTTTGACTAGAACGGGTTGGGCACTGGCGTCTTGGTGGGATGCGGTGTTTGTTAAATTGGGCACTGTTGAATATTGCGAAACGGTTGCGCGGCATTGCCGATCATTTGGCACCGTGGGTTTAGTAAACTGCTATAAAAGCAGTTTGAAGTGGGGTTCTCATGATCCGAGTTCGAAAGTTGAAGTTATCGAATCATCCGGTATTAGGTAATCTGGAGTTGGACTTTACCGACTCCTCAAATAAAGTCGTTGATACTGTCATCATCGCTGGAAATAACGGCATTGGTAAAAGCAGCTTAGTCGAGCTGCTCTATCAAATCATGGCACATAAGTATCACGATATGCCATGTTATGTTGATTCGATCGAAGTAGACTTTGACTCCAAAATACGAACATACGAGTTTTATGCCAAGGATATTAAGGGGCACGACTATCTCTATGTCAAAGATGGCTTAGGCCTCGATAATTGGGTGGGTTCGGATGAATTTGCCGAGATTTTTCCCACTTCCGCTATCTTTTCTGATGTCGATATTAATTTTAAGTCTGATCAAATAACTAGTGTAACAAGTCGTAATATTGATGAATCTGTTGAGAGTATTCGCTCGTCAAGTGATCTGCCCACTGAAATTAATCAACTTATTATTGATATTCAGGCTCTTGATGATGCTGATGTCGCTAGGGTTGCTAGGAACAATATGGAAACTGGGCTCTCGCGACTTCAAGTCCCTCAAAGGATGCCTAGGTTCACCAAAGCTTTTGATCTGATGTTTGACGACTTGAATTACGACCGTGTTGATAATCGCAACGGCCATAAAGAAATTCTCTTTAAAAAGAATGGCCATGACGTCCGTGTTGATCAACTGAGTTCTGGTGAAAAGCAGATTGTCTATCGTGGGTGCTTTATGCTGAAGGACTCGCATGCGCTCAGAGGTTCGTTTGTATTTATTGACGAGCCTGAAATTAGCCTTCATCCTTCATGGCAGGAGAAGATTCTTCACTTTTATAAATCGTTGTTTCAGGACGAAGACGGGAACCAAACTTCTCAAATCTTTTGCGTAACCCACTCGCCCTTTATTATTCATGATGAAAAAAGATACAACGACAAAGTAATTGTATTGGCCAGGAATGGATCTGGCGATGTGGTCGCACAGGCTAATCCAGAGTTTTACGGTCCTGGTACGGTTCAAGCGGTGAAGGATGCTTTTTCGGTTTCTTGGTTTGCGAACGAAGCCCCCACTGTTTATCTAGAGGGGCCTACCGATGAGCAGTATTTCAATAAAGCACTTTCTTTTGCCCATATTAATAACCACTTGCGATTTAAATGGATAGGAAAGAAGAGTTCTGATGGATCATGTGAATTCACGGGCGCACCATCGCTTAATAAAGCAGCCGCTTATTTGGATGCAAATCCTCCTTCGGTCTTCACTGCTTTCCTGTTCGATTGCGATCAAAAGATTAATGAGTGTTTAAGCAACAATGTGTTGCGAACGAAAATGAAAACTTACGACTCCAGAAAGCATTTTAAGAAGGGAATCGAAAATGCCCTAGTGCTGGATGACGATTTCGATACGTCGGTTTTTTATCAGGAAAAGCAAACCTTTGGAGATTATGGCGATAAAAAGGTGATCTCCGAATTTCAAAAGCAAGCTTTTTGTGACCATATTTGCTCTCTGCCAGAAGGGGAGCTCAAACCTATTTTGACGCATCTAATTGATGCCATTGAGCGTATTGATAAGCAAATCACGATTGCTAAAGAGCAGAAATAACTACAGACATTACATCGCGCACCGAACGCTTAATGTAATTCCCGTATGCACTGCATTAGCGATGAATTTAGGGTACTATACCGATAGTGATACAGTCGTCGTGGACTCTAAGTGAGGCGATGACAAAGAAGGGTCGTTGTTCGGAGGCTTCCGGCAACGGCCCTTTGATTTTAGGAGCTTGCTTTGGCAAAAGAACTTTAGACTTTTGCTCAACTAATTGAACTCCTAGAGGGCCGTGGGGTGGCGACTGATGCTTCTACGACAGATTGCCTGAGGCGTGAGAGTTATTATGCGGTCGTAAACGGCTACAAAGCTCCGTGAAAAACAGCAGCCTGCTTGTTAAGGCCAAAGTTTTGTAAGGGGGTTCCTTCCCAAGGGGGGCATCCCCTATGTTTATGGCATCTCGACTTGGGGGTCTCCGCTGAAAGACGCGCCCGTAGACAAGCTAAGGATATCAACTAGAATAAAGTCAATTGCGGTGGAAGCCTTCGGGCGACACCTTAAGAGGGTTGATGCGTCGGCCCTCTTTTTTGTTTGCATGTAAGATTCGGCCTGTTAAAACTTACATCCCAGCTGGAAAAAGGCGAAATTGCGGGTGTTTTTCTGCCGGCATGTAACTTTACTGATGCGTTGTTGCTCAGCCTTAATTCGCTACGGTTTGTCGGTAAAGGATTGACTGGGACTGGGCTTTTCCTTACAGTTCCAACCGTGATGAGGCCTTGCGACGGTACGTCCGGCTTGGTCCGTGGAAACCGCCTAAAGGCGGTTTTTGCGTTTAAGGGTTCATTTAATTTTGCAGCTTCTCGTGATTACCAGTTTGCAGAAAATAACGTTAAAAACGGAACCGTGAAAACCGCACTTTTGATCGGCAGAAATGCGTCTGGTAAATCGAATTTCGGTTCAGCTTTATTCGACATTACGTTCGGCTTTCCAGAGGCATTCGATTATTCTGACCAGGATGATCGTCTGTTTTTGAATGCTGATTGCGGGCGAGGTACGGCACAGTTCACCTATGTCTTTGAATTTGACGGTCGCGAAATCAATTACTGCTATGAGAAGACTTCTCCGACTACTTGGCTTCACGAGACCCTATCGATTGATGGGGAACGAATTTTCGATTTCAATAACGCACGCGGCGTTTTCGAAGAGAACCACCTTGAACGAATCGGTGCTGCTGGCATTAATTTTGAATTCTTCGACGCTTCGTTGAGCCTTCTTTCTTATATAACGAGCAGTCTTCCAACTAATGTTTTAGGTGTCTTGGCTGAATTACGCCGATTTGTCTCGCACATGAGGCTGATTCGCATGGACAGCTTTCGATTAAAAGGGGTTGAAACAAAAAAGGTAATCGACAAAATCATACGCGAGAACAAAGTTGCGGAATTTGAATCATTTATTCGCAATTTTGGAGTCGATGAGTCCCTGATCGTTATTAAAGAGTCCGACGGCTCGCCTGTTCTATATTTCAATCATCCCATGCGATGCGTCCCGTTTGTCGAGGCATGTTCTAGCGGTACAAGAACCCTGGTTATGTTGTTCTCTGAGCTTGAGCTAAACGACTCGGCCAGTTTTTTGTTCATAGATGAGTTTGACGCTTTTTGCCACTTTGAGATGGCTGAGAGCCTTTTGAAGTTCTTTGGTTCCAAGGCCTCTTGTCAGATTTTGTGCTCCACCCACAACACTTCGCTTGTTAAGAATGGCGTAACGAGGCCCGACTGCGTTTATCAAATTTCTGCAAAAGAGGGTATTCGAACCTTGGCCGATTCCACCGATCGTGAGTTGAGGCTCGGCAACAATATCGAGAAGCTCCTCCGAGCCGGAGAGTTTGAGTAGCCATGAACGGTGCGTCTGAAAAGAACGTCCTGCTCATTGTTGAAGGCGCTAAACGCGAGCCTCAGCTGATGGGGCGTTTATTTGAATCTTTTAGCCTCGCGGATGATCATCAAATTGTTCCTGTCGAGATCAATGTTCATGACTTTCTTGATAAGCTCTTTCAAGAATACGGTTGCGATTTTGAGTCCATTGATCTTAAGCCCTTTGTCGCTGAGCTTCTTTCGGATAAAGATGATGCGGATCAGCTTCTCGAATCCAGTTTTACAGACACCTTGCTCATATTTGACTTAGATCCTCAGGACAATCGGCTCGATTTTAAACGGCTTGAGCTAATGCAAGACTATTACTGCGATAGCACTGATATGGGTCAGCTATATCTGAGCTATCCATCGGTTGAAGCATATCGTGATTTTGATCCCTTGAAGTGTCTCTCTCTGGATGACGCCCTTGTTCCTTCAGATGTGATTTTTGGCAAGCGATCTTGCAAGGACTGGGTTGCCAGGAGGGGAGATTCGCTTGCGGATATTGGGCGTATTGATGGTTTTACATTTGCCTGCATTATTGCCGTCCATGCCCTGAGGTCGCTTTGGTTAACTAATGAGCAGATGATGCCAATTGCAAACGAGTCTCTGGCTGACTTAGCTGCGACCGTGGCGGGCATCAATCATTCTGAACTTCTGCTCAATGAGATCGAACGTCTGAACAATGATTCATTTTGCGCATGCTGCACCTGCCTTTTCTTTATTGCGAATTGGCCTAAGCGACTTAACGACGTTATGAACAAGGCGATTAAGAGGGGTTTGGGTATTCGTTTGTTCTAAAGAGTCCCCTTCGCCACTTATCTCCGGAAGTGCGGGGAAAAATCGAAACTTGCCGAGCACACACCGATTTTTGCCAACAAAACCGCAGGTCGCGGATGCCCAAAACTGAGGTCTGGTCGACAGGTCTCGGTTTTTCACCGCACTTCCGGATTGGGCGCTCATTTAGCACTCTCGATGTCCCCACATCCTCTAAAAAAGTTCTTAAAACAGCCTTAAAGGCGTTCTAGCTCGCGTTGACAGTGTAAAATACGCATGTTTGACTAGGACAAAAGTGGATTTTAGGGGAGGAATGCGCCATGGAAGTGCTAGTTGTTGGCAACACCGCATATGTTGACGATGACTTTTGCGCCAAGGCGTTCCCCGGGGACCACGTTAAGGTCGTCGCTGCCGCGGAAGCGCGCCACGATGAGTCGTCGCCTCATGCTTCGTGGAAAGAGCTCCTCCAGCACTTGGAGCAGGCCTACGAGTTCGACCGCGTAGTCTACCTGTCTAATTTCCTTACCCCGCATACCGATACCGTGGGCGATATCGAGCTGCTGCGCTCGGTCTTTCGTTCGTGCATGAGTCGCCGGGTCCAGCTGCTGTTTGTAGCGGGGCCCGCGAGTGCCGAGGGTGCCTCCGGCGCCGTGGGGCGAACGGGCAAGGGAATTATCGCCCGCGCGGCCAACGACCTCTGCCGCTACTACGCTGTGCGCGAAGGCGTTCAGGCAAAGATTCTGCGCGCGCCCTTCCTGTACACTGCCTCCGCCGCGCTGGATGATCCGTTTTTTGTGCCGCTGTTCGATTCTTGCTTAACCGGATCGGTCGCTTTGCAGGGCGCGGAGGACGCGGCGTTTCCCCTGCTGTGTGCCGAGGAGCTCGCGGTGCTGGTACGCCGCATCTTTGACAGCTGGGACGCCTCCTTTGAGACGCTCGACGTTGCCGATACCTTCCATCGCACGTCTGGTGAGGTGGGCGAGGCCCTCAAGGCGCTGTTCCCTGGGCTCTCAGTTGCCTATGGCGATTCTGCCGGCTATGCCCTGCCCGTCAGCGACACCGTTCGCGTTCGCTATGGCTGGTTTCAGCGCTATGACTTGCTGCGCGATCTCTCGACCATTCAAGCTCGCTGGGGCGCTGGACGCATCAAAAAGATCAACCCGCTGCGTGCCGCCATCGACCGCATCCAGATGCGCTCGCTGCCCATCAAATGCCTGGAGACGGGCGTTGCCTGGGTTCTGTTCGAGGTGCTGGAGCATCTGTTCTCACAATCGGCCCAGCTCAACGTGCTCGATTATCGCCTGCTCTACGTGGTGTTGATCGGCACGCTGTATGGCTTGGACTTTGGCCTGGTTGCGGCGCTGCTTGCGTCGGTGGGTTTGGCCGCGAGCTACTTTACTCAGTACGGCTATACCTTCCAGGGCCTGTTCTACGAGCCGTCCAACTGGCTGCCGTTTATTGCGTACTTTGTGGTGGGTGCCGTGTGCGGCTATGTGCAGCTGCGCAACAGCGAGGCCATTAGGGCGGAGCGCGATCAAAACGAGCTCGTGCGCAACCGCAATACGTTCCTTACGCAGCTCTACCACGACGCGATCGAGGACAAGCGCGCGTACAGGCGCCAGATCGTGGGTCGCCACGACAGCTTTGGCAAGATCTTTGCCGTGACGCAGGAGCTCGACGTGCTCAACCCACGCGATATCTATCGCAAGTGCTGCGAGCTTCTGGGCGAGATCCTCGAGAACGATTCGGTGGCGATCTACCATGTTTCGGGCGGGGCATTTGCACGCCTGGTGGCAGCAAGTCCCGCGATTGCCGAAGATGCCGCACGCTCGCTCACGCTTGAGCAGCTTGCACCTCTTTTGGGCGACGGGGGTCGTTCGAACCTGTGGGTGAACCGCGAGCTGACGCCGGGGCTTCCCATGTTTGGATACGCGATCGAGCGCGACGGGGCACCCGCCGTGTTGATCTTTGTGCGTAGTGCGGCTGAAAACCAAATGACCCTCTATTATCAAAACCTGTTCCGCATCTTGTGCGGGCTGGTCGAAAGCGCGCTAGGCCGTGCCTTTGACTACGAGGCGGTGGCGCAGGATAAACGCTGCGTTGACGGCACTTGCGTGCTCAAGCAGGCTGCCTTTGGCCAAGAGCTCGCGGCGGAGCAGGCGCTGGCAGATAGCAAGATGGGGAGTTTTTTGCTCCTGCGCGTGGTACCGGGCATGGAGCCTGTCGGCGAGCTGGTGGGCGCAATTGGGTCGGCAATCCGCGAGAGTGACGCGGCGGGCTTGGTCGACGACGACGTGCTCTACCTGCTTATGCGCCAGGCAAAGGCGTGCGATCTGCCCATTATCCGCGAGCGCCTGAGCGCAAAGCATATTGCGGTGGAGCCCGTCGACGGCGAGGACATCGTGGCGCTGTTGCAGCACATCTCTTACACCGGTGACGGTGAGGGGGGTGCCGCTTGATCTCGCTTGTCGTTGCTGCCGTCTTGCTGCTGATTCATGCGCTGGTTTGCCTGATGCTGTGGACGCTCATGAAGTTGGGCCTGCTGCCGGTGCGCGGGCACATGCTGGCTGTGATAGTGTTGGTGCCGCTGTGGGGCCCGTTGCTGGTGGTTCTGCTATCGGTCCGCAGCGCGGTGTTTGGCGAGGGGCTGAAAGAGTCTGCGCTGGAGTCGCTGCGCTTCAACGACGACCTGCATCGCAGCATCCTGGTGCACGACCGTGACACCGATGTAAGCGTGGTCCCGCTCGAGGAGGCGCTCATCGTCAACGACCCGGCATACCGGCGCCGCCTAATGCTCTCCATGCTCACCGAGGAGCCCGACGCGTACCTGGCGCAGCTGCAGGCGGCTAAGCTTAACGACGACGTTGAGGTGGCGCACTATGCCGCGACGGCGGTGGCGCAGATCTCCAAGGAGTCCGACCTTAAACTGCAGCAGCTGGAGCGTGCCTTTAAGACGGACCCGAGCGCGCAAAACCTCAACGAATACTGCGATTTTCTTGGTGAATACTTGGGCTCGGGCTTGGCTGAGGGGCGCGTTGCTCAGATTCAGCGCCAACAGTACGCGCGCCTGCTTGCGCGTCGCTGCGAGCGCGAAGACACTTTTGAGCTGCGCATTCGATACGCGACGGCGCTGGCCGATGTCGGACAGATCGACGAGGCGCAGGCCGTGACCGACCAGCTGGTGCTCGACGTGCCCGAGGAGCAGGAGGTTTGGATGCTTTGCCTGCGGCTGGCCGTGATGCGCCGCGACGGTGACGAGGTCCACCGTGTGATTGATGCGATTGACAAGCAACATGTGTATTTGAGCGCCGACAACCGCAAAAAGTTGGCGTTTTGGCGCGACGGGGAGGAGGCCAGATGAGCGTGGCGCAACATATCCGCGACCGTGCAGGCCGCTTTCGTTGGATGGGACTCCTCGTGGTGTGGGCGGTCTTTATTGCCATGGCCGCCGTGCTGCTGATCGAACGCGCCGGCGTGCAGTACAGCTCTGGACAGCACAAGCTGGGCATGCTCGCCGCCACCGACGCTACGCCTGCAAGCTCGGCAATCTTTGGCCAAAAGCCCACGTGCCTGGTCATTACCGACTCGGACCAAGATAGCGTCGACGACGTTAAAGACCAGTTCGACCAGATTTTGCTGGACATGAAGATCGCCCATCGCGGTGTTGATATTGCCACCGACGGTGCGGACGCGATCCCGTCGCTCACGTCGTTTGATCGCGTGATTGTGCTTATGCCCTCGCTTGACGGACTGGGTACGCATCTGACCGATCTGATGAGTTGGGTGAGTGCGGGCGGCTCACTCATGCTGGGCATGACGCCAGATAACTCGAACTACCTGCAGGCTATTGCTTCCAAGCTTGGGATCGAATCGGCCGGATATGACTATGCGAAAGCCGAAAGTATCGTTCCGAGCGAGGACTTTATGTTGGGCGGAGGAGAGCGCTACGAGTTCTCGGATCCCTTCGATTCTTCGCTCTCGGTTTCATTGCGCGATACGGCGCACGTATGGGCAAAGACCGGTGACGCGGGCACGCCGCTCATTTGGTCTAACGATTGCGGCAGTGGTCACACCGTGGTGTGCAACATTGGCATCTACGACAAGGTCATGCGTGGGTTCTATGCTTCGGCCATAAGCTTGCTGGGTGATGCCACGGCCTATCCGGTCATCAACAGCGCCGTGTTCTATTTGGACGACTTTCCTAGCCCTGTGCCCTCGGGCGACGGCACCTACATCAAGCGCGACTACGGGCTTTCCGTCGCCGATTTTTATGCCAAGGTCTGGTGGCCCGATCTGCAAAAGCTCGCGCAAAAATACGGCATTCGCTATACCGGCGTGATGATCGAAAACTACGAGGACGCGGTCAACCAGACCGAGCCCGCGCGCCAGGCCGATACCACGCAGTTCCGCTACTTTGGCGGCATGCTGCTGCAGATGGGCGGAGAGCCGGGCTTTCACGGCTACAACCATCAGCCTCTGGCGCTCTGGGATACCGACTATGGCACGCTGTATGACTACAAGACCTGGAAGAACAAGGAAACGCTCGTCGCATCGCTCAACGAGCTTATCGCCTTCCAAGATGAGGTGCTGCCCAACGCGCACGGCTCGGTTTACGTGCCGCCGTCAAATATCCTTTCGGCCCGTGCACGCAAGCTTATCGGCACCGACGTTCCGCGCATTAAGACCATCGCCAGCACGTATTTTGAGGATGGCACCGACCTGCCGTACGTGCAGGAGTTTGGCGTGGCGAGCGATGGCATTGTGGAGCAGCCACGTATTGTTTCGGGCGGCATGGTCAACGATTCCTATATGCGTCTGGCAGCCGTGTCCGAACTCAACATGCACTATGTGAGTACGCATTTTATGCACCCGGACGACTTGCTCGATCCCGATCGCGGCGCCAAGGAGGGCTGGGAGGTCTACAAGGGCGGCCTGGTCGACTATCTGGAGTGGCTTACCAAATCCGCGCCCGACCTGCGGCGTCAGACGGCGTCGGAGTGCTCCGGTGCCATCCAGCGCTTTTCGTCCGTGACGGTGAGCGTGGATACCAGTGCGGATGCCTGGACGCTCAGCCTTGGCAATTTCCACGACGAGGCGTGGCTCATGTTCCGCGCCAATAATGGCGAGCCGGGTGCGGTGACGGGTGGCGAACTGACGCACCTTACGGGCAATCTGTATCTGCTCAAGGCAAATGATAAGACCCTGACGATCGAGCGCAAGGAGGGTGGCGACAGATGAGAATCTGCTTGGTACTCGAGGGTTGCTACCCCTATGTGCACGGCGGCGTATCTACCTGGATGCATGGCTATATCCAGGCCATGCCCGAGCACGAGTTCGTGCTGTGGGTGATTGGCGCGCATGCTGCCGACCACGGCAAATTTGTCTACGAGCTGCCCAGCAACGTGGTCGAGGTGCACGAGGTGTTCCTGGACGATGCCCTGCGGCTTTCGGGCGAGCAACATGAAGCCAGTTTTAACGACCGTGAGCGCGAGGCGCTACGCCGTCTGGTGTCGCTCTCCAATCCGGACTGGGACGTGTTATTCGATATCTTCCACCGCCGTCGTGTGCATCCGCTCTCGTTTTTGCAGAGCCGCACGTTTATGGATATCTTTCGCGACGTGTGCCTGGCCGAGTATCCCTACACGCCCTTTGCCGATGCATTCCACACCATGCGCTCCATGTTGCTGCCCGTGCTCTACCTGTTGGGCAGCGAGGTGCCGGTGGCCGATGTGTACCATGCCATCTCGACCGGCTACGGTGGCCTGCTCGCCTGCCTGGGCTCAAGCGTTCACCATGCGCCGGTGCTGCTGACCGAGCATGGCATCTATACCCGCGAGCGCGAGGAAGAGATCATTCGCGCCGATTGGGTGGTGCCGTCGTTTAAGGACCGCTGGATCCGTTTTTTCTACCTCCTTTCGGAGGAGATCTACCGTCGCGCCTTCCGCGTGACCAGTTTGTTCCATAACGCCCGCAAGACGCAGATCGATATGGGCTGCGATGCGGACAAATGCCTGGTCATCCCCAATGGCATCCAGTTCGATCGCTTTAAGGACATTCCCTTAAAGCCCGATGACGGCTGGGTGGACATTGGCGCGGTGGTGCGCCTGGCGCCCATCAAGGACGTCAAGACCATGATCTATGCGTTCTTTGAGCTGCACGAGCGCCTGCCCAAGGTGCGCCTGCACATTATGGGCGGCGTGGACGACGAGGGGTATGGCGCCGAGTGCCACGCGCTGGTTGATACCCTGGGCGTGCGCGACCTGATCTTTACCGGCCGTGTCAACGTGGTCGAGTACATGGAAAAGCTCGACTTTACCATTTTGACGAGCATCTCCGAGGGCCAGCCGCTGAGCGTGCTGGAGTCGCTCGCCGCGCGTCGCCCCTGCGTGACGACTGAGGTCGGTTGCTGTCGCGAGCTGCTGGAGGGCGCACCGTGCGACGACTTTGGCGTGGCGGGCTTTGTGACGCCGCCCATGTATCGCAAGGGCTTGGCCGATGCCATGGAGCGCATGTGCGCAAGCCGCGCCCGCCGTATCGAGATGGGGGAGCGCGGCCAGCGTCGCGTTGCCACGTACTTTTTGCACGAGCAGATGCTCGCCAACTATCGCGCGCTGTATGACGAGACGGCGCGTGCGTTTGACCTGCCCAGAGAGGGGGAGTAGCCATTGGCCGGAATCGGTTTTGAGCTCAAGCGCCTGTTTAGGCGCAAGGGCCTGTTTGCCACGATGCGCGCCTATGGCTACGCCGGCATTGTGTGCACGGGTCCCATGCTGCTGGGCGTGCTGCTCCAGGTGGGTATCTTGGTGCTGTGCGGTCTGTGGGGCGTGGGCCGCGCCAACCAGGATCTGCTGGTGTGCATGGTGACCTATACGCTGCTAGCGTCGCTCACGCTCACGAGCTTTTTCTCCATGCCGGTCACACGCTTTTTGGCGGACATGCTTTTCGCTGAGCGCGAAGAAGAGATTCTGCCCTCGTTTTGGGGCTCCAACGCCATCATGCTGGTTGCGGGCACGGTGCTCTACGGCGTCTTTTTGCTGTTCTCGGGCGCCACACTGCTGCAGGGGCTGCTGTGCCTGTGGCTGTTCAACATTATGATCGTCAACTGGAACGGCATGAGCTATCTCACGGCCATCAAGGATTACCGCGGTATCCTGTGCAGCTTTGCGGCCGCCATTGGCGTGGCGTGCCTGTTCGCTCTGGCCGCGCTGGCGCTGGGGTTGCCGCCGGTCGAGGGCCTGTTGGCATCAATCGCCCTGGGCTACGGCGTCATGCTCGCCTGGGACGTGGTGCTGCTGTACCGGTATTTTCCGCAGAGCGACCGCAGCCCCTGGCTCTTTTTGCAGTGGCTCGATCAGTTTATGCCGCTGGCGCTCACGGGCCTGTTTACCAACCTGGGGCTCTTTGCGCACCTGGTGATTATTTGGGCCGGTCCCATTGGCGTGCAGGTCAAGGGCTTGTTTTATGGTGCGCCCTACCACGATGTGCCGGCGCTCATCGCGTTTTTGACCATTCTGGTCACGACCGTCAACTTTGTGGTCTCGGTCGAGGTCAACTTCTATCCGCGCTACCGCGATTACTACAGTCTGTTCAACGACGGCGGCGTAGTGCGCGATATTTTGGTGGCCGAGGAGGAGATGCTCTCCACGCTCAACAGCGAACTGCGCTTTTGCGCGCTCAAGCAGCTGTTTGTGACCGCGGCGGTCATCTCGCTCGAGACCACGGTGCTTTCGGCCCTGCCATTGGGCTTTAACAGTCTTATGCACGGGTATTTTCGCACGCTGTGCGTGGGCTATGGCCTGTATGCCGTGGGCAATACGGTGATGCTCATCTTGCTGTACTTTACCGACTACAAGGGGGCCGTGCTGGCCTCGGGTCTGTTTGCCGGTGTGGCTGGGCTGGCGACCGCCGTGTCGCTGCTTTTGCCGCAGCAGTTTTACGGCTTTGGCTTTTTGTTGGGTGCGGCGGTGTTTTTTATCGTGGCTCTGCTTCGGCTTGATACCTATACCGCCAACTTACCGTATCGTATCCTGAGTCAGCAGCCCATGGTGGCGACCGACAAAACTGGTCGCTTTACACAGCTGGGCCGCTTGCTCGACCGTGCCGAGCAGCGCTATGAGGAAGGTCGCCATAAGGGCGAGCCGCATGGCGTTTTTGAGCGCACGGTGGTCCGTGTGTATCGCAACCATTGGGGAGGTTCTGATGACCGATAGGATGATGTCTCGCCGTCGCCTGATTGAGGCGGCTGCCGGTGCACTGTTGCTTTCGGGCTGCTCGGTGCAGGAAGACTCCTCGACCAAAAAGGTCAAAAAGCAGGGCAAGATTAAAAAGGCCGAGGCCTCGAATGAGGCCAAGCACCTGCGCGACAAGGACGAGCTCTACGAGGTCTACGATGACTCGGGCATTGTGACCATGTATTTGACGGTCTCGCGTGGCAACAGCTCCGAGAACACCGATCATAGCTGGGCCGAGATTAATACGTACTCGGTGTATGACTACGCCGACATGGGCGTGGCGCGCTATCAGGTTATGGGCCTGCTGCAGGCGGGCGACGAAGACGGCCCGGTGGCCGGCGAGGTTGGCTATGGCGAGGAAGCGCCCAATGCTACCGTGCAGGTGCGCGGCCAGACGTCGAGCGGTTATACGCAGAAGAATTACAAGGTGGAGCTCAAAAAAGGAAAGGGTACCTGGCGCCAGCAGCGCGCGATTGCGCTCAACAAGCATATGGCCGAGGGTATGCGTTTTCGCAACAAGATGGCCTACGACCTTATCCGCGGCATTCCCCAGATGATGGGCCTGCGCACACAGTTTGTTCACCTGTGGGTGTGCGACCAGACCGAAAAGTCCAATGACACCTTTGAGGACTACGGCCTGTTTACACAGGTAGAGCAGCTTAATAAGACGGCGCTTAAGGCACATGGCCTAGATAAGAATGGACACCTGTATAAGGTGAACAACTTTGAGTTCTATCGCTACGAGGACACCATTAAGCTTGCCGACGATCCCGACTACAACCAGGCGGCTTTTGAGGGCATGCTCGAGATTAAGGGCGACTCGGACCACACCAAGCTCATCGAGATGCTCGATGCGCTCAACGACGAATCGCAAAAGATCGATGACGTGCTCGATGCCTACTTTGATACCGAGAATCTGGTCTATTGGCTGGCGTTTCAGATCCTGACAGGCAACTGCGATACGCAGAACCGTAACTGCTATCTGTACAGCCCGCTCAACTCAAAAACCTGGTACTTTTTGGATTGGGATAACGACGGCATGCTGCGTAAGCTCGAGCTGAGCCTGAAGGGGTTCTCGGACTATGCGAGCTGGGAACGCGGCGTGAGCAACTACTGGGGCAACGTGCTGTTTAACCGCGCGTTGCGCAGCAAGGCGTTTCGCAGTGAGCTCGATCGTGCCGTCAAGGACTTGCGCTCGTATTTGACCGAGGCACGTCTTGCCAAGATGATCAAGCATTATCGCGAGGTGACCGAATCTCTGGTCTTTGCTTCGCCCGATATCGACAATCTGCCTGTCACTATGGATCAATATGAGCAAATCGCTACGTCGATTCCTTCTGAGATCGAGGAGAACTACAAGAGCTATTGCGAAAGCTATAAAAAGCCCATGCCGTTCTACATTGGCGTGCCGAAGATCGATAACGGCAAGCTGCGCATGAACTGGGATGCCGCGTACGACTTTGAGGCGCGCGATATTCGCTATACCGTCGAGCTTGCGCGCGACTATGCCATAAGCGACGTGCTTTTTAAGACTGAGGACGTGTTACTTCCCGAGGTGACCTGCGATGCGCCCGATTCCGGCCAGTATTTTGTGCGTGTGCGCGCCACCAACTCTGACGGCTATACGCAAGATGCGTTTGACTGCTATGTGACCGACGGCGGCAAACAGTACGGCATGAAGTGTTTTTACGTGCAGGACGGCGGTAAGGTCGTGGAGGACACGTATGAGGAGGGCTAACGCGCTGCTTGAGCGCCTGGCGGCACCTCCTGTGCGTACTGCGCAGGAGCGTTACCGCCACGAGCTCAAATATCTCATTAACGAGGGTGAGCACGCTGCGCTTGCCTGTCGCATGGCGCCGGTGTTTAAGCTGGACAAGCATGCGCAGGCGGGCGGTTACACCATCCGCAGCCTGTACTTTGACGACTACTGCAATTCGGCCTACGAGGAAAAAGACGCCGGTATTCTCATGCGCAAAAAGTACCGCGTGCGCATCTATAACGGCGGCGACAAGGTGATTAAGCTCGAGCGCAAAAAGAAGTACGGTAGCTGGATCTACAAGGAGGACGCGCCGCTCACGCGCGGCGAGTTTGAGCAGATCCTGGCCGGAGACTACGACTTTTTGCTGAGGAGCCCCTATCCGCTCTGTCGCGAGTTCTACATCGAGTGCATCTGCAACGTGATGCGCCCACGGACCATCGTGGACTACGAGCGCGAGCCGTGGGTGATGGATGAGGGTACCGTGCGCATCACGTTTGACATGAACGTGCGTGCCGCGGTGGGAAGCTACGATATCTTTGACGCGACGCTGCCCGCGCTGCCGGTCCTGGAGCCCGGTAAGCTTGTGATGGAGGTCAAGTTTACGGAGTTTTGCCCGCAGCTGGTGCGCGATATGGTGCCGCCGGGCGCGGCCGAGCTCACGGCTGTCTCCAAGTACTGCCTGTGTTACGAAAAGACCGCCTACCTGCGCGGATTTAATTACTGGGAATCGGATTTTGAGAACCGAGGGGATATTTAGACCATGAGCACCAGGGACTTTTTTAAGAACTCCGTCTTGGAGGCGTTTGGCCAGGTCGACCCTGCCAAGATTGGCCTGTCGCTGCTCGTGGCGCTCGCCATGGGCATCCTGATCTATTACGTGTACAAGCGCTTTTTTACCGGCGTGGTGTATTCGCGTAGCTTTGCCGTGACGCTCGTGGGCATGTGCGTGCTCACCTGCATGGTCACGCTCGCGATCTCGACCAACGTGGTTATCTCGCTCGGTATGGTCGGTGCTCTGTCTATCGTCCGCTATCGTACGGCGGTCAAGGACCCGCTCGACCTGCTGTATCTGTTTTGGGCCATTACCACGGGCATTACGGCAGGTGCCGGCATGTATGCGCTCGTGGGGCTCACGGCAGTGGTGATCGTGGTGATGATTGCCGGCTTTGCGAGCCACCAGGACAAGGCGCGCGTGTACATGATGGTCATTCACTACACGGGTCAGACCACTGGTGATGATATCGTGCGTGCATTTGGGCGCACCAAGTTCACCGTCAAGTCCAAGACCATGCGCGGCGACAAGGTCGAGATGGCCGTTGAGGTGTTCTCGGACGGTGTGGATATGCCCTATGCGGACGCCATCCGTGCGCTCGATGGCGTTGAGGACCTGACGCTCATCCAGTACAACGGCGAATATCACGGCTAGAACCCCAGCGAGTAGATCGCCCGGCAGATGCCCGCGCAGCGTCGAGCAGTCCGGCGTTCGTTAGAACGCCGGAACGAACAGGTATTATGGTGAAAGCGATTTCAGCAAAAGGGGTGCTCGTGGTAAAGATGAAGGATGTGGCCGAGCTGGCCGGCGTTTCTAGCGCCGCCGTCTCGCGCTACCTCAACGGTGGCTACATATCGACGGACAAGGCCGAGCGTATTAAGAAGGCGATTGAGCTGACAGGATACGTTCGGTCCAGCCAGGCTCGCGCGCTGCGTACCGGCTCCACCAAGCTCATCGGCGTCATCGTGCCCAAGATCAACTCGGAATCCGTGAGTCGCATTACCGCAGGCATTGGCCAGGTGCTCGGTCGCCGTGGCTACCAGATGCTGCTTGCCAACACCGACAACGCGGCCGATCGTGAGCTCGAATACCTCGATTTATTCCAAAACCACCCGGTCGATGGCATTGTGCTGGTGGCAACTATGATTACCGACGAGCACCGTCGGGCGATTGAATCGTGCCGCGTGCCCATCGTGCTGATCGGCCAGAATGTTGAGGGCGCGGCGTGCGTCTATCACGACGATTACGAGGCCGCCTTTGAGCTGGGCCATGCACTTGCGGGTCGCGTGGACGGCAAGATTGCCTATATTGGAGTTACCGATGAGGACCGCGCTGCTGGTTACGACCGCCGTCGTGGTTTTGAGGCCGGCTTGCGCGCCGCGGGCGTGGCACTTGATCCGAGCCTGATTCGCCAGGGGTCCTTTACGCTCGATTCGGGCTATGGTGCGGCGCGTGAGCTGCTTTCCGTCGCTCCCGATGTTTCGTTTATCGCCTGCGCGACCGACACCATGGCGGCGGGCGCGTTGCGTGCTATCGATGAGGTTCGCGGCATGGGCGAGGGCATACACCGCGTGAGCGGTTTTGGCGACAACGCATTTTTGCGCGCGCTGACGGGAGGCATTCCCACCGTGCATTATGGGTATCTGACCAGTGGCGTCGAGGCGACCAATATGTTGCTCAATACGCTCGATGGCGTGGAGGGGGAGAGCGGTCTCAAGACGCTCAAGCTCGGCCATCAGCTTATGAATGTCTAGGTCTTGGGCACGTCTGTCTGCCTCTGAGTCGCCTGTTTTTGCCTTAAAACTACCTTTCGCCGGCCTTTTCCTACCGTTCACCGTTATATGAAAACGATTACAGTCATATGAAACTGAAAACGATTACAGTGTAAGTGTCAAAGATGGCCGGGTGTAAATACGCCCGTTGGAGGAAAGGGAAGTCATGGACTACCGCAAATCAGCCCAAGAGGTGCTCGACAACATCGGTGGCGCCGACAACGTCGTCTCTGCCGCGCATTGCGCCACGCGTTTGCGCCTGGTGATTGCCGATAACGCCAAGGTTGACAAGGAGGCTCTCGAGAATATCGACGGCGCTAAGGGCGTCTTTGAGGCCCAGGGCCAGCTCCAGATTATTTTTGGCACCGGCACCGTCAACAAGGTCTACGAAGAGTTCATCGCGCTCAGCGGCGTCGAGGCTGCCACCAAGGCCGAGGTCAAGGAGGCCGCGGCTCAGCAGCAGAACATCTTTATGCGAGCAATTAAGGTGCTCGGCGACGTCTTTGTCCCCATCATCCCCGCCATCGTGGCTTCGGGCCTGCTGCTGGGCATTATGAGTGCCCTCAACTTTATGGCCTCCAACGGCTTTATCGCGCTCGACACCAATAACTTTATCTACAAGATTGCCGACCTGGTCTCGGGAACGTCCTTTGGCATTCTGCAGATCCTGATCGGCTACTCCGCGGCTAAGGCCTTCGGCGCCAACCCGTATCTGGGTGCCGTCGTCGGTGGTGCGTTCATCAACTCCTCGTTGCAGAGCGCCTACACGGTTGCCTCCGAGGGCGTGCAGACCATGGTCACCGTTATTCCCGGTGTGTACAGCTTTGAGTGGGTCGGCTATCAGGGCCACGTGATCCCCATCGTTATCGCCTGCGCCATTCTGGCCTTCCTCGAGAAGCGCCTGCACAAGATCGTTCCCGAGATGTTCGACCTCTTTGTGACCCCGCTCGTCTCCGTGTTCGTGACCGTGCTCGTGACGCTCGTTGCCGTCGGCCCCATCTTTGTCTGGGCCGAGAACGCCATCCTCGGTCTGATCCAGGCCCTGCTGACTCTGCCCTTCGGCATCGGTTCCTTTATCGTCGGCCTGTTCTATGCCCCCACGGTCGTTACCGGTATCCACCAGATGTACACCGCCATCGACCTGGGCCAGCTCGCCCAGTACGGTGTGACCTACTGGCTGCCCATCGCCAGCGCTGCCAACATCGCACAGGGTGGCGCCGCGCTCGCCGTTGCCTTTAAAACCCGCGATGCCAAGATCAAGGGCCTGGCGCTTCCTTCGGCTCTGTCCGCCTTCATGGGTATTACCGAGCCGGCCATTTTTGGTGTGAACCTGCGCTTCTTTAAGCCCTTCATCGCCGGCTGCATCGGCGGCGGTTGCGGTGCCCTGGTCTGCGCGCTCACCTCGCTTGCCGCTTCCGGCACCGGCGTTACCGGCATCTTCGGTATCCTGCTGTGCCTGGCCCAGCCCGTGCAGTACGCGATCATGTTTGCGGTCGCCGCGCTGGTTTCCTTTGCCGTCTCGTTTGTCCTGTACAAGGACGAGCCCAAGGCTTCCGAGCAGGCCTAAGAGCTTTTGATTGAGGGAATGCCCGCGGGTTGTATGCTCGCGGGCGTTTCCCGTATCTGGTGCCGATCTCTGGCGCCTTGTAACTTTCGATCCGTTAGGACTTTGATATGTCTAATGCACTTGGTCGTGACCTTGCAAAGCTGGTCGCCGCTGTTGACGCCGCCGCCTCTGAGTGCGGTCATGGCGCATATGGCCAGCGCTTTCATATTATGCCGCCGGCGGGATGGCTCAACGACCCCAACGGTCTTTGCCAAGCGGGCGGCGTGTTCCACGCTTATTTTCAGTATGCGCCGTTTGATGTCGAGGGCGGCGTTAAGGTCTGGGGCCATGCGACGAGCTGCGACCTTATGACGTGGGATTACGTTGGTGCCCCACTGCTGCCCGACGAGCCGTTTGATTGCCATGGCGTGTATTCGGGCTCCGCGCTTGCCGAGGACGGCCGCATTCGCGTGCTCTATACGGGCAACGTGAAGCTTTCCGATTCGGACGGTACGTACGACTACGTCAATACCGGTCGACGAGCCGATACTGTTTATGTCGAGAGCGTTGATGGCCTTGCCGGTCGGGAGTTCAGCCAAAAGCGCGTGGTGCTGGCGTCCGAGGATTATCCCGAGGATTTGACCTGCCATGTACGTGACCCCAAGGTGTGGCGCGATGATGATGGGCGTTACCACATGGTGTTGGGCGCGCGTCGTCGTGTGGATGGGCCGCATGTCGGGAGCCGTTTTTGTGCGATGCACGGCGAGGGTGCCGGGCGCGATGTGGGCGAGATCCTGGTGTATGGTTCGGCCGATATGCTGAGCTGGGAGCTCGAGAGCCGTGTGTCTACGCCCGAGCGCTTTGGCTTTATGTGGGAGTGCCCTGGCTATATTGAGCTCGATGCGAATGGCGATACCGCTGCATTTTTGTCGTTCTCGCCCCAGGGCCTTGAGGGCGGTCGTTGGGATCGCGGCAATGTGTATGCCGCTGGCTACATGCCTGTATCGGGCGACATTACGGGTGGCAAGGACGCTTATGAGCTGGGCGAGTTCCGCCTGTGGGACGCCGGTTTTGACTTCTATGCGCCGCAGGAGTTCACGGCCGAGGACGGTCGCCATATTCTGATCGGCTGGATGGGCATGCCCGATGAGCCGACCTATGGCAACGCACCGACCGTGGTGTGCGGCTGGCAGCACTGCATGACGGTGCCGCGCGAGCTTACGGCCGGTGACGGCGGCGTGGTACTGCAGCAGCCGGCGCGCGAGATTGAGCGCCATTATGCCTCGGTGCGTGTGGGGGAGGGCTCGTTGGAGGTTGCCGGCGATACCTGCTTTGACGTTGTTGTCGACGGTGTCGACGACGCGTTTACCGCGACCGTTGATAGCGAGCTGAATCTGGCGTTTGTGTCCGCCGAGGGCGATCTGCCCGCGCGCTTTGAGATGCGATTTACCGATGAAGGTCGCGCTTCTGCCGGTTGCGGTCGTACCGTGCGCTGGGAGCCCGTCGACGAGGTTCGTAACGTGCGCATTGTCGGCGATGTCTCGTCGGTCGAGGTGTTTGTGAATGATGGCGCGCTCGTGTTTTCGACGCGCATCTATCCCGAGGCCTATGGCGTGACCGTTGACGCTCCGGGTGCGAGCGTGAACTATCACACGCTCAACATCTAGGCGATTCGTCGCATATCGGCGCTATACTGCAGCCGTTGCCTACGATGCGGGGAACACCCGCATCGTGGGTTTTTGCTTTGAAGGGACGGTACCGCATGGGCGTACAGCAGCTAGAAGAGGCCTGGGCTTTGAGGACCGGTGCGCGTGGGGCGCGGTTGCTCGCTGCCTCGCATGTGCCAGCAGCGTTGTCGCAATTGGGGATTGTGCGCCCCGGTGACCGCCTGGTTGCGTTTGCCGATGACTTTGCCGATGCGTTTGCGAGCGGCTTTGATTGCTGCGATGTCGCGCTGGTGGGTTCGCCGTCCGTCGAGGCGTTTGCCGCCGCGTCCGAGAACTTTGATGCTTCGTTTGATGCCGAGGGACCGCACCTGTGGTGGTTTGTGAACTCAATCGGCGGCTTTGGCCTGCGTGTGCCCGATCTGCGTGCGCTGGGTCGTGCGGCTCGCGAGGCCCATGCGCTGCTGGTTGTGGACAACACCGTGGCATGCGTCTTTGGCTGCGATCCGCTGCGGCTGGGTGCCGTCCTGTCGCTCGAGGCGCTCGACCGCGTGTGCGCCGGTGATGCTTCACGCAAGTTGGTTGCCGTATCGGCTGCGCGCTCGCAGCTTAAGCGCCATCGTGTGGATGCTTCTGCAGAGTGCGCGCATGCGTTGTTTGCGGGCTGCGGTTCTTTGGCACTCGACCTTTCTACCGAGGAGGCCGATGTGCTGGAGCGCGGGCTTTCCTCGCTCGACGCCCGCATGCAGGCACACTTCGACCGCGCCCGTGCGCTGGCCGAGTATCTGGCCGCCAACGAGATGGTGCGCAACGTGCGCTATCCCGGACTGAGCTCGCATCCCGACCATGCGGTTGCAACGGGAATCCTCGAGCACGGCTTTGGCCCGGCAGTTGAATTTGACCTTATCGAGTGTGGCGCGCGCGAGCTGTTCGATGCTTTGCCGGGGGAGTTCCGCACATCGCCCGCCGGCGGCGCAACAACACGACTTTCGGCCCCACGCGGCAAGCAGGGGAGCACCATCCGCCTCTTCGCCGGCACCGACGATCCCTTGATCGTGGCCGCCACTCTAGACAACGCCCTACGCAAATTAGCTACTCTTTGATGCTGGCGATGAGATCGTTGGCCCTTGTTGCAATTACTTGGTTGATCTCTGCCTGCAGCTCCTCGTAGACCGCTATGGCTCGCTCGCCGGCGGGGGTGAGCGTGGATCCGCGGGCGCCGTCGCGCTCGATGAGTTTGCATCCCAGCTGGCCTTCAGCTTCGTTCACAATGCGCCAGGCCTTGGAATACGCCATGCCCATGCTCTTGGCTGCACGGTTGAGCGAGTGCTCGCGGGCGATACCCTGCAGCAGCAAGACGCAGCCGTGGCCGAAGACGCCCGGCAGATCCTTGTCGCACGCTTGAATGACCAGCTTTGCCGTCGTCTTGTACTCCATGTGCTCCACGTCTCCCCGCTAAAGTGTTTGCTGGGCAAACGCAAAGCCTGCGTCAAACCCTCATGTGCTCTTCTTAAATCATGCATTGTAGCAGTCAAAGTGCGTTAAGATACTTCCCCAGTATTGGGCGCCCAAGGTTGGGCTGGGTCCTACGAGGCCTGCAGCCGACCGGTCGCATGGAAAAAGGAGAAACATGGCTACGTTCTTTCCCGGTGAGTCCCACACGTTTTCGGAGTATCTGCTGGTCCCTGGTTACTCGTCCTCGCAGTGCATCCCCAACAACGTCTCTCTTAAGACGCCGCTGACCCGCTTTAAGCGCGGTGAGAAGCCGGCAATCACCCTGAACATCCCCATGGTTTCCGCCATCATGCAGTCCGTCTCGGGCGTCGACATGGGTGTCGCGCTCGCTACCGAGGGTGGCCTGTCCTTCATTTACGGTTCCCAGAGCGCTGAGTCCGAGGCAGCTATGGTCAAGGCTGTCAAGGATCACAAGGCTGGTTTTGTTCAGTCCGATTCCACGCTGACCCCCGACATGACCATGGAGCAGGTCATCGAGCTCAAGGAGAAGACCGGTCACTCCACCATGCCGGTCACCGACGACGGCACTCCCAAGGGTAAGCTCCTGGGCATCGTCACCAGCCGTGACTATCGCCCCAGTCGCGATGACCACCAGACGAAGGTCTCCGAGTTCATGACCCCGCGTGAGCAGCTCATCGTGGGTGACAAGAACATCAGCCTCAAGGTTGCCAACGACGTCATCTGGGACAACAAGCTCAACGCCCTGCCCATCGTTGACGACAACGATCACCTCATGGGCATTGTCTTCCGCAAGGACTACGACAGCCACAAGACCAACCCCAACGAGCTGCTCGATAACGACAAGCGCTACATGGTTGGTGCCGGTATCAACACCCGCGACTATGCCGAGCGCGTGCCGCTGCTCATCGAGGCCGGTGCCGATGTCCTGTGCATCGACTCTTCCGAGGGCTTCAGCGAGTGGCAGAAGCGCACCATCGAGTGGATCCGCGCCAACTACGGCGAGGACGTCAAGGTCGGTGCCGGCAACGTCGTCGACGCCGAGGGCTTCCGCTTCCTTGCCGACTGCGGTGCCGACTTCATCAAGGTCGGTATCGGCGGCGGTTCCATCTGCATCACCCGCGAGACCAAGGGCATCGGCCGTGGCCAGGCCACCGCGCTGATCGATGTCTGCCGCGCTCGCGACGAGTACTACGAGGAGACCGGCGTCTACGTGCCCGTGTGCTCCGACGGCGGTATCGTCTACGACTACCACATGACGCTCGCCCTGGCCATGGGTGCAGACTTTATGATGCTGGGTCGTTACTTCGCCCGCTTTGACGAGAGCCCGACCGAGCGCGTCAACGTGAACGGTCAGTACATGAAGGAGTACTGGGGCGAGGGCTCTGCACGTGCCCGCAACTGGCAGCGCTACGACCTGGGCGGCGCCGCGAAGCTCAGCTTCGTCGAGGGCGTCGACTCCTACGTTCCCTACGCCGGTTCCCTCAAGGACGGCGTGGGCGGCACGCTCTACAAGGTCAAGTCCACGATGTGCAATTGCGGCGCCCTCTCGATCCCCGAGCTCCAGGAGAAGGCACGCCTGACCCTGGTAAGCTCGACCTCGATCGTCGAAGGCGGCGCCCACGACGTAGTCGTGAAGGATTCTCAGCAGTCCGTATCTTATCGATAAGGTAAGAGCCTCACATAAAGGTTGAGTTTCAACCACGTTATTTAGATAAAGCGAGATGCCTGCAAGTCGCAGGCATCTCGCTTGTTGTATTTGTTATCATCATGCGAGTTAACGATGTGGCGGGGCGTTCTTACCTTTGCTCGCTGCAAGTTCCGCACGAGCCGAAGAGCACTTAATGTGCTCTTCGTGCGAGCAGGACTGTCCGCAGCAGCGAGCAAAGGTAAGAACGCCCCGCCCCAACCCAGCTAACAAAGGAGCTGATATGTGCGATTGCACAGATCATAAGGACGAGATCCCTGTCTACGACGCGCAGGCCATTGAGTCCAGGTGGATGAAGGCCTGGGAGGACTCCAACCTCTTTGCCGTCGACACCGACGACAGCAAGCCTAAAAAGTATGTGCTAGAGATGTTCCCGTATCCGTCGGGCGACCTGCACATGGGCCACGCGCGCAACTACACCATCGGCGATGCCATGGCCCGCCAGGCCCGCATGCGCGGTTACGACGTGCTGCACCCCATCGGTTTTGACGCCTTTGGCCTGCCTGCCGAGAACGCCGCCATCAAGCACAACACGCAGGCTGCCGCCTGGACGTATAAGAACATGGACCAGGCGCTCGCCACGATGAAGCGCATGGGCTTCTCCTACGATCTGGATCGCATGGTCAAGACCTGCAGCCCCGACTACTACCGTTGGGGTCAGTGGATCTTTGAGAAGCTGTGGGAAAAGGGCCTGGTCTACCGCAAGAAGAACCCGGTCAACTGGTGCCCCACCTGCAAGACCGTTCTGGCTAACGAGCAGGTCACCGAGGGCAAGTGCTGGCGCTGCGGCACCGAGCCCGAGAAGCGCGACCTGGAGCAGTGGTACTTCAAGATTACCGAGTACTCCCAGGAGCTGCTCGACGACCTGGAGAAGCTCCCCGGCTGGCCCGAGCGCGTCAAGCAGATGCAGGCCAACTGGATCGGTCGCTCCGAGGGCGCCGAGGTCGACTTTACCCTGTGCGACAGGGGTGGCGAGCCTATCGAGGGCGACGAGGGTAAGATCACCGTCTTCACCACGCGAGCCGACACGCTCTTCGGTGTCTCCTTCTTTGTCCTGGCTCCCGAGTACGCCGGCCTGCACGAGCTCGTCGAGGGTACGGAGTACGAGGATGCCGTCACCAAGATCGTCGAGGACTCCAAGCATATCTCTGCCGTCGAGCGTGCCCAGGGTACCCTCGAGAAGCACGGTGCTTTCACGGGCCGCTATGTGGTGAACCCCGTCAACGGCGAGAAGGTCCCCGTGTGGGTTGCCGATTATGTCGTTGCCGACTACGGCACCGGCGCCGTCATGGCCGTTCCCTGCGGCGACCAGCGCGATTTTGAGTTCGCCCGCAAGTATGATCTGCCCATCGTGCCGATCATCCTGGACGATGACGATCGCGCTGCCGTCGAGGCCAGCGGCGAGACTATCGATACCTTCCATGCCGAGACCGTCGACTGGGATTGCGCTCACGCTGCCGAGGGCACGCTCGTCCAGTCCGGCAAGTACACCGGCATGCGCGGCGGTAAGCACTCCGAGGGCGAGGCTGCGATCGTGGCCGACCTTGAGGCCATGGGCTGCGGTCGTCGCAAGGTCGAGTTCCGTCTGCGCGACTGGCTCATCAGTCGCCAGCGCTATTGGGGCAACCCCATCCCGGCCATCCACTGCGAGCACTGCGGCATCGTGCCCGTGCCCGAGGATCAGCTGCCGGTGACGCTGCCCGAGAACCTGGACCTGGGCGCAGGCGAGACCCTTGCCGAGTGCAAGGAGTTCTACGAGACTACCTGCCCGGTCTGCGGCCGCCCGGCCAAGCGCGAGACCGATACCATGGACACCTTCACCTGCTCCAGCTGGTATTACCTGCGCTATACCGATCCGCACAACACCGAGCTGCCCTTCTCCCGTGAGGCCGCCGACCGTTGGATGCCCGTCGATAACTACATCGGCGGCATCGAGCACGCCATTCTGCACCTGCTCTACAGCCGCTTCTTTACCAAGGCGCTGCGCGACCTGGGTCTGCTGAGTGTTGACGAGCCCTTCACCAACCTGCTGTGCCAGGGCATGGTCAAGGACGAGAACGGCGACACCATGTCCAAGTCCAAGGGCAATGTCGTGCCCCCGAGCTCGGTCATCGAGCCCTACGGCGCCGACACCATGCGTCTGGCGATCCTGTTTATCGCCCCGCCCGAGAAGGACTTCGACTGGGATCCCAAGGCCGTCGAGGGCGCCAACCGCTTTATCAAGCGCGCCTGGCGTATCGTGTGGCAGCTCGTCCAGTCGGGTGACGCCAACGTGGCCTTCGACAAGTCCGTGCTCGGCGAGACCGCGATGAAGCTCTACCGTGAGCGTCACCGCACCATCGCCAAGTGCACCGAGGACTTCGATCGCGGCCAGTTCAACACCGCGATCTCGGCCGTCATGGAGCTCGTCAACGCGGCGAGCGCCTACCTCAACGCCACCGAGGGTGCTGACCGCGACAAGGCCCTGTGCTACGGCGTGGCCAAGGACATCGTGAGCGTCCTGGCGCCCATCTGCCCGTTCTGGGCCGACGAGCTGTGGCACGAGGCGCTCGGCTGCGAGGGCAACGCTTACACCGCCGCCTGGCCCGAGTTCGACCTGGCCGAGTCCGTTGAGGACACGGTGCAGATCGTCGTCCAGGTACTCGGCAAGGTCCGTGGCCGCATCGACGTGGCCCGCGATGCCTCCAACGAGGAAATGCAGGCTGCCGCCGAGACCGCCGTCGCCAAGTGGCTCGACGGCAAGACGGTCGTCAAGGCCATCTGCGTGCCCGGCAAGCTGGTCAACCTGGTGGTCAAGTAAGCATTGCGCGCTTAACTGACGCATAAAAGACGAGGGGCGATCCGATTGGGTCGTCCCTCGTTTTTCATGTACCTGCCCTGATGTCTGCCGTCAATTGTTCTATTCTTGTGGAGAAGCTGTGCGCACGCTGACCTGCAGATTCGTACTGTGCTTGCACGTTTCCGCAGCTATTGGTATAGTTTGCTTGCAAATGAAGTTGTAATTGAAAGAAGTGGGGTTTCGGCCCCGCTTCTTTTTTGTATGGATGGAGGTGCCGCAATGGTCAAGACCAAGACCGAGCAGGCGATTATCGACGCGCTCGAGGCCGTCGCTCCCCAGCACGATATCGACATCGTCGACGTCGAGCTCGTGGGTGCCACCAAGGCCCCCTGCGTGCGCGTGCGTATCGAGGGTGCCGAGGGTCAGAGTCTTTCGCTCAACGACGTCACGGCCAACACCAAGTGGGTCGGCGATGTGATTGAGGAGCTCGACCCCATCTCTTCGAGCTATACGCTCGAGGTGTCGAGCCCGGGTATGGCGCGCCCGCTGCGCCGCCCGTGCGACTTTGCCCGCTTTGTGGGCGAGAACTGCGAGCTCACCTCCACCGCCACCGAGGGCCGTCGCAAGTACGCCGGCAAGATTGCCGCCGCCACCGAGGCGAACGTGACCCTCGAGTTCGAGGACGGCGAGTCCGTTACCCTCGATTTCTCTGATGTTAAAAAGTGCAAGTTGAAGCCCACCTACGACTTCAAGCCCGCGAAGGAAGGAAAGTAAGATGGCAGCATCCGACATGATGTCCGCCCTGATGGAGCTTTGCCAGGAGAAGCACATCGACCAGCTCTACCTGATCGACCGCCTGGAGCAGTCGCTCGCCAAGAGCTATGCCGAGATCCTGCATCTTGAGTGGGGCGCCAAGGTGACCATTGACCGCACCACCGGCAAGATCTACGTCTACCGCCTGGAGCCGATCGACGATTCCATGGACGAGGAGGGCAACTTCACCGAGTTTGAGGAGATCGACGTCACCCCCAAGAACACGAGCCGCATCGCCGCCCAGCACGCCAAGGCCGAGATCAACGCCATCGTGCGCAACTCCGCCCGCGAGCAGATCTACGAGGAGTTCTCCGGCCGCATCGGTGACCTCATCAGCGGTACCGTGCTGCAGTCCACGCCCGACTTCACGATCGTCAAGATTCGCGAGGGCGTCGAGGCCGAGCTGCCGCACTTCGACCAGCGCCGTTACGAGAACGAGCGCAACGAGCGTCCGATGGGCGAGCGCTACCTGCACAACCAGCACATCAAGGCCGTGATCATCGACGTTCGCGACCCCAACTCCAACCTGCAGCCGGTTCGTGGCGAGCACAGCCGTCCGCCGATTGTCATCTCCCGTACCCACCCCGAGCTCATGCGTCGTCTGTTTGAGCAGGAGGTGCCCGAGATCTATGAGGGCACCGTCCAGATCAAGTCGATCGCCCGCGAGCCCGGCCAGCGCTCCAAGGTCGCCGTCCACTCGCTCGACGATCGCCTGGATCCCGTGGGCGCCTGTGTCGGCCCCAAGGGCAGCCGTGTTCGCGCTGTCGTGGGCGAGCTCCGCGGCGAGCGCGTCGACGTCATTCTGTGGGATGCCGATCCTGCCGTCTACGTCGCCAACGCCCTGTCGCCCGCCAAGGTCACCCGCGTCCTCATCGACGAGGAGAAGGCCTACGCCGGTGTCATCGTGCCCGACGACCAGCTGTCCCTCGCCATCGGCAAGGAGGGCCAGAACGCCCGCCTCGCCGCGCGCCTGACCGGCTGGCACATCGACATCAAGTCCGAGACGCTTGCCGCCGACATCCTCAAGAACGTTCCCGTTCACGAGGAGCCCGCCGCCGACCTGATCGGTGACGAGGAGGACGAGGACGTCCGCCGCTGCGAGTATGTGTCCGAGGACGGCATCCAGTGCCGCAACCAGGCTCGTCCCGGCTCCCGTTTCTGCGGTGTCCACGACACCGACGCCTTCGATGATGCGGAGGACCTGATCTAGCGCGCGGTCGCGCCGGGCGGGTCCCGGCGCGTCTCCCACGCTCGTTCAGTCTCTAGGCACCCAAGGTGCCAGAAAGGGTAGGTGAAGTCATATGGCAAAAGTCCGTGTGTCCACCCTGGCCAAAGAGTTCGGCATGACCTCCAAGGAACTGATGGGTCATCTCGCCGATATGAAGATTCCCGCTAAGTCCGCTTCCTCCACCTTGGAGGACGCTTATGTCGCCATGGTCCGCAAGCAGCTCGCCTCGGTGATCGAGGCCCGCGCCCAGGAAGTCGAGGCCGCCAAGCAGGCCGAGGAGCAGGCAGCTGCCGCCGAGGAGGCCGCACGCGCCGCCGAGGCTGAGCGCGAGCGCATCGCCGCCGAGAAGGCCCGCGAGGAGGAGCGCCGCCAGTTTGCCGCAGCCCAGGCTGCCGAGGAGGCTGCCCGCGCCGAGGCCGAGGCCAAGAAGAAGGCCGAGCAGGAGCGCCTTGCCCGCGAGAAGGAGGAGGCTGCCCGCGAGGCCCAGCGCCGCGCCGTTCCCGCTTCCGACTCCGGTTCGCGCTTCCGCTCGCTGCTCGACCAGATCGCCGCACAGGAGACCGTGCTCAAGGAGAAGAAGGACGCTGAGGAGAAGGCCAAGGCCGAGCGCGCCGCCGAGCGCGGTAACCGTCGTGGCGGCAACAACGACCGCCGCGGTGGCCGTCGTAACGATCGCAACGCCTCAGACAACAACTCCGAGCGCAACGCCTCCGAGAGCCGTCCGCACAGCCATCGCACCAACGCCAGCAACAACGTCGCTGCCGGCATGGACTTCCCCAACCCCGACAAGCAGGGCAAGGGCAAGAAGCGCAAGGGCGGTCACAACAACGAAGAGGACCACTACAGCCGCATGGCTCGCGAGGCCGAGGAGTACAGCCGCGAGAAGGTGCTCGAGGAGGCTCGTGCCGCCGTCGAGGAGGCCTCTCGCGAGTCCACCGGTCGCCGCAAAAAGCGCAAGGAGAAGCGCGAGCGCGAGGCCGCAAAGGCTCAGGAAGAGCGCAAGATTGAGGAGGCGCTGGCCCAGGGCGTGAACCCCGAGGACCTCGACGCCATCAAGGTCTCCCAGGGCGTTACCGTCCAGGAGCTCGCCGAGGCGCTCGACGTTCCGGCCAACGACATCATCAAGCGCCTGTTCCTGCTGGGCACGCCGCTTACCATGACGCAGTCCATGTCCGATGACCTCGTCGAGCTCGTTGCCGACGACCTGGGTCGCCAGATCAAGATCATCACCCCCGAGGAGGAGAACACCTTCTCGTTCTACGACGACCCCGCCGACCTTAAGCCGCGCGCCCCGGTCGTCACCGTCATGGGTCACGTCGACCACGGCAAGACGAGCCTGCTCGACGCCATCCGTCACACCGGCGTCGCTGCCGGCGAGGCGGGCGGCATTACCCAGGCCATCGGCGCTTCGCAGGTCATGATCAACGACCGCAAGATCACCTTCATCGATACCCCCGGTCACGCCACCTTTACGGCCATGCGTGCCCGCGGCGCCAAGGTGACCGACATCGTCATCCTGATCGTGGCTGCCGACGACGGCGTCATGCCCCAGACCATCGAGTCGATCAACCACGCCAAGGCCGCCGGCGTACCCATCGTCGTCGCCGTCAACAAGATCGATAAGCCGGGTGCCAACCCCGACCGCGTGCGCCAGGAGCTCACCGAGTACGGCATCATCCCCGAGGAGTGGGGCGGACAGAACATGTTCGTCAACATCTCGGCCAAGCAGAAGATCGGTATCGATGACCTGCTCGAGACCGTGCTGCTCCAGGCCGACGTGCTCGAGCTCAAGGCCAACCCTGATACCTTTGCTTCGGGCAACGTCCTCGAGGCCAAGCTCGACAAGGGCCGCGGCTCGGTTGCCACCGTGCTCGTGACCCGCGGTACCCTGCACGTGGGCGACACGCTGGTCGCCGGCCTCACCTACGGCCGCGTCCGCGCCATGCTCGACCCCAAGGGCAACGCCGTCACCGAGGCCGGTCCTTCCGACGCCGTCGAGATCTTGGGCCTGCAGTCCGTCCCCAACGCCGGCGATGAGTTCCGCGTGTTCGAGGACGAGCGCGAGGCACGTGCGCTGGCCGACGAGCGTTCGCTCAAGGCCCGTATCGAGGAGCAGAGCCGCGTCAAGCACGTGACGCTCGAGAACCTCTTCGAGACTATCGCCGACGCCGAGGTCAAGGAGCTCAACCTGATCATCAAGGCCGACGTCCAGGGTTCCATCGAGGCCCTTCAGGACTCCCTCGACAAGATGGATCAGTCCGAGGTGCGCATCAACACGATCCACTCCGCGGTCGGCGCCATCAACGAGACCGACGTGGTCCTGGCCGACGCCTCCAACGCCATCATCATCGGCTTTGGCGTCCGTCCCGACGGCAAGGCCCGCTCCGCCGCCGAGCGCGAGGGCGTCGAGATCCGTTGCTACGACGTCATCTACAAGTGCCTCGAGGACCTCGATGCTGCCCGCATCGGCATGCTCAAGCCCACCGAGGTCGAGGTCTCCACGGGTACTGCGACCGTCCTGGACACCTTCAAGGTGCCCAAGGTCGGTATCGCCGCCGGTGTCCGCGTCGAAGAGGGCGAGATCGCCGCGACCGATTCCGTGCGCCTGGTGCGCGACGGCATCGTGGTCTTCAACGGTAAAATCGCCTCGATGCGCCACTACAAGGACGAGGCCAAGAGCCTCAAGAGCGGCTCCGAGGGCGGTATTGGCCTGGAGAACTTCCAGGACATCAAGCCTGGCGACACCATTGAGGGCTACCGCATCGACCAGGTTGCCCGTACCGAGTAGGGGGTAGCGCTATGAAGCAAACGCAGGCAACCCGCCGTCTGGGCGAGCAGCTTCGCGAGAAGCTCGGTTATATCCTGCTCTTTGAGGTTTCCGATCCGCGTCTCGACCTGGTCACCTTGACCGCGGTCGAGGTTGCGGTGGACCGTTCGTTCGCGCGCGTGTACGTGTCGTGCGACGCGAGCCGCTACGACGAGGTCATGGAGGCGCTCGCCAGCGCCAAGGGCCGCATCCGTAGCCTGTTGGCCCGCTCGCTCGATTGGCGCGTCACGCCCGAGCTCGATTTTCGCATCGATCGCTCGACCGATGAGGCCGAGCGCATCACGCGTGCGCTGGAAAACGTTCCCGCCACGCTTGCGATCGAAAAGGACGAGGACGGCTATCCGATAGCGGATGCCGCCCAGGAGGCAGCTTTAGATGACTAATTCCGCCGACCTCGCCTCGTGCGAGTCTGCAGATATTCAGCGACGCATCCTCGAGCTCATCGAGGGTGCGTCCTCCATTGCGATTTCGGGACATACTTCTCCCGATGGCGATGCCTTGGGCTCCGTATTGGGTCTGGGCCTTTCGCTCATGAAGTTTTTCCCCAACAAGGACATTGCCCTGCTGCTGGCAGACGATGACCCAGTTCCGCGCATCTACCGCTTTATGGAAGGCTCCGATCGCCTGGTGCCGGCATCTGCGTACACCGGCAATCCGGACCTGTTCATCTCGGTGGATGTGCCGGTCGTCGAGCGCCTGAACAACTCCGCCGAGGTGCTTCGTCGCTCCAAGCATGTGGTGTGCTTCGATCACCATCCGGCACGCGAGGAGTTTGCCGAGCTCAGTCTGAGGCGCGTTGAAGCTGCAGCCTGCGCTATGATCATCGACCGTTTCTTGGACAATTGCGGCATTGTCGCACGTGACGGCGTCGCGACCTGCTTGCTGTGCGGCTTGGTGACCGACACCGGTCGTTTCCAGTACCAGAACGCCGATGCTGCCGCGTTCCATGCTGCTTCGCGCCTGGTGGCGCATGGCGCCAATCCGGCTCGTGTCGCACTCGAGGTCTATCAGAGCATGCGCGTCGAGTTTTTGCACCTCAAGTCCATTGTCATGGGCCGTATCAAGACGGTCGCGCACGGGCGCGTGGCGTATAGCTATGCCTTCCAGAGCGACCTTGAGGCCTGCGGCGTCACCTCGGATGAATGTGACGGTCTGGTCGATGTGGTGCGTTCGGTGATGGGCGTCGAGGTCTGCCTGTTCTTAAAGGGCATCGACGGCGATACCAAGGTGCGCGGCAACCTGCGCTCCAAGGGTGACCTCGATGTGTCCGAGATCGCTGCCAACTTTGGCGGTGGCGGGCATCATGCCGCCGCCGGCTTTTCCAACAACGGAACAATTCGCGAGACGCTCGCCGTGGCACTTCCCATGCTGGCCGAGCTGGTGGGGGAGGATCCCGCTTCGGTGACCGTCGAGCTTTAACTTTTTGGATGGTACATGGCTCGTCGTACGCCTTCTCAACTGAATATGCTGCTCGCCGTCGATAAGCCGGTGGGCTGCACGTCCCACGATGTGGTCTCGCAATGCCGACGCGCCCTCCATGAGCGGCGCGTCGGCCATGCCGGCACGCTCGACCCCATGGCATCCGGCGTCATGGTGGTGGGCGTGGGCCAGGCTACTCGTCTGCTGGGCATGCTAACCCTCGATACCAAAAGCTATGTCGCCGACATCTCGTTTGGCGCCGAGACCAATACCGATGATGCGGAGGGCGAGGCGGTCCGCACGGTGGCTGTTGCCAACGAGCTCCGCGATCCTGCCTATGCTCGTGAGCGCTTGGCCGCCATGCTGGGCCCGCAGATGCAGGTGCCGCCGGCGTTTTCTGCTATCTCGGTCAATGGCGTTCGCGCCTACAAGTCTGCTCGCGAGGGCAATGCGGTGGACCTACCTCCGCGCCCCGTCGAGGTCTATGCCGCCGACCTGATCGCCGTGGGCGGCGAAGGTGATACGTGTGTGTGGACCGTGGCGTTCTCGGTGAGCAAGGGCACCTATATCCGTGCGCTCGCTCGCGACCTGGGCCACACTTGCGATAGCGCCGCGCATATTTCCGCGCTGCGCCGCACGGCTTCCGGTGTTGTTTCCATTGGCGCTTGTCATGCGGTCGAGGAGCTTTCTCCCGAGTCCGCGGCTGGCTTTGCCCTGGATCCCATTGCGGCCCTGGGCGCCACACGTGTTGACTTGCCGGGCAATCTTGCCGACGACCTGCTCTGCGGCCGACGCATTCCCGTTGAGCGTGCGCTTGCCGATTTCGATTCCTCGAAGGCGCCGTTTGCGTTGGTGCTCGATGGGGGACTCAAGGCGCTCGCCCGCATTGAGGGCGGCCGCTTTGTCATGGAGCACGTGTTTCCGCAGGCAATCGGCGGTGTTCGATGATGTTGTCCGCTCGCGAGCTCGCGCGTGTCTTTTTCGCGGGCGAGTCGGACGAGGCTCGCATCGTTGCTGCCGATACGTTTGATGAGTGTGAGCACTTGGGTGCCGCTTCAATCGCCATTGGCGTGTTCGACGGCGTTCACCGTGGACACCAGGAACTCATCGAAGCGCTTGTCCGTGATGCCCGTGCCCATGGCTGTAAGGCGGTCGTGGTTACCTTCGATCCCGACCCGGACGTTGTGGTGAGCCCTTCGCCCGCCCAAAAATTGATGACGACGGCCGACCGTCTGCATGCCTTGGCTCAAACCGGGGTCGATGCGGTGGTGGCCGTTCCCTTTACGCCTGAGGTTGCAGCGCTTGACCATGTTGATTTTCTCTCGCTGGTGTCGCGTCTGGTCGACATTCGATCGATTCGCGTTGGCAGTGACTTTAGGCTGGGTCGTGGCGGTGCTTCTGGTGTTGCCGAGATGCGCTCCTGGGGTTCCGAGCACGGCGTTGACGTGTATGGTCACGACCTGCTTTGCGAGGGCGGTGAGGCCATTTGCGCCACCCGCATTCGTCATGAGCTGGGACAGGGCCATGTGGAGCTTGCTGCTGGGTTACTCGGCCGTCCGTATATGGTGCGTGGCGGTGTTATTCGCGGCCGTCACGAGGGTTCTGGCATGGGCTTTCCCACGGCAAACTTGCAGGTTCCCGACGGCATTCAGGTGCCAGCCGATGGCGTGTATGAGGGTCTGGTGCTGGTCGATGACACCGCGTGGCCCGCTGCTGTGAACGTCGGCCTGCCGCCAACGTATGCTGACGATGCGGCATCTGCGCATCTCGAGGCTAATTTAATTGGTTATACGGGCGACCTGTACGGCGCTTCCGTTTCGCTGGCGTTTACGCGCTGGCTGCGTCCCTCGCGTGTGTTCGATTCGCTGGATGAGTTGATTGCGACCGTCGAGGGTAATATCGAGGATATTCGTCACAACTTGGGCGATCAGGGGGTGAGCATCCGTGATTAGCGATGAGGAAAAAGACCAGGTACGCGCTGCGTCTGACCTGGTTGCCATCGTGCAGGAAACGGTCGAGCTCAAGCCTCGCGGCCATGAGTTTTGGGGATGCTGCCCCTTCCATGGCGAGAAGACGCCGTCCTTCCACATTATCCCCGCCACGCAGGTGTGGCATTGCTTTGGTTGCGGCGAGGGTGGCGACGTTTTCACGTATATCATGAAGCGCGAGAACCTGAGCTTTCCCGAGTCAATCCGTTACTTGGCCGATCGCGCGGGTATTGAGCTGCATGACACCGGAGATCGCCGCGAGCGCGGCACCAAACGTGCCCGCATCTACGATCTGTGCGCCGAGACCGCCCAGTTCTACCACACCATGCTCATGCGCGGTAAGGACGGCCGTCCGCGCGAGTACTTTGCCAGCCGCGGCATGGGCGGCGACGTCTGCCGCCGCTACTGCCTGGGCTTTGCACCGGGCCGTAACGCGCTGGTGTCGCACCTGTCCCAGGCGGGTTTTACCCCGCAGGAGATGATCGACGCCAACGTTGCCGTGAGTCGCGGGCGCGGGCAGCTTGCCGACCGCTTTTACGACCGCGTGATGTTCCCCATCTTTGACGAGCAGGGTCACAACATTGCCTTTGGCGGTCGCATTATGGGCGACGGCCAGCCTAAGTATCTCAACACCGCCGAGACGAGCGTGTTTCATAAAAAGCGAAACCTCTACGGCTTTAATTGGGCCAAGGAGTTTATTGTCGCGCAGGATACCGCCATCGTGGTGGAGGGATATACCGACTGTATCGCCTGCTGGGAGGCGGGGATCAAAAACGTCGTCGCCACGCTGGGCACGGCGCTGACGGAACATCACGTAAAGACGCTCACCCGTTTTGCCAAGCGCATTGTGTATATGTTCGATGGCGACGCCGCCGGTCAAAAGGCCGCTCGCCGCGCGATTCAGTTTATCGAGCAGGATTCGATGGACCTGCGCTGCGTGGTGCTTCCCGACGGCAACGACCCCATGGAGTTCATCACCGCGCATGGTGGCGAGGCACTGCAGGCGCGCATCGACGCCGCCGAGCCCCTCATGGACTTTGTGTACCGCTCACTGCAGGAGTCAAGCGATATTACCACGCCGGGCGGTCGTGCCAAGGCGCTGGAGGACGCTCTCACGCTCATCTATCCGCTGCGCGATAGCTACATGATCGATACGTACTTTATCCAGATTGCCGACCTGCTGGGTTTGGATCTGGAGACGGTGCGCTCGAGCTCGGGCCGTGTGTTTCGCGATGTTGCCAAGCGCGAGGATGCCGAGCGTCGTCGCGAGCAGAACTACGAGCGCCAGCGGGCGCAGGCCGAGCGTGCAGGCAACGCGGGCGGTCGGGCGTCTGGTTCGCAGGGGGCGTCTCGTGGCGCTTGGGCGTCGGGCGCGACGCCGCCGGTCTCTGCGCCGGTCGAGGAGGAGCTGTACGACTACGTTCCGCTCGACGCCTATGGCGCCGCGCCGGTAGAGGTTGACGACGACCTGCCTCCGATCGATGTGCCTGATGGTATGGGTGCTGTACCTGTGACTGATAGTTTGGGCACTCCGGCTGCGGCGCCGCCGATGGTTCTTACTGATCTTGAGCGCAAGTCCTTGGCGGGGGAGCGCGAGCTGTTGACGATGCTTACGAGCTACCCCGACCTGTTCCGCACGTATGCCGACCGCATCTGCTCTATCGAGTGGGTTGACCCACGTCACGAGTCCATCGCATGGGCCGTTCTGGCAACGCCGCCGGGAACCGATCCTGCAGCCTGCATGGATGCGGCGCGCTCGGTGTGTCCCGAGGCGGCAACGCTTGTGAGTGCCGGGCGTATCTCGGCGACGAGCAAGCACCCCACCGAGACGAACATCGTGTTTATGCTTGATACGCTCGAGCTCTACACCATCAAGCGCCGCATGCGTGCCGCGCAGGCCAAGCTGCGCCAAGACCGTTCGCTCGATGATGAGGCCCGTCGCGCGTTGACCGTGCAGGCCGCGCAGGATTCGCAGCGTCAACGCGAGCTGCAAAAGTCTATCGGCGGCGTGGCGGACCCGTTCCGTTTGATCGGTCTGGAGTCCGCGGGCACCGAACAAGCCTAGATGTTGTGGTCAACCAGCGTATTCTCGCCTATATCCAGTCCTCTTTTTGGGTATAGACGTCAATGTGTGTGCTAAAGTATTGAGTCCTGTGGACTATGAAGGGAGAATCTGTGCCAAAAAAGACTGAGAGCACGGGTACTGGGCTGGAATCCTACGTTGCAAAGCTCATGGGCAACGGCTCAAACAGGACTTCGGTAACCGAGGACGAGATTCAGGTCGCCCTGAAGGATATCGATGTTTCTGACGAGCAGCTCACCGCGGTGTATTCCGCGCTGCGCAACAGCGGCATCCAGATTATCTCCGCGAGCGGTAACGACGACGCCCCCATGGACGTCGACGATGACGATAACGATACCGATACCGACGATTTCGATGACGACGACGAGCACGATTCCGGCTCGCTCGACGATCACGAGCTCAAGATGGCCCGTCAGGCCGATGCCGAGATGGGTTCTTCCAAGAGCAAGAAGAAGCGCACCGTGCGCACGTCCCGTTCACGCTCCCGCGTGCGTGGCATCGATGCCTCCACGGTGATGCTGACCGGCGATCCGGTTCGTATGTACCTCAAAGAGATCGGCAAGGTCGACCTGCTGACCGCCTCCGAAGAGGTCGATCTGGCCATGAAGATCGAGGCCGGTCTTGAGGCCACCGAGAAGCTCGAGGCCGCCGATGCCGGTGAGCTCGAGCTCACGCGTGCCGAGATGCGTCGTCTTACGCGCATTGAGAACGTCGGCCTCGAAGCTAAGCAGGCACTCATCAGCGCAAACCTGCGTCTGGTCGTCTCCATCGCCAAACGCTATGTCGGCCGCGGCATGCTGTTCCTTGACCTGATCCAGGAGGGCAACCTCGGTCTGATCCGCGCCGTTGAGAAGTTCGACTACCAGAAGGGCTTTAAGTTCTCCACGTACGCCACGTGGTGGATCCGTCAGGCCATTACGCGCGCCATTGCCGATCAGGCCCGTACCATCCGTATTCCCGTGCATATGGTCGAGACCATCAACAAGCTCGTCCGCGTGCAGCGCCAGCTCCTTCAGGACCTGGGTCGCGACCCGACCCCTGAGGAGATCGGTGCCGAGATGGACATGAGCGCCGACCGCGTCCGCGAGATCCAGAAGATTTCGCAGGAGCCCGTGTCGCTCGAGACCCCCATCGGCGAGGAAGAGGATTCCCAGCTGGGCGACTTCATCGAGGACTCCCAGGCTATCGTTCCGCCCGATGCCGCCAGCTTCTCCATGCTGCAGGAGCAGCTCACCCAGGTGCTCGACTCGCTTGCCGATCGTGAGCGCAAGGTTATCGAGCTGCGCTTTGGCCTTGTCGACGGGCATCCCCGCACGCTCGAGGAAGTCGGCCGCGAGTTTGGCGTCACGCGCGAGCGTATCCGCCAGATCGAGTCCAAGACCTTGGCCAAGCTCCGCCACCCGAGCCGCAGCAGCAAGCTCAAAGACTATATCGAAAGCTAGTCAAGCAAGAAGCGCCCTCAAGCACATCCGCTTGGGGGCGCTTTCATGTGGTCATTGGGGACGTCCCCAATGACTAGGTCGGAAAAAATCTCAAAAAAGTTCTTGCCCTGAGCTGATTCGTCCGTATAATAAACTTCGTTGCTTGAGAGCACGCACCTATTCCTCGGTAGCTCAATGGTAGAGCACGCGGCTGTTAACCGCGCTGTTGTAGGTTCGAGTCCTACCCGGGGAGCCAGAATTTCTCAGTCCATTCCGCTGGGCTTTTAAATTCCTCGGTAGCTCAATGGTAGAGCACGCGGCTGTTAACCGCGCTGTTGTAGGTTCGAGTCCTACCCGGGGAGCCAGGTTGTAAAACCCGTCGCTTATGCGGCGGGTTTTTTCATGCCGCGATCGCCGTTCGCGAACGTTACCGTATCAACATTTCGTGTCGAGGATGTAATCCCGAGGCCCGCCACCTCAACATGGCGCGGTCGTTGTAGAATATTGCAATGATTGCTCCCACGACATGGTGCCGCGAGCACCAGATAAGGAGATTCTTGTGTCTGAGACCATTAACGGCAGCCTGAGCGTCTCGAACGACGTTATTGCCGATATTGCCGGTTATGCCGCGATGACGTGCTATGGCGTCGTCGGTATGGCTGAGCAGCTCCAAGGCGCCGAGAGCGTGCGCCTGCTTGCCGGTCAGCGCCTCCGCAAGGGCGTGCTTGTCTCCGCCGACGAGAACGGCCTTACGGTCGATCTTCACGTCGTGCTCGAGAACGGCGTCAACATGAAGTCCGTCTGCCACAATCTTTCGAGCTCCGTTGCCTTCACCCTGCAGGAGATCGCCCAGATCGATCCCGCCAGCCTTAAGATCGGCATTCACATCGACGCGCTCAAGAGCCGTCTGAACTAGCATCCGAAAACGGAGATTCAAATACCCATGATTGCAAAGACCATTCGCACCTGTTTTCCGATCGCTGCGGCTGCTGTTTCCGACAAGGCCGAGGAGATCAACAAGCTCAATGTCTTCCCCGTACCCGACGGCGACACCGGTACCAACATGTCGCTCACGCTCGCCTCGGTGACCAAGGAGCTTTCCGCCCTTCCCGCCGATGCCGATATGGAGGCCATCGCCGGCGCCATCACCCACGGCTCCCTGATGGGTGCCCGCGGCAACTCCGGCGTCATCACCTCTCAGATCCTGCGCGGCGTGGCCGAGGGTCTCGTCTCTGCTGATGAGCCCATCACGTCCGCCAACATCGCCTATGCGTTCCGCCGCGCCGTCAAGGTCGCCTTCCAGGCCGTCCGTAAGCCCATCGAGGGCACGATTCTCACGGTGCTGCGCGATGTCTCGACCAAGGCCGACGAGTGCGAAAAGAAGAAGTTCTCGGCCGAGGACGCGCTCGATGCCATCGTCGTCGAGGCCTACCAGTCCGTCGCTCGCACGCCCGACCTGCTGCCCGTTCTGAAGGAGAACGGCGTGGTCGACTCCGGCGCCTTTGGCTTTGCTATTTTCCTTGAGAACTTTGTTGCCGCCGCTCTTGGCCGCAGCACCGTGGTCGAGGATTTCTCCGCCACGTTTGATTCCGCTGGCTCTGCCCGCGACGCGGCCCTCAATCGCGTTGAGATCGAGGCCAACGACGACTGGGAGGGCTCGGAGTTCCGCTACTGCAACGAGTTCCTCTTTAAGGCCGACGCTCCCTTTGACGAGGACGAGTGCCTTAAGTTCCTGGGCTCCATGGGCGACTGCGAGCTGCTCGTGGGTGCCTACCCCGACTACAAGATCCATGTGCACTCCAACACCCCCAACCTGGTGCTCGAGCACATGCTGCAGCTCGGTCAGATCTACGAGGTCTTTATCCACAACATGGAGATGGAGGCCCACGACCGTACCGCCAAGATTCACGAGGACCAGGAAAAGGCCGCCGAGCCCGCCAAGGCGCTGGGCTTTGTCGCCGTTGCCGCCGGTTCGGGCGAGGCCGACATCCTCAAGTCCCTCGGCGTTGACGTGATCGTCTCGGGTGGCCAGACTATGAATCCCTCGACCGCCGACCTGCTGGGCGCGGTGGACCAGGTCAACGCGACCTCGGTCATCATCCTGCCCAATAACGGCAACATCCGCATGGCTGCCGAGGCCGCAGCCTCTGCCTGTACCGACAAGAAGGTCGCCGTCGTTCCCACCAAGACCGTCCCGCAGGCGTTCTCCGCGCTGTTCGCCGTCCTGCCCGATTCCGAGCTCGAGGACGCCGTTGCCGCCATGGTCGACGCCATCAGCGAGGTTCGCGATGGCGAGGTCACTCGTGCCGTGCGCGATTCCAGCGCCTCTGACGGCTCTCCGATTCACTCCGGTGACGTTATGGGTATCATTGCCGGCTCCATCGACGTGGTCGGCTCCGATGTGAAGCAGGTCACGCTCGATTGCATCAACCGCATGCAGGAGGAAGAGGAGGGTGACGCGCTGACGATTCTGGCCGGCGAGGAGCTGTCCGATGAAGCCTTCCAGGAGATCGTCGACGCCATTGAGGAGGCTCAGCCCGACTTGGAGATCGATGCCCATCGTGGCGAGCAGCCGCTCTATCCTGTGATCTTCTCGATCGAGTAGGCATCTGCCCATGTCCGAGCTCTGCTCCGTGCCGCGCGTCTCGGAGCGCTTTGCCCAGAGCAATGCGCTTGACGAGGATATCGCGCGACTCAAATATGTTTCGGGTAAACGTGAGGAGGCCCTTCGCCGTCTGGGAATTCGGACGGTGGGGGACCTCCTTCTCCATATCCCTCATCGATACCTCGACTTTACCCGTTCGTGGTCCATTGAGATGGCGCCCATCGGTACCGTGTGCACCATCATCGCCACGGTCGACCGTATCGTCCAAAAGCAGCCGCGTCCGCGCATGCAGGTGACTGAGGTCTCACTTGTTGACGAGACGGGCGTGCTGCAGGTCGCCTTTTTCCGCCAGCCCTGGATTGCCCAGCAGCTTAAGCAGGGCGACCGCCTGGCCGTGATGGGCAAGGTCGAGTTTGCCTACGGCTTTAAGCAGATGGCCTCGCCCCACTTTGAAAAGCTCGAGGACGGGCGCGCCGCAGGCACCATTCTGCCGGTCCATTACGTGAGCGATGGCGTGAGCCAGGCGTGGATGCGCCGCATCGTAAGCGGCGCGCTCGAGGTCGTCGGCAATCCGTTCGATCCGATTCCCGCGCCGCTGCGCGCAAAGCGGAAGCTCATGAGCAATGCCCGCGCGTTGCGTTCGATCCACTTTCCATCGAGTATGGCAGAGCGCGATATCGCGCGCGCACGGCTTGCCTACGAGGAGTGCCTCTACCTGCAGCTGGCGCTGCGCCTGCGCAACGTCGGCGGCCTGGTCGATGTGGTTCCCTATGCCCACACCGCGGGCGAGCACCTGGCCGCGCTTAAGCAAGCCCTGCCGTTTTCGCTGAGCGACGAGCAGGAGACCGCGTTCCAAGATATCCTGCGCGATATGTGCGATGGTGGGCGCGTGATGAACCGCCTGCTGCTGGGCGATGTCGGTACCGGTAAGACCGCCGTTGCCGCCTGCGCTCTGGCTGTGGCTGCCGATAGCGGTACGCAGGCCTGCGTTATGGCGCCCACGGGCGTGTTGGCGCGCCAATATGCCGATAAGACCGGCCCTCTGCTCTCGCAGGCGGGCATGTCCTGGGCGCTTCTGACGGGTGCCACGCCGGCCTCAGAGCGCGAGCAGATCCATGCCCAGCTTGAATCGGGCGAGCTCGACGTCCTCTTTGGAACCCACGCGGTGCTTTCGGATAACGTTGCGTTCAATCATCTGTCGCTTGTCGTCATCGACGAGCAGCACCGGTTTGGCGTTGGCCAACGCAACGCCCTACGCGCGAAGGGCCCCGGTGCGGACCTGCTCGTTATGACGGCGACACCGATCCCGCGTACGCTGGCGCTTTCGGTCTACGGCGATCTGGACACGAGTATCATCCGCCATCGGCCCGTCCCTGGCGCTGGCGTGACGACACGCGTGCTCACCGAGTCGAGCCGCGACCTCGCCTATGGCGCCATCCGCGAGGCGCATGAAAAGGGTCAGCAGGCCTACGTGATTTGTCCGCTCGTGGAGCCGAGTGACTCGGCCGATGAGCTGGAAGACGTGCCCGGTATCGCCCGCGACGACGAGGGCCGCGTGACGGTCCCCGTGCCACTGCACGATACGGCAACCGAGCTCGACCGCCTGCGTCTGGCGTTGCCGGGTCTTGCCATCGAGCGCCTTCACGGCCGTATGCCAGCGGGGGAGAAGGATCGGGTCATCGATGCCTTCAAGCGTGGCGAGATCGACGTGCTCGTCTCGACTACGGTGGTCGAGGTGGGCGTCGACGTGCCTAACGCCACCGTTATGGTCATCGAGAACGGTGAGCGCTTTGGCTTGGCGGCCCTGCACCAGCTGCGCGGCCGCGTGGGCCGCGGCAGCGTGTCGGGCACCTGCCTGGTCATGACGCACTCCAAGGGCAACGGCGGCGCTTCGGCGGCGCAAGACCGTCTCCAGTCGCTCGAAAAGACCTCGGACGGCTTTACGCTCGCCCAAATGGACCTGCGTTTGCGCCACGAGGGCGAAATCCTGGGGTACCGCCAGCATGGTGGTGTGACCCTGCGCTTTGTCGACCTGGATGCCGACGAGGAGCTGATCGAGTGGGCCCATTTGGACGCGGTCGAGCTCTTGCGGTATGCTTGCACCCTTGACTCCGTGGCGACGCGCCCTCTGCGCGATGCGGTCGCCATGCGATATCGACACATTTTTAAGGAGGTCAGCGGAGGATGAGAATCATCGGCGGCGAATGGCGCGGTCGTAAGATCGAGGAGCCCCGTGGTCGCGATGTCACCCGCCCCACGACCGATCGCGTGCGCGAGGCATGCGCATCTATGGTCATGTCGGCATTCGACTTCGATCTGGACGAGGTCCGTGTGCTGGACGCCTTTGGCGGCTCTGGTGCCTTAGGGTTAGAGATGCTCTCTCGTGGGGCCCGCTCGCTCACGACGTTTGAGATCGATCGCAACGCCGCGCGGCTCATTACCAAGAATATCGAGTCGCTCTGCCGTGACCGTGCGCGTTGGCGCGTGGTCACGGGCGACATGCTGGCGAGTGCCTCGCGCGGTCGTGTACCGGGCGGCCCCTTTGATCTGGTCCTGCTCGACCCGCCCTATGCTTTTGGTGCCGAGCCGGTCGAGGAACTGCTGCAGGACCTGGCTCAGCAGGGTTTACTTGCGTCTGGCGCTTACGTCCTGTTTGAGCATGCCGCCGCCGATGCGGGCGCGCATCCGGCAGGCTTTGAGACTGTACGTGAGAAGCGCTACGGCATTACCTCGGTTGACTTGCTACACTGGGTGGCCGAGGACGAGAACGACCATGCTGTCGAGAACGAAAATGACGAGGATGTGCCATCGGAGGACGCCCATGAATGACACCATCAACCGCGTGATCGTCCCGGGCACCTTCGATCCCATCACGTTTGGCCATATCGATGTGATCCGCCGCGCCCGCCGCATCTTTCCCAGCGTGATCGTCGCTGTTGCCGAGTCGCAGGGTAAAAACGGTGTGGGCACCACGTTTACGCTCGATGAGCGCGTGGCGCTGGCCCGCGAGGCGCTCGGTGATATCGACGGCGTTGAGGTCCTGCCCTTTACCGGCCTCTTGGTCGACTTCGCTCGTGAGCAGGGGGCGGGGGCCGTGGTCAAGGGTCTGCGCGCCATGACCGACTTTGAGTATGAGCTGCAGCAGGCCGACCTTAACTATCGCCTGGATAGCGAGCTGGAGTCCATCTTTGTCATGAGTGCGCCGCAGTACGGCTATATCTCGAGCTCGGTCGTTCGCCAGATCGCCTCGCTCGGCAGTGACGTATCGACGTTTGTCCCGTCCAACGTGGTCGAAGCGCTCAAACATCGCTTTTCGTGACGTTTCTTATTGCCTGGTGGCATGTGGTAAACTAGCACGATGATATGTTACCTATGAAAGGAGACCGGATGCCGGGCGAGAATTTTCCTGGCGATAGGATCGTCAGCTTGGTCGATGAGCTCGAAGGGCTGATCGAGGAAGCCAAGCCGCCTTTCGGCAAGAACGCTCAGTTCAAGGTCATCGACGCCGACGTGTTCTTCAACATCCTCGACGAGATCCGCATGAGCTATCCCGAGGAGTGGCAGAAGTCCCGCCGTATCCTTAAGGAGCGCGAGGAGCTTATGGCTTCCGCCGCCGCTCAGGCCGATTCCATCATCGCCGACGCTCAGCAGCAGGCCCTCACCATTGCCGGTGAGCAGGAGATCGTCCGCCTTGCGCAGCAGCAGGCCGACGACATCCGCGATCGTGCCCAGCAGTACGAGCGCGAGACGCGTTATGCTGCCGAGGACTACGCAGAGCAGGTCTTTACGCACTTGGAGGAGAACCTCAAGAGCCTGACCGGCACCGTTACCCGTTGCCGTCAGCAGCTCAACGAGGGTGCCGCCCAGCAGAATGGTCAGTGGTAATGGCTGAGTTCCCGAGCGTTACCGTCGATCTTTCCGAGCAGCTCGAGTTTCCTGGAGATTCGTATCCGCTGACCGGTAAGGTCGATGTCGCCACCTACACGGTGGGCGAGAAGGAGTACCAGCTACAGGACGGCATCGACTACGACGTTGTCTTTACCAATGCCGGTACCGGTGTCTTGCTCACGGGCATGGTTCGCTCGCACGCCACCGGCGAGTGCGACCGTTGCCTGGAGCCCGCCTCGTTTGATATCGCCGGCGAGATCGAGGAGTTTTATCTCTTTGAGGAGCCCGAGGATCCCGAGGCCTACGAAGACGGCTACGAGCTCCTGGGCGAGGATCGCATCGTCGATCTGGGAGAGCCCATCAACGACGCGGTCGTCATGGACACGCCGTTCGTTGTCCTGTGCAAGCCCGATTGCCGCGGCCTGTGCCCCACTTGCGGTTGCAATCTCAACGTCGAGCAATGCGATTGCGCCGCCCAGGCAGAGGCAGAATGGGCCGCTGCCACGGAAAATCCATTTGCAGCATTGAAGAATCTCAAGCTCGATGAGTAAAACTGTGGTAGTATCGCTACTTGCGCGTAATCGCCACACTGGATAGTTCATAAGGAAGGTCACTATGCCCGTACCTAAACAAAAGCAGGGTCGTATCCGCACTCACACCCGTCGTTCCGCCAACATGAAGATCTCGGCTGCGGCTCAGTCCACGTGCCCCCGTTGCGGCGCTGTTAAGCTTCCGCACCACGTGTGCCCCAGCTGCGGTTTCTACAAGGACCGCGAGGTTATCGTTACCGAGTAACGGTATACTCTGGATGCGATGCCGTTCCAAATGGAACCACAATGGCCGGCTCAATGAGTCGGCCATTTTTGTATAAGGAGTATGTATATGAGTAACGTTCGCGTTTGTGTAGACGTTGTGGGCGGAGACGAGAAACCTCAGGTTGTTCTCGATGGTATCGAGGCTGCGCTTGCCGCCGATCCCGATATCGAGGTCTTGGCAGCTGGTCCCGCCGAAATCGTCAATCCCTTTGCCGCTTCCCATGCACGTGTTGAGGCCCTTGAGGCGCCTGACGTTATCGCCATGGATGACGATCCCATTCGCGCCGTGATGACCAAGCGTAAGTCGTCGATCGTGCTTTCTTGCCGCGCCATTAAGAAGGGTAATGCGGACGCGTTTTTCTCTGCCGGCTCCACCGGCGCCATGACCGCCGCTGCCACCGCCTACGTGACGCCGTTTAGGTATCAGGCCGAAGGCAAGAAGCAGCCGGTGCGCCCCTGTCTGACCAATGCGCTGCCCAATCGCGCCGGCGGTCTGACGGTGCTGTGCGATATGGGCGCCAACCCCGATGTCGAGGTCGATGACATGGTGCGTTTTGCTCAGATGGGTAGCGCCTATGCCCGCGTCGTCCTGGGCATCGAGCATCCCCGCGTGGGCCTGCTTGCCAACGGCACCGAGGACGAGAAGGGCTCCAACTTTACCAAGGCCTGCTTCCCGGCTATGAAAGCCGCCGTTCCCGGCTTTGTTGGTAACTGCGAGGGCACCGATCTTACGTCGGGCAATTTTGACGTCGTGGTCGCCGACGGCATGTCGGGCAACATCGCGCTCAAGGCCACCGAGGGCGCTGCCAAGTTTTTGCTGCAGGAACTCAAGGGTGCCTTTATGGCCTCGCTCGGCACCAAGATCGCCGCGCTGCTCATCAAAAAGCAGATGCGCGAGATTAAAGCCAAGCTTTCGGGCGACGCCAAGGGCGGCGCGATTCTTTTGGGCCTGCGCGGCGTGGTCCTGATCGGCCATGGTGCCACCTCGGTCGAGGCTGTTAAAAACGGTACGCTTGCGGCGGCCGAAGCCGTGCGCGCCGGGCTGGTCGAGAATGTCGCCAACTCCATGGACGGCATCGTTTTATAACAGCGGCGTTATGCGTCTCGGGGCGCACGTCGTGGGGTAGAATCGAACCGTGTCTTGGTACCGCCCGGGCGGTACCATTCTTTTGGTATTCATGCACTATGAGAGGAAGCGCTATGGACCGCTCCGAAATCTTCGACAAGATCGCCGAGGTCGCTGCTGACGTTCTAGGCGTCGATGTTGCCGAAATTAGCGAGGAGACCACCTTTGACGACCTCGATGCCAACTCGCTCGAGCGCCTGCAGCTGGTTACGGCTATCGAGGACGAGTTCAACCTCGAGATCGATGACGAGACCCTGCTCTCGCTCAACTCTGTCGCCGACGCCGTCGACGCTATCGAAGCTGCCAAGGAGGCCTAAGTCTTGGCTTTATCCGACCGACTTACGCGCGCCCAGGAAATCCTGGGCCACGAGTTCAACAATAAGGTGCTGCTGCGCGCGGCGCTTACGCATCCCTCGGCAGTCGAGGGCCAGCCGGTTTCTGCCAGCTATGAGCGCCTTGAGTTCTTGGGCGATTCCATTTTGGGCGCTGTGGTCGCACGCTCCCTGTTTGAGTCCTATCCGGAGTTTGACGAGGGCAAGCTCACGCGCTTGAAGGTGTCGCTTGTCTCGGGCGCTACGCTGTCCGAGGTTTCTCACGAGCTGGGCATCGACGACATCATCATCTTTGGTGCCTCCGAGACCGGTACCGGTGCGCGCGGCCTGCATTCGGCCCTCGAGAACGTCTATGAGTCGCTCGTGGGCGCGCTGTACCTGGATGCCGGCTGGGACGTTGCGGCGGAGTTCATTCACCGTACGCTTAAGCCGCATTTGGCTTCCGAGCGTGCCGAGCATCCTGCGAACCCCAAGTCGTTTTTGCAGGAGTGCGTGCAAGCCGACGGTCACGAACCTCCGGCGTACAAGCTCGTTGGCTCCGAGGGCCCGGCGCATGCGCCCACCTTTACCGCTGTGGTGTTGATCGATGGTATTCGTCAGGGTCGCGGCTCCGGCTCCTCAAAGAAGGAAGCCGAGGGAGCTGCCGCGCTCGAAGCGCTCGACCGCATGGGTTACACCACCAACGGCGTGATTCTGAACAAGAAGCACGTGTAAGCGAGGAACCGTGTATCTCAAGTCCCTCACGCTCAAAGGGTTCAAGTCGTTTGCCGACCGCGCCCATATGACGTTTGAGCCGGGCCTGACCGTCATCGTCGGTCCAAACGGCTCGGGAAAATCGAACATCTCCGACTCGATTCTGTGGGTCCTGGGCGAGCAGAGCGCCAAGCAGCTGCGCGGCCAGGCCATGGAGGATGTCATCTTCTCGGGCTCGTCGGCGCGCAAGCCGGTGGGTGTCGCCGAGGTCACGCTGGTGCTCGATAACTCGGACCATATGTTGCCCGTCGACTTTGACGAGGTCGCCATCACCCGTCGTATGTATCGCTCGGGCGAAAGCGAGTACCTCATCAACTCGAGTCCGTGCCGCCTGATGGACATTCAGGACATCCTGCACGATTCGGGCCTAGGCAAGGATACGCATTCCATCATCAGCCAGGGCAAGCTCGACGCCATTTTGCAGAGCCGCCCCGAGGAGCGTCGCGCCCTCATCGAGGAGGCCGCCGGCATTTCCAAGCACAAGCGCCGCAAGGAGCGTGCGCTCAAAAAGATTAAGTCGATGGACGAGCACCTGACGCGTGCCCGCGACATCAATAAGGAAATCGCCCGTCAGCTGCGACCGCTGGAGCGTCAGGTCGATCGCGCGCGCAAGTACAAAGAGCTGTCCTCGCGCGCGAACGAGCTTACGCAGATGCTGGCTGTCGATGAGCTTCGTTCGCTGCAGTCGCAGTGGAACGACCTGGAGAGCCGCTCCAAGGAAGGTGCTGCCGAGCTGGAGCTTGCGCAGTACCGCATGAGCGAAAAGGAGCGCGAGCTCGAGAAGCTCCAGGTTATGCTTGAGGAAAAGGGCCTGTTTGTGGGCGACCTGGGCGAGCAACGCCGTCATATGCAAGATGTGGTCGGCCGCATTAACTCCGACATGCGCCTGCTCGAGGAAAAGGGCCACAACATGGTGTCGCGCCTGTCTGACATGCGCGGTCAGATTTCGAGCTCCGAGCATCAGCGTCGTCGCGTGGTCGAGGAGCTCGAGGACGCGCGTGCGCAGCTTGAGGAAGTGACCGGTGCGCATATGCAAGCCCAGGAGGACGTTGACGCCGCTGGTCCTGCCGCCGCTGAGCTCCACGAGCGGCGCGTGGCGCTCGACAATCAGATTTCGCAGCTTACGCGAGAGCAACGCGATGTGCAGCGCGTGGCCGATAACGCCGCGCTCGAGCTCGCCAAGGTGAAGGATTCCTTGAGCAATGCCGAGGTCGAGGACAACATGTATGCCTCGCGCCTGGAGCAGATTGACGAGCAGCTCGAGGAGGTCACGGCCTCGCTCGAGAGCCGTCGCGACCGCGCCGAGGAGCTTGAGGGCGCTCTTGAGGAAGCGCGCCAGGCCCAGGCCGATGCGCGTGAGGCCACCGAGGTCGCCCGTGCAGCCCTGAAGGACCTGCGTGCCCGCGAGAGCGAGGCGCGCAACAAGTTGTCCGAGGTGCGCTCGGAGCTTTCCAGCCAAAAGAAACTCGATGCCCGCATGGCCGACAGCTCGCCGCTCGTGAGCCGTCTGGTGGGTGCGCTGGGCGACGATGTCTCGGGTCGTCTGGGCGACGTGCTCGAGGCCCCGCGCGAGCTTGAGGGCCTGGTGGAGCAACTACTTGCCGGCGATATCGATGCGCTGCTGTTCGACGATACGTCCGCGCTTGAGCGTGCCGGTCGTTCCGCTCTGGACCAGAAGAAGGCCTCGGGTGAGGCGCTGCTGGCGGCGCGCGGCGTGAGTGGCTCTGCTGCCGCCGAGGGCGCTGCCGGTACCCGTCTGGTTGATCGTCTGTCCGTGCGCGCAGGCTACGGACCCGTCGTCGAGGCGCTGCTCGGCGGCTATTACGTCGTGGACGATCTTTCTGCCGCGCTGTCGGCGCCGGTCGTTGACGGCGTGACTTACGTGACCTCCGATGGCGCCCGCGTCGCCTGCGGCGGCCTGGTGCGTGTGGGCCTCGATGCCGGCGAGGCGTCGGGTGCTCTGGAGCGTAAGCGTCGCATTCGCGAGCTGGAGGGGCTTGAGCCCGATTTGGCCGCTGTGTTTGAGCACGTGTCGGATCAGGTCATCGAGGCCAATGCGGCCGTTGAGGAAGCGCGTGCCGCTGAGGGCGATGCCGCCGGTGAGATTGCCCGTCTTGAGGGCGAGCGCCGCTCGCTGCTCTCCGAGATCGGCCGCTTGGAGCAAAGCGCCAACAATGCCGAGGTCGAGCGCGTGCGCATCTCCAAGCGCCGCGAGCAGGCCGCCGAAGCCGTTCGCGCTGCGCGCCCGCGCGTTGACGAGCTCACCCGTTCGCGTGACGAGGCCCGCGCGCAGGCAAGCGATCTGGGCTTGCAGATTGCCGAGGCCAACGACGAACTCGACCGCGTTCGCCGTGACGATTCCGAAGCTGCCGGCAAGCTCGCCGACGCCAAGGTTCGCCTAGCCCAGACGAGTGAACGCCTGCGTTCGCTGAAGGGCCGCGTGCCCGACCTGGAGCATCGTCTTGAGGGCATCGACCGTCGTATCCGCGGAACACGCCAGGCCTCGCGCTCGCTCGAGCTGCTGCGCCTGCGCGTCGATCCCATGCACGAACGCTATTCTGCCCTGTTGGAACGCGCGTCGGATTGGGCAGCGCGCCTGCGTGACCAGGCCTCTCTGGAGGAGGCGGACTCCGCTTCGCTCAAGAAGACCATCGAGGATGCCAAGGCCGAGGTCTCCCGTGCCAAGGAGCGGGTTGATGCCGCCACGGCGACGCAAAACGAGTTCAAGGTCGCGCGTGGCAAGCTCGAGGTGCAGGTCGAGGCTGCCATCAAGGCCATTACCGCCGATGGCACGACGGTGCTCGAGGAAGCGCTCATGCTTCCGGCGCCCACGGACCGCGATGCCGCCGAGCGCGAACTCAACCAGCTTGTGCGCCAGATCAACAACCTTGGTCCCGTTAACCAAGTTGCCATGGAGGAGTACGAGCAGCTCAAGCGCCGCGCCGACTACATCGAGGAGCAGCTGGCCGATCTGGAGAGCGCACGCAAGGCGCTCACCAAGATCACGGTGGCCATTGATCGCAAGATGCGCAAGGCGTTCCTGGTGACGTTTGAGAAGGTCGACGCGAACTTCCGCGAGATCTTCGCTATGCTCTTCCCGGGCGGCCAGGCTCATCTGGAGATGACCGATCCCGAGCATCCTGCCGAGACGGGTATCGAGGTCGTGGCGCAGCCGCGCGGCAAGCGCATCACCAAGATGATGCTCATGTCGGGCGGCGAGAAGAGCCTGACGGCGCTCGCCCTCCTCTTTGCTGTGTACCGCACGCGCACGGTGCCGTTCTATGTGCTGGACGAGGTCGAGGCGGCACTCGATGACGCCAACCTGTCCAAGCTCATCGGCGCGCTCGATGTGTTGCGTTCCGATACGCAGCTCTTGGTCATTTCGCATCAGCGCCGTACTATGGAGGACGCTGACGTCCTCTATGGCGTCTCGATGCAAGCCGACGGCGTCAGTCGCGTCGTCTCGCAAAAACTCGATCGCGAAACCGGAAAGGTCGTGAATGCATAATGGGATTCTTTGACGCTCTCTCGCGCGGACTTGAGCGCAGTCGCGAGGCCCTCAACGAGGTCTTTTACTTTGGCGGCGAGGTCGACGAGGATTTTTGGGAGGACTTAGAGGACACCCTCGTCATGGGTGACATGGGTGCCGAGATCGCCATTCAGGTCTCCGATGACCTGCGCGACGCCGCGGCCAAGAAGAACCTCAAGACCGCTCCGCAGCTTCGTCGTGCCCTGGCCGAGCAGCTCGAGCAGCACTTTGTGCCCATCGAGCGCGATCCGTTCTCCGATACGCCGAGCTGCGTGCTGTTTGTGGGCATTAACGGTGCCGGCAAGACCACTACGGTCGGCAAGATCGCGAGCGCCATGGCCGCCCGCGGCAAGAACGTGGTGATCGGTTCGGCCGACACCTTCCGCGCCGCCGCTATCGAGCAGCTCGATGTGTGGGGCCAGCGCGCTGGCGTCCCCGTCATCAAGCGCGACCGCGGCTCCGACCCGGCAAGTGTTTGCTACGACGTGCTCGACGAGGCCGACAAGCGCGGCAGCGACCTGGTGCTTATCGATACCGCCGGCCGTCTGCACACGAGCCCTGAGCTCATGCGCGAGCTTGCCAAGGTGGTCAATGTGACCCGTAAGCGCGCCGCCAATATGGCCGCCGGCCCCATGCCGGTTTCGGTCGTGCTTGTGATCGACGCCGCGACGGGTCAAAACGGTCTGAACCAGGCGCTCGAGTTTAACGAGGCGCTGGGCCTGGACGGTATTATCATGACTAAGCTCGACGGCACGGCTAAGGGCGGCATCGCCATGGCCGTGGCCGAGAAGCTCAAGCTCCCGATCCTGCGCATCGGCGTGGGCGAGCAGGTCGATGACCTGCAGGAGTTCAATGCCAAAGATTTCTGCCGCGCCCTGGTGGGCGAGTCCAACTAAGGAGTGACTAGTGTTTGATTCTCTGAGCGATCGCCTCAACGACACATTTGACCGCCTGCGCGGCAAGGGTAAGCTGACCGAGGCCGATATTACTTCGGCCATGCGCGATATTCGCATGGCGCTGCTCGAGGCCGACGTTAACTTCAAGGTCGTCAAGGAGTTCGTCGCCAAGACCAAGGAGCGCTGCATGACCGCAGAGGTCATGGAGTCGCTCTCTCCGGCGCAAAACGTCGTCAAGATCGTGCTCGACGAGCTTACCGAGATGCTCGGCTCCACCGAGAGCAAGCTCGTCTTTAGCAACCGTATTCCCAATGTCATCATGCTTGTGGGTCTGCAGGGCTCCGGTAAGACCACGGCTGCCGTAAAGCTGGCCTACCTGCTCAAGAAGCAGGGCCGCTCGCCGTTGCTCGCCGCGTGCGACGTCTACCGTCCCGCTGCTGCCGACCAGCTGGCCACGCTCGGTGGCGAGATCGGCGTACCGGTCTTCCGTGGCGATGGCGAGCACCCGGTTGACATCGCCAAGGGCGCCATTCAGGAGGCCGTTGACCACCTGCGTGACGTGGTCATCGTCGATACCGCCGGACGTCTTCAGATCGATGAGCAGATGATGCAGGAGGCCGTGGACATCAAGAAGGCCGTCAAGCCCGATCAGGTGCTGATGGTCGTCGATGCCATGACCGGTCAGGATATCGTCAACGTCGTCTCGACCTTCGCCGAGCGCACCGACTTTGACGGCGTGATTATCTCTAAGCTCGACGGCGACGCCCGTGGCGGCGGCGCGCTTTCCGTGCGCCAGGTGACCGGCAAGCCCATCAAGTTTGTGAGCATGGGCGAGAAGCCCGATTCGCTGGAGCCGTTCTACCCCGATCGTATGGCCAAGCGCATTCTGGGTATGGGCGACGTTGTCGGCATTATCGAGAAGGCCCAGGAGGCGGCCGACGCCGAGCAGCTCGAGGCCGCCGAGCGCATGCTGCGCGAGGGCTTTACCATGAACGACATGCTCGACCAGATGAAGGCCGTCAAGAAGATGGGCGGCATGAAGGGCATTCTGGGCATGCTCCCCGGTGGCCAGCGTGCGCTTAACCAGATGGGTGGTAACCTGGACGAAGGTATCTTCGATAAGAACGAGGCCATCATCATGTCGATGACCAAGGAGGAGCGTCTTCGCCCCTCCATCATCAACGGTCAGCGCCGTGCCCGCATTGCCAAGGGCGCCGGCGTGACCCCCACCGAGGTCAATAGCCTTATGAAGCAGTGGGGCGAGATGAATAAGATGATGGGCCGCATGCGCACGATGGCCAATCAGGCGCAGGCCGGCGGCAAGAAGGGCAAGAAGGGTAAGAAGGGCAAAAAGATGCGCATGCCCAATATTCCCGGTCTGGATGCCATGGGGCTGGGCGGCATGGGCGGCCTGGGAACGGGCGGCCCCAAGTCCGATATGGACCTGCTGCGCCAGATGGAAGCGCAGATGCGCAACAAGAAGTAACGACTAGTTGAGTCGTGTATGGCGAAGGCCGCCTGGATGGTATTCCAGGCGGCCTTCGCCGTTTGTTCGCTGGTTGTCGCACGCGTGGAAGCGCGTTCTCGACGAGGTGCTTGCCGCTAGTGGCATCCGCAGCCTTCGTGCCCGTCATGGTCGTGGTGACCGTGGCAGCCGCAGGACTCGCCATGCTCGTGGATGTGCTCGTGATCATGTCCATGGCAGTCGCAGGTGGCCTCGCCGTTCTGTGCGAGCGTGCCGGCAATGAGGGCCTCGACGCAGGCATCGCAGCTGCCCTGGGCGCCCGCATAGACCGTGATGCCGGCTTGGGCAAGCGCGTTGATAGCGCCGCCGCCGATACCGCCGCAAATGAGCGTGTCAACGCCACCGTTGGCAAGCAGGCCCGCCAAGGCGCCGTGGCCGGTGCCGCCGGTGCCTACGACCTGCTCGTTGAGCACCTTGCCATCCTGGATGTCGTAGATCTTGAACTGCTCGCTGCGGCCAAAGTGCATAAAGATGTTGCCGTTGTCGTACGTCGTTGCCACCCTCATGGTGCCGACCTCCTTTGCTGGCCATGCGGCCGTCGTCGTGGCGATGGGGGAGTACGCGATATTGCCGCCCTCGATGACGAGCGCTCGTCCGTTGACCAGCGCGTTTGCCACCTTGCGATGCGCGCGACTGCTGATTGCCGCCACCGTGGCGCGGGCGATGCCCATGTGCAGGGCGACGGCCTCCTGATTGAGGCCCTCCAGATCGCACAGGCGCAGTACTTCGAGCTCATCGACCGTCATATCGATAGCGTCTCCGCTGGCAAGGCCATCGGGGGTAAAGCCGCGATATTCGGGGATGATCCCAACGCGGCGCAGTTTTTCGCGTCTTCCAGCCATACACTCTCCAAATCTGACATATGTCAACAATAGAATAGCGAACGTGCGGATTTGCGCAAGGAATTTCTGGCATATGTCAGAAAATGAGGGCTTATGTTTGGGCTGTGGGGCCGCGTGCGCCTGGGCTACAATGAATCTCGCTTGTAGGCGACTGACAGGAGGGTCAATGAGCAAAGCTGATCAACAGTTTGTAACCATGTGCCGCGATATCTTGGACCATGGCACCACCACCGAGGGCCAAAAGGTCCGCCCGGTGTGGGAGGACGGCACCCCTGCCTATACCATTAAAAACTTTGGTGTCACGGCGCGCTATGATCTGCGCGAGGAGTTCCCCGCGCTCACCCTGCGCCGTACGGCGCTTAAGTCTGCCATGGACGAGATTCTGTGGATCTATCAAAAGAAGTCCAATAACGTGCATGACCTCAACAGCCATATCTGGGATGAGTGGGCCGATGAGACCGGTTCCATCGGTAAAGCCTACGGCTATCAGATTGGTCAGAAGAGCCATTACGCCGAGGGCGACTTCGACCAGATGGACCGTGTACTGTACGACCTTAAGCACACGCCGTATAGTCGCCGCATTATGACCAATACGTACGTGTTTAGCGATCTGTCCGAGATGCACCTTTATCCATGCGCCTATAGCGTGACCTATAACGTGACGCAGCGTCCTCAGGACGACAAGCCGACGCTCAACATGATTCTCAACCAGCGCAGCCAGGACATTTTAGCCGCGAACAACTGGAACGTGTGCCAGTACGCCATTTTGCTGATGATGGTCGCGCAGTCGGTCGATATGATTCCCGGTGAGCTGCTGCACGTGATCGCCGACGCCCATATCTATGATCGTCATGTCGATATCGTCCGCGAGCTTATCGAGCGTCCGCAGTTTGCGGCACCCAAGGTAACGCTCAACCCCGATGTGCA
>JAGZWV010000066.1 GCA_018378775.1 Collinsella sp. | reverse complement strand
ATGTCGATCCGCGCGGCGATGCCAGCTATATCAACTACATTTCGGACAAGGCGACGTCGGTCGGCGGCGGCGTGCTCGAGGCACTCGCTATGCTCACCGATATCTTTAGAGGATAGAAGGCGGCAATGGAAAAGCTCGATGTTGTGAATGCGGCGCTTGTCGCCCTGCGTGCTGGCGAGACGTGCGAGCTCGTGGTCGTGGCCGGCACGGCGGGGTCGTCGCCGCGCGGCGTGGGCGCCTGGATGGCCGTCTTTGCCGACGGTAGCCAGGCGGGCACCATCGGCGGCGGCAAGATCGAGCTTTTTGCGCTGGACGAGGCGCGAGAGCTCCTGAGCGCGGGACAGTCGCGTCTGGTCCGCTACACCATGGGCGGCGAGAACTCCGATACCGGTATGATCTGCGGCGGAGCCATCTGCCTGTGCTATCTGCATCTGGATGCGATCCAGGCACCGTTGTTCCAGGAAATTGCCGACGTCTTGACGTATCGACGTATCGGCGACTTCGTCATCGACTTTGAGCCGTTTATCGCGAGCGCGCTCGAGGGCGATGTGGCCGAGTACCATGGCGAGGCATCGCGCCATACCATTGCCGGCTGCCCCGGGCTTTCGCTGGTGGAGGAGGGGAGTAAGGTCACCTACACCAACGCGGCCTCTGAGATTCCCGCGGCGCACATCGAGACGCTCTGCCCCGAGGGCCTGACCTACATCTTTGGCTGCGGCCACGTGGGCGCCGCGACGGCGCGGGTGCTCACGGCGGCGGGCTTTGCCGTCGTGGCGTGCGACGACCGCCCCGGCACGCTGACGCCCGAATGGGTGCCCAGTGTCTACGACCGTCGTCTGGTCGACTACAAGAACCTGAGCAAGCAGTGCCCCATCGGCCCGCGCGACCTGGTGGTCGTCGCCACGGCGGGTCACAAGTCCGATATCGACGTGGTGATTCAGGCCATGCGTGCCAAGCCTGCCTACCTGGGCTGTCTGGGTTCGCGCCGCAAGACGGCCTTTGTGCGCGCCCGCCTGGAGCAGGAAGGCTTTACGCAGGACCAGATCGACGAGCTGCACCTTCCGATCGGCGTTGCCATCGAGGCCGAGGACCCCGAGGAGATCGCCATCTCCATCGCCGCCGAGATGATCCACCTGCGCCGCACCAAACTCGTCCCCCGCAAGCGCTAATCGGATCCCCACCAATAAGTTGCGGTGAAATACGGACTGTTTAAGCCTGTTAGGCCGCCAAACAGTCCCTATTTCACCGCAACTGCTTTTTGGGATCCATTTGTGCGGGGGAGTTGTGGAGTTGTGCAGGCAGACGAGGTTTTTCTGGAAATACGCTCCCGATGCGCGTATAGTACCGATTGTTTTGTCGGCTCCTGCTGCGTCGAGTCCAAACCGCAAAATGCCATGAGCGGCGCGGATGCAGCCAGGAGGCACGAGGACAACCCATCGTGGCCACGCCCCGTGCTTAAAACCCCAAGAAGGAGTGAACAATGGCAGAAGAGAAGTATGTGCCGCGTCTGAAGACCAAGTACAACAACGAGGTCAAGCAGCAGCTTCAGGACAAGTTCCAGTACGAGAACGTCATGATGATCCCCAAGTTTGAGAAGATCGTCGTGAACATGGGTGTCGGCGAGGCCGCTACCGATTCCAAGGCCATCGACGGTGCCGTGCGCGACCTGCGCGCCATCACCGGCCAGCAGCCGATGATCACCCGTGCCCGCAAGTCCATCGCTACCTTCCGCCTGCGCGCTGGTATGCCGATCGGCTGCAAGGTTACCCTGCGTGGCGACCGTATGTGGGAGTTCTTCGATCGTCTGACCTCCGTCGCGATCCCCCGTATCCGCGACTTCCGCGGCATCTCCGCCAAGAGCTTCGACGGCCGTGGTAACTTCTCCATGGGCGTCACCGAGCAGCTCATCTTCCCCGAGATCGACTTCGACTCCGTCGATCACCAGCGCGGTATGGACATCACTTTCGTGACCACCGCCAATACCGATGAGGAGGCCAAGGCCCTTCTGGACGCCTTCGGTTTCCCGTTCAAGAAATAGGTTCACCTGCCCTATAAGCGCCGTTCCCACAAGGGGGCGGCGCTTGGGGCGAACAATACTCTATGTGAGGAGGATATAAGTGGCTAAGACATCGATGATCGTCAAGTGCAATCGCAAGCAGAAGTTCTCTACTCGTGAGTACACGCGCTGCCAGCGCTGCGGCCGTCCGCACTCTGTGTACCGCAAGTTCGGCCTGTGCCGTGTCTGCTTCCGCGAGCTTGCACTCAAGGGCGAGCTTCCCGGCGTTAAGAAGGCCAGCTGGTAAGTCACTACCAGCGTTTCAAGCATCAGTTTGGAACAGGGAAAACGCGCTAGTTAGGCTTTGCCGTTAAGGGCGGCGAAGAACCAAGAGCACGTGTTCATCAAGAACGAAGGAGAATCTGTATGAACCTTACAGACCCGATCGCAGATATGCTTACGCGCATCCGTAACGCTAACTCTGTGAACAAGGCCACGGTCTCCATGCCGAGCAGCAAGAAGCTCGTCGAGATCGCTCGTGTTCTGCACGAGGAGGGCTACATCGAGGGCTACGATGTCGAGGACACCGTTCCCCAGAAGACTCTGCACATCACGCTTAAGTATGGTCCCAAGAAGGCTAAGGTCATCAACGGCATCCGCCGCATTTCCAAGCCGGGCCTGCGTAAGTACACCGGCGTTGCCGACATGCCCCGCGTCCGCGGTGGCCTTGGTACCGCCATTATTTCCACCAGCCATGGCGTCATGACCGACCGCGATGCTCGCAAGCACAACGTCGGCGGCGAGATCATCGCTTACGTCTGGTAATTCGCTCGGTAGGTAGAAGGAAAGGAGATCACCGTGTCTCGTATCGGTAATAAGCCTGTCCAGATTCCCGCCGGAGTCGAAGTGGCAGTCAACGGCAACAACGTTGTCGTCAAGGGCCCCAAGGGCCAGCTCGAGCTCGATGTCTTTGAGAAGCTCGCTATCAACGTCGAGGACAACGTCCTCACCGTTTCCCGTCCCGACGACGAGCGTGAGACCCGTGCCCGCCACGGCCTCACCCGCGCCCTCATCCACAACATGGTTGTTGGCGTTTCCGAGGGCTTCGAGAAGAAGCTCGAGCTCGCCGGCGTCGGTTACCGCGTGCAGCAGAAGGGCAAGAACCTCGAGTTCTCCCTGGGCTTCTCGCACCCCGTGATCGTCGAGGCTCCCGAGGGCATCACCTTCGAGGTTCCCGACAACACCCACGTGAACGTCAAGGGTATCAACAAGCAGCAGGTCGGTCAGATCGCCGCTGAGATCCGCGGCCATCGTCCTCCCGAGCCTTACAAGGGCAAGGGTATCCACTACGTTGGCGAGCACATCCGCCGCAAGCTGGGTAAGGCCGCCAAGTAGTCGTAACCGACTCACTCGCATAAGACCAGCACCCCGTCAGGTGCTGGCAAGATCAACCTTTTTAGGAGTTTACGTATGAACAAGCATAAGGCGAAGCTGGAAGGCCTCAAGCGTCGTCAGCGTCGTGTTCGCGGCAAGGTCTCGGGTACCGCCGAGCGTCCGCGTCTTCGCGTGACCCGTACTAACGCCAACATCTATGCCCAGATCATCGACGACAGCAAGGGCTCCAGCCTGACGCTCGTCTCTGCCTCGACCCTCGAGGCCGAGTTCAAGGGCACCCACACCTCGAACAAGGAGGCTGCGGAGAAGGTCGGTCAGCTCGTTGGCAAGCGCGCCATCGAGGCCGGCATCACCAAGGTCGCCTTCGATCGTGGTGGCCGTATCTACCATGGCCGCGTCAAGGCCCTCGCCGACGGTGCTCGTGCCGCCGGTCTCGAGTTCTAGGAGGTATGTAGCACATGGCTCGTAATCAGAAGCAGCAGCGCGAGGCCTCCGAGTTCGAGGAGCGCGTCGTTTACATCAACCGCGTGTCGAAGACCGTCAAGGGTGGTCGTCGCATGAGCCTCGTCGCTCTCGTCGTCGTTGGCGACGGCAAGGGCAACGTCGGCGTTGGCATGGGCAAGTCCGCTGAGGTGCCCATGGCCATCTCCAAGGCATCTCTCGATGCCAAGAAGAACATGTTCCACGTGCCGGTGACCGAGCAGGGCACCATCCCGCACGAGGTTCTCGGCCACTTTGGTGCCGGCCGCATCATCATCAAGCCCGCTGTCGAGGGTACCGGCGTTATCGCCGGCGGCGCTGTGCGTCCCCTCTTTGAGCTTGCTGGCATCAAGAACGTCCTGTCCAAGTCCCTCGGTACCGACAACGGCCTCAACATCATCAAGGCTGCCGTCGAGGGCCTCAAGGAGCTCTCCAGCCCTGAGGACGTCGCGGCTCGCCGTGGCCTGACGGTCTCCGAGATGTTCGTCGGTAAGGAGAACTAAGCATGGCTGACACCATCAAGATCAAGCAGGTCCGCAGCACCAACGGTTGCAAGCAGGACCAGGTCCGTACTGTCCGTGCCCTCGGTCTCCACAGGATCCGCGAGGTTCGCGAGATTGCTGACAACGAGTCCGTCCGCGGCATGATCTTCAAGGTCAAGCACCTTGTCGAGATTGTAGAGGAGTAGCAAATGCAGCTTCACGATCTTACTCCCGCGCCCGGTTCCACCAAGAACCGCAAGCGCGTCGGCCGTGGCAATTCTTCGGGTCACGGCACCACTTCTGGCCGCGGTCAGAAGGGCCAGGGTTCCCGCTCTGGCGGCACCAAGGGTGCCGGCTTCGAGGGTGGCCAGACTCCGCTGGCCATGCGCCTTCCCAAGCTTCCGGGCTTCCGCAACCCCCGTCGTATCGAGTACACCGCTGTTAACGTTGAGCGTCTCGAGCGCAAGTTCGAGGACGGCGCTGTGATCGACGGTGCCGCTCTTAAGGCCGCTCGCATCACCAAGAGCGAGTTCGAGCCCGTCAAGGTGCTCGGCAATGGTGAGCTCACCAAGAAGTTCACGGTCAAGGTCGACAAGGTCAGCGCTTCTGCGCAGGCCAAGATCGAGGCCGCCGGCGGAAAGGTCGAGCTGCCGTGCTAAATGGTCTTAAGAATGCTTTCCGCATCAAAGAATTGCGCGAAAAGATTCTTTTTACCATAGCTATGCTCGTCGTGTACCGCATTGGTGCGCACGTTCCTGTGCCCGGCATTCCCTTCCAGGGGATGCTGGGCCTTTTCTCGACCGATAACAATTCGGTCGCCGCAGGTGCTATGGCCCTCCTGAATCTTTTCTCTGGCGGCGCGTTGAGCTATGTGTCGGTGTTTTCGCTGGGCATCATGCCTTACATCACCAGCTCGATCATCCTCCAGATGCTCCAGGCCGTCGTGCCTTCCCTGCATGAGCTTGCCCGCGAGGGCGAGGTCGGTCAGACCAAGATTACGCAGTATTCGCGTTACCTCACCCTGGCTCTGGCAATCCTCAACTCCGTGGGTTACCTCTTCCTCTTTAAGAGCTTCGGCATCAGCTTTAATGGCGCCGGCGCTCCCGAGATCATCTTCGACCTCATGATCGTCGGTACGCTCACCGCGGGCGCTATGCTGATCATGTGGATTGGTGAGCTCATCACCCAGCGCGGTATCGGCAATGGCATGTCGCTGATCATCTTCGCGAACATCATGGCCGGTCTGCCGCAGGCTATCTTCTCCAGCACCGAGGGTAACGCCGGTGGCATCATCACCATGGTGATCATCTGCGCCATCATCCTGCTGGTTATCCCGCTGATTGTTTTCCTTGAGCGCGGCCAGCGCCGCATCCCGGTCTCCTACGCTAAGCGCGTCGTGGGCCGTCGCATGATGGGTGGCCAGACCACCTACCTGCCCATCAAGGTCAACACCGCGGGTGTCGTGCCGATCATCTTCGCTTCGGCGCTGCTGTACTTCCCGGCTCAGATTGCCGTGTTCTTCCCCGGCATCGGCTGGATTCAGGCAGTTGCCTCCGCGCTTTCGACCGGTTGGCTTAACTGGGTGCTTAACGTTGTCCTCATTGTGTTCTTCGCGTACTTCTACACCTCCATGGTGTTCAACCCCGATGACACGGCCGATAACCTTAAGAAGCAGGGCGGCTTTATTCCGGGCGTCCGTCCGGGTAGGGCTACCGCGGCCTACATCAAGAACGCGCTCAACAAGATCACGCTTCCCAGCGCTGTCTTTTTGGCGCTCATCGCCATCGTGCCTTCGATCATCTTCTCCTTCACGGGTAACCATCTGATCCAGGCATTTGGCGGCACGTCCATCCTCATCATGGTCGGCGTCGTGCTCGACACGGTCGATAAGCTCGAAGGCCAAATCAAGATGTATGATTACGATGGATTCTTTAAATAGGCTAGAGGAGGATTGCTCATGAACCTCGTATTGCTCGGAGCTCCGGGTGCCGGTAAGGGCACCGTCGCACAGGAGCTCGTCGCCGAGTTTGGCGTCGCCCATATTTCCACGGGCGACCTGCTGCGTGCTGCCGTCAAGGGTGGCACCGAGCTTGGTATTCAGGCTAAGAAGTACATGGACGCTGGCGAGCTCGTTCCCGACCAGCTCGTGATCGACCTTGTCAAGGAGCGCCTTGCCGCCGATGACGCCCAGCAGGGCTTCATCCTCGACGGCTTCCCGCGCAACACCGCCCAGGCTGTGACGCTCGATTCCGAGCTTTCCGCCATGGGTCGCGAGATCGACTGTGCCCTTCTGGTCGATGTGGCCCCCGAGGTCATTATCGATCGTCTGTCTTCGCGTCGCACCTGCCGCGCCTGCGGTTACACCGGCACCGCTGCCGATGCCACCTGCCCCAAGTGCGCAGGCGAGATGTATCAGCGCGACGACGACAAGCCCGAGACCATCAAGAACCGTCTCGACGTCTACGAGAAGTCCACGAGCCCGCTCGTCGACTACTATCGTGGCCAGGGTCTGCTCAAGTCGGTCAACGGTGACCAGGCTCGCGAGACCGTGTACGGGGATGTCAAAGAGGCTCTCGGTCTATGATCAAGATTAAGTCTGCAACGCAAATCGAGCAGATG
>JAGZWV010000223.1 GCA_018378775.1 Collinsella sp. | reverse complement strand
AGGCGAACTGGCCGGTTACGGGGTCGCGACCGTCTCGGGCGATGGCGTCGAGCACTTCCTGTCGGGAGTCCACCTCACGGGCGGCTACGGCCGGCGGTACCAGCACGCGTAGCGCGCAGTCCTCGGCCACTACCCTGAATGGCAGATGCCCGATGTATTCGCCGTCCGCCATCAGCACCGGTGGCTCGTCGCCTTCTGCGGCTCGCGTGACTTCGATCTCGCGTATGCGCTTCCACCCGAACACCTTTGAGGCGAGTAGCTTGCCGTTATAGGCGTTCGAGATGGCCACCGCACATTCGCCGAAGTTCGGCACATGATTCATCCACACCAGGTCCAACAGCCCGTCGGAGAAGCAAGAGTATGGTGAGACCTCGATGCCGCCACCGATATGACGCGAATTCGCAATCGTCAGCAACGGCGTGATGATGTCTCGTTCATCCGTGGTACCGTCCGCCAGCGTGGCCTTGACGTGGTACCCATAACGCTTCATATGCGTCAGCTCCACCAGTACCGCCGCAAAGTAGCGCATGGTGCCGGTCGGCAGATGCGAATGATTCGCACGGTCGTTGATACTTGCGTCAAGACCACAGGACAGCATGCCCGCATAGTACCGGTCAATCGGGTGCTCGGCAGACTTGTTCTCCCGGTACTCGTATTCCCCGCCGGCGGATGGGTTCACGGCATAGCCACCATCCAAAGAGGTCACGCGTCCCATGTCCACATCAATGTGTGATCCGCGCACGATAGCGCCGACGATACCTTCCACTGCGGTTTCGATGCGATTGACCGGCAGCTTAAGTCCCCGAGCGAAATCGTTGCCCGAGCCCATGGCCACGATGCCCAGCGGCTTACCGCCGCAACCCACGGCATTGGCACCGAGTGCGATCATGCCGTCGCCGCCGACCACCACCAGATAGTCGTACTCGTGCGCGCGTTCACGCGCCTGGTTCAGGGAATCGTCGAAACTTACGCCGGTGATGTCGATGACGTCGAAGTTATGGGC
>JAGZWV010000065.1 GCA_018378775.1 Collinsella sp. | reverse complement strand
CCTATGGCACTTCAACATCATTGTCGCAGCCCCGACCCGCGGTCACGAGCGGGGGCTCCTGTCTTTTTAGTGCCCTCGGATTGGGTCATAGTGTCTGTCACGTCCAAAACATCGGGGCTAGTGACCTCCTGTTCGTGCGGAACTCGCGATAAACCTAAGCCGGTGCCCCCGCTCTCCCGGGGCCTGTGGCTACTTGGTTGTCGCAAGCGGCTCGCTTTTCGGAACTGGGCTGATGATTTCTAGATGTAAGGCGCTCTTGGTCCTAACGGGCCTGGGGCGCCTATCTTTTGGAGGTAGATTTTTGGGGCATGCCTGAAAATCTACCTCAAACTTCTAGTGTAGGACGAGAAGTTGTAGCTGAAACTTCTCTTGTAGGACGAGAAGTTATATACTCAAGATGTTGAAAGGAGAGCATTATGGCGCCTACAGCGTTGGGTATTGCAGAGATTGTTGCCGAGGCCCGTTCCTTTGGGATTCCTCACGTCGTGCATCGAGACGATGCCATCAGTGATCTTCCTGAGCCAAAGCCGTTCAATCTTGTCCATATCATCACGGGTATCAGGCGCTGCGGCAAAACGTTCTATGCGTTTCAATGGATTCGTCGCCTTATCGATCGCGGTGTCGATGCCGAGCGTATCTTCTATTTCAATTTTGCTGATGACCGTCTTCGACCGGCGCCGGACACGCTCATGAGCGACATTTTGGAAGAGTATTGGCGGCAGGTTCCCTCAGCGCGAACGAAAGGCTGTTATCTCTTTCTGGATGAGGTGCAGGAGACCGATGGCTGGCAGGGCGTTTGTCAGCGTTTGGCGGAGCACGAGAGCGTAACGCTTGTTATCACCGGATCGTCCTCAAAACTATCTGCCGATGAAATAGCGACGCAGTTTCGCGGTCGCTCGCAAGAGCACGCTATGCATCCGCTTTCATTCCGCGAGTATTGTGCGTTTCATCACATTGAAACGCCGGATATGTCTACTAGTGCTGGGGCTCCAGCTGTTTCTCCGCAGCGGCGAACTGATCTGGAATCGGCATATGACCGTTATCTCATAGAGGGTGGCTTTCCTGGGGTTCAGGAGCTTGATGCCGGTTCGCGTATTCAGATGCTTCAAGCCTATTTGCGAGATGTTGTTGCACGAGACATTCTCGAGCGGAGCGGGCGCACGGATATCGCTCTTGCCAACCAAGTAGGGCTCTTCTGCCTTCGAAACACGGGTTGCGACCTTTCGGTTAACAGTTTGTTGGAAGCCTTAAAGTCTGTCGGATATCGAGCGTCATGGGAAAAAATAAACGAACTCGTTCGTTTATTCCAGCAGGCTCATCTCATTGGATTACTTCCGGAGTATTCAACTTCTTTGGCTCCTAAGACAACGACAACAGACAAGGTCTATGCCGTCGACCAGGGGATGGCATATGCAACATCGCGTGCTAATCAGCAGGATATAGGAAAGCGTTTGGAGACTGCGATTTATGCTGAACTCATGCGCCGTACGGCAAACGGCCGGTTGGAAACGGTGACTTCATTTACGGCTCCAACGCAAGCACGAGAAAAAGTTGATTTCTTGGTCGGCGACGCTTTGGCATCGGAACCATACGCGCTTTACCAGGTGACAGTCGATATGACGGCAGAGAAAACGCGCAGGCGTGAAGTTGGTTCCCTTGAGGTTGCTATGGTAAAAACCGGTATCAAGGATGCCAATATCATCACGCTGCGCGAGGCGACCCAGATCAAAACGGAGCATGGCGTCATCGAGGTTATTCCCGCATGGAAATGGTCGCTTGGTCTGTAATGCTACGCCGGCCCGCCGGGGCCGCACGGCACCATGTTGATGACCGGCACTTTAGGAACGTCCCTAAGTGCCGGTTTGGCTGGTAAGTCGAGATGTGGGGAGCCCGTTGCTGGTATGGGACGGAGGGATTCCGCGTCCGCCTGGTCGGCGGCCGCGCTCCGCTGCGTCGCTTCGCTCCTTGCGTGCTGCGCTGGAAAACGCTTCGCGTTTCCTCAGCTCCGCACCCTTGCGGGTTCGAATCCCTCCGCTTGCTCACAAGAAAAGCCTCCCGATCGGCTATGCGTTCGAGAGGCTTGTTTCTTTGGCTGGGACGGAGGGATTCGAACCCCCAACAGCCGGCACCAAAAACCGGAGTTCTACCGTTGAACTACGTCCCAATGTGTGGTGTTGCCCAAAAGCAACTCGTTTAGTTTACCTAATCTGCGAGGGCATCGCAAACGCCATCGAGCAGGCGTACGGCGAGTGTCTGCGCGTCGCTGGCCGTGAAGGTGCCGTTGTAGCGCGTCATGCCCGTTAGCTCAATGCGAATGCGTGCCGGCTTCTGCTGCGCGGCGACATTGGCAGTGCGGATGCGCTGGGCCAGGTTGTGGCACTCGGCGAGGGCAATCGTGGCGCGCGGTGCGGCGTCGGCGGGCAGCTCGTCGCTTGCAATCTCGAGCACCAGGTCAACGTCGGTTGGGACCTCGGAGTCGCAGAGCATCATGCCGCTGTTGTCGGTCGTTGCCGTGGCGATATTCCACATGCGCGACGCAACACTGCGTGCGATGGGGTCCTCGCCGATAACGGCAATCTGGAAGCGCTCGAGCACGTTGGCGGCGCGAGCAAAACCGATGCGGGACTCGGCTTCGGTGACCGAGGGCTTGCCCTCCCACACATGGTGCAGGCGGTTGATGTAGGCGTAGGTGTCCTGGAAGGCCATGCCGTCGGCAAACAGGCCGACATTTTCCTGGAACTGCTGCAGGGCGGCCTCGGTATGCGGACCAAAGTAGCCGTCGTCTTCGCCACAGGCAAAGCCCAAAACGTTGAGAGCGCGCTGCAGGGCCTGCACATCGGCGCCATGGAAATTGGGCATGCGCAGATAGAGGGTGCGGTCGCCCAGCTTATACGAAGCGTCTACAAGGGCGCTCCAGCAGGGGATATCGACGGCATGACCGGCAGCAAGGCCGCTGTCGAGCCTGAAGGTGCTGACGGCCTGCTCAGTGGTGGCTCCAAAGTACTTGTCGGTGACTTCGGCGGCATCAATCGTGTAGCCGAGCTGCAGGAGACGAGACTGCACGTCCTCGACGGCTGCTCCTTGCATGCCCGTTGTAATAGGTTCCATGAACGAACCCCTTTCGGCGTACCATTCGTACTATTTGAGCGTCTGTCGGATAGACAACGCAAAGGGATGCATAAACATGCACTCAACAGTGTAGCAAGTTGTGCCTAAATACGCTGCTGACAGGTTTTATAACCCCCGTTAGTTAAGGCGCTCCACAAAGAAATCTGCCATGGAGAGGAACAGCTCACGTGCGTGCGGATCAAGCTCAACGTTCTCGATGGCCGCTTTGGCCTTAGCGGTCAGGTCGAGCGCGTAAGTGTGGGCGTAATCGATAGAGCCGGTCGCCTGGAAGATCTCCACGGCGCGTGCGAGCTGCGCGGGATCATCGGTGCCCGAGGAAAGAATCGCCTCGACCTCGTCGTGGTGGCGCTCATCAGAGAGGGCATGTACGGCGACAAGCGTGCGCTTGCCCTCGGTGATGTCGGTGCGGAAGTCCTTGTTGGCGGCTTCCTTAGTGCCGACAAGGTTGAGCAGGTCGTCCTGAATCTGAAAGGCAAGGCCCGTGTGCAGGCCAAAGGCGCGCAGCGCTTCGATTTGCTCATCGCTGCCGCCGCCGATAATGGCTCCGGCGGCAAGCGGCGTGGCTCCGCTGTAAAACGCGGTCTTGTGCGTCGCCATGTCCAGGTAGTCATCAACCGAGATATCAAAGCGCCCGTCACGGACCCAACCCAGGTCGAGCGCTTGACCCTCGATGGTGCGGACGATCATCTCGGTAAGCTCGTGGAGCACACGCAGCTTCACGTCGGACTCAAGCGTAGGGTCGTCGAGAACCGTCTTGGTGACCATGGTGAGCGCCAGGTCGCCACAATTGATGGCAAGGCCCGTGCCCTCGGTAATGTGCATGCAGGGCTTGCCTCGACGAAGCTGTCCGTTGTCGGCGATGTCGTCATGGATAAGCGCTCCCGACTGAAAGTGCTCGATAGCTGCCGCCGCGCTGTGGGCGCTCTCAAAGCTGCCACCTACCGCGGTGGCGGCGAGCATGCAGATGAGCGGGCGGTGGCGCTTGCCGGCATTGGCCGTAAATGTCGAGAGCGGGGTATACAGGTAGCGCTCGATATCGGCAGAGGTCGCCTGTCCGTCAAAGAACGTGGCCAGATAGTCGTTGATCTGGTCAAAGTGCTGGGCTAAAAAGCTGGTAAACGGACTGGACACGGGTTCTCGCATTCTTTCTTAGGTTGCATCGTTGCGGTGTGCAGATACCATATTGCCACATTGGAGTTGCCGGCGCGTCTGTTTTGGCGATTTGGGGAAACGGGACGCGTGCGCGTGCCGGCTGCTTATATAAGCCTAAAGTGCTCGAGCGCCTTGACGACGCCATCTTTGTCGACTGAGTCGGTGATGTAGTCGGCGCGCTTTTTGAGATAGTCCGGCGCATTGCCCATGGCGATACCGACATCGACGGCGTTCATCAGCGAGACGTCATTGCTGGCGTCGCCGATGCCGTATACGGTTCCGTGGTGGGGATCGAGGGCGTCGAGTACAGACTGGATGCCCCCGCGCTTCGTGCATTCGCGGGGCGAGATTTCGGTTACCTCGAGTTCGAGCTCGTTAAAGCACAGCAGCGGCTCAAGTGCCTTATCTTGAGCGATGCGGCTGGCGAGCGATGTAGACATCAAGATCTTGTAGGCACTGTAATGTTGCAGCTGCGTGACTGCGTCGCCCAGGGTGCGCGCGTATCCGGGGGCATCGGGGGCATCGGCACTCATGCGCACGACGCCGTTGAGGCCCTCAAAGCGGATGACCTCGCCCGACTGCTCAAGATAGGGGGCAAGGCGCTGCAGCATGCCGGGCGTCATCGACAGATCGCGAATTGCGTGTCCGTTGATCTCGGCGTAACCGCCCGCGAGGCAGACGATGCCGGCCCAGGGCAGCTCAAGAAGTTTGGGGTGGATGCAGCTGAGGGTGCGCCCTGTGCAGATAAAGGCCATGTTGCCATTTGCAACGAAATCGCGGACGGCCTGCGAGACCGCCTCGTTGGGATAGGGGGACAGGTCTCGCTCGCTCTCGGGAAGCTCTTGTGCCACTCGAGGGTCTTGCCAGGCGAGCGTGCCGTCAATGTCGAAGAAGCAGATATCGCCGTGCTTGTGGGTTGGGCTGGCGACAGGGGAGGCCGAGGCGGTGGGCACAAATCCCGGCTCGAGGCCCATGATCTGGTCAAAATGCTCTTTAACGCGGGGAACGGAGATGCCGATGATCACCTGGGCGGTCTTGCCCGTAATGATGAGGCCCTTGGCGCCCGCCGCGACAAACGCCGCGTTATCTGCAACGATGGAAGGGTCTGCGACCTCGACGCGCAGGCGCGTGGCGCAGTTGGTTGCGCCCACAATATTGCCAACGCCACCTAAAAGCTGAATTGCCCGCTCAGCGAGGACGTGATCTTGATCGGATCGACTATTGACCTCGTCATTGGGAGATTGCTCTTTGGCAAAGCCGCTTCCCGTTAAATGATCGATTGCCGCGCGATTGGCGACATGATCCTCGCGGCCCGGTGTCTTAAGGTCATAGACCAAGATGAGTGCTCGAAAACTAACAAAAAAGATGAGGCTAAAGGCAAGGCCGATACCGAGTGCCAAAAGATAGGCACCGGCATGCGTGCGCATGAGCGGAATAAAGTTGAAGGCCGTCATTTCCATGAGACCGCCCGAGAAGATGCCGACGATGCCAAAGAGATTCATGGTTGTGGCAAGGCAAGACGATAAGACGGCGTAGAGAAAAAAGAGCCCGGGGTGGGTGAACATAAAGAGAAACTCGAGTGGCTCGGTAACGCCGCAAACCACCGAGGCGATGATGGCGGGAACAAGGATGACCCTGAGGCCGGCGCGGCGCTCTGGTTTTGCGGTGGAGTAGAACGCGGCTGCGATGGCGGGAAGGCCAAAGAGCTTGACCCAGCCGGTGGCGGTAAAACCGGCCCACGGCGCAAGTTCATTAAGGGGGCGCGTGCTATGGGAGAGGATGGGGAGCAAGCTGCTCCACGTGGCGTAGATGCCGTCGTTAATGACCAGGTTGTCGTAGTAGATCGGCATGTAGAGCAGGTGGTGCAGCCCCATGGGCTCGAGCGCTCGCTCCAAAAGCACAAAGATGCCCACGCCAAAGGGGCCGACGCTCGTAAGTGCATGGCGCAGCGTTTCGGTCACAGCGTATACGAAGGGCACGATGGCGGCCGAGATGGCGGCAAGGGCGAACACGGCAAAAAAGCTGATGAGGTAGACCAGCGAGGAGCCCGAGAAGGTACCGAGCCAATCGGGAACCTTGGCATCGTAGAAGCGGTCATGGATGGCGACGACGGTTGCCGACACCGCCAGCGGGCCGATAATGCCGGTGTCGAGCGTCTTGATGCCGTCGATGATGGTGATGCCGCTAGCGGAGGTCAAAGACGACGGGTACTTAAGTCCAAGATTGTCTCCGCTCAGCTTAATGATTTCGCTCAAAAAGAAGCAATAGGCAAAATAGGCCACAAGCGCCTCGAGGCAGCAACGAGCCGGTTGTTTTTGGGCAAGGCCGATGGGCAGCGCTACGGCAAAAAGGAGCGGGAGGCGTTTAAAGACCGTCCACGAGCCGCGTTGGATGATGGTCCAAAAAGCGTACCAAGGGGTTCCGTATACGGCGAGATCGCCGACGATGTCCGCAGTCGTTGCGAGAGCGGAGACGCCGACCATGAGGCCTGATATAGAAAACAGCATGGCGGGCGCGAACATTGCCCCGCCAAAGCGTTGGATTTTTTGCAGCATGTTCTGCCTTCCGAATATCGAGGCGCGTTGCGCGTGGGGAAACGTTTAAACAATGGATTCATTGTAGAGGACCGGACGATTGTCGTACCGGCAGTTTTGAGCGAAACCGATTTGGGCATGACAGAAACCGTCAACGGTTAAATCCTGTCGCTTTACCGATATTCAGTTTAAACAACTTTAAGAAATGCTATCGTGCCTAGCCGGAAATGAACAATGTAGAGGTGAAACAATGCCAAAAGCGATATACGAAGGAATCTACCGAGAAATACGCTCGCGCATCATTAATGGGACCTATGCGTTTCAGGAGATGCTGCCAACCGAAGCCGAACTGACCGCGGAATTTGGCTGCACGCGCAATACCGTCCGCCGCGCTTTGAGCATGCTGGCCGACGGGATGTTTGTGCAGCC
>JAGZWV010000222.1 GCA_018378775.1 Collinsella sp. | reverse complement strand
TGATGTGGACTAGACATAGGGATGCCTCGTGGTGGTTAATGAAAATTAACTTACTACGGGGCTATCTTCTTTCTGCCACACAACACGGTAACAAACCACCTTCACGTCATGAGGCAGAAAGCCTCAAGCGCCGGGCACATCATAGCCCATATACCTGCACGCTGACCACACTCACTTTTCCTGAAAATAACCCGCTCATTCAGGCTGTTTACGGGTAATCTGTGTGATTGTTGCCGCATCACGCCGCCTCCCGGAGTTTGTTCGGCACCATCCACCGCTCCATCTCACGGACAGCGTGACCGGCCTCTCTTGCTGCAAGACTGGCTTCCGCAATAACCTGCCAGAACGGCATATCCTGCCACTGCCAGCGTTCCATTCCGGCCAGTGACGGAAAACGCTCACCCCACTGCCAGAACAGGGTTTCCAGGTCATGCTCTGCCACCCGGTCACTCCAGCGGGCATGCCAGCTTCCGACTGTTTCCGGCGAATGGAATGCCAGTTCGATTTCAGCCTGAGCGACCAGCGCCTGGTACGCACGGGCTTTCTGCTCTGCCTCCCTCGCCTGCTGGCGGCTGTACTTTTGCATGACCAGTGCGGATTTGTGGCGACTGCGCTCCCTGACACGGAACCGCACCGACGGGAACAGCCGCTCTGCTGCATCGCCGGGAAGGGGAAGAAGGCAGACCTCGCCCTGAGTTTCAATCAGCACATCGACGGCATACAGCCACTGAGAACGGTTGCCGCGCAGTTCTTCTGCGGTCAGGGACGGCATGAAAAATCGCAGGTCAGACAGCGATATCCTGCGGCTTCCGTTCAGACAGCGGAAAAACGCCCCCGCATACGGATATTCCGCCAGCGTGTTTCCCTGGTGGCGGCGTTTTTCTGTCTCCGCCACCGCCCGCCATGCGGCCTGTTGCTCTGCGCTGAGGGGAACCAGTGCCTGTGAACGTGCGCTCATGCCTGACCTCCTTCCGCCATCAGGATATGGATGATGTCACTGACGCTGTACCC
>JAGZWV010000221.1 GCA_018378775.1 Collinsella sp. | reverse complement strand
GGTCCAGCAGGTCAGGGACAGGTACGAGGTGCCCCACAGGCCGATCACGTCGATCCAGTCCTGATTTTCGCACCAGGCGAGCAGGTCGGCACCGTCGTTGCGCTCGTTGACGTTCGGTTCCCACGTGCCGCCGGAGGTGTAGGTGCCGCGGCACCATTCGCACACCATCGCGTAGCCGCGCCGATTGAGATGTTCGCCGTGCAGCTTCCACAGCTCGACCTGCTGCGGGTAGGGGCAACGCACCACGATGGTCGGGTACGGGCCGGGAGTGGCCGGGCGGAAGATGTCGACCGTCAGCTCGACGCCGTCGCGGCAGGTGACCTTGGTTGTTTCGGGCTCGGCCGGCTCGTATTCCGGCTTGAATCGGGAGGATTCGTACTGGCTGGTGATGTTGTTGAGATATCGGGTTATGAAGTCGTCTGCGTCACTCATGAATACTCCTTATATTCCTTATATATACGTTTGTCTGGAATCGGTTTTGCCCGGCCTCACTTGGCCTGCTTCGTGATTTCCTTGAACGGGCGCATACGGAATCCGATGACCATGCAGGCCGCGGCGACCACGTACAGGGCCATATTGCCGACCAGCGACGGCACATAGGAGCCGGTGGCGTCGAACACGGCGCCATGCGCGGTGACGGCGATGGCGGAGGCGACCGCGCCAAACATGGAGACGATGGACAGGATCTCGCTGTAATCGCGCTGGCCGAAGGACTTGCGGATGACCCACGGCAGGGCGACGAGCACGACGCCTTGGCCGAGTCCGGCCATGAAGCCGGCGGCGATGGCCGGGGTGGGCGTGGTGGCGACGGCCATGAGACCCCAGCCGGCGAGGCCGATCGCGGAGTAGATGACGATGGTCAGTTCCGGCTTGAGATAGTCGAGGAGGATGCCGATGGTGGCCTTGCCAATCGCGGCGCCGAACATGATGCCGGAGACGACCAGTGCGCCCTGTTCCAGCGTCAGGCCATGGGCGATTTCATGGCTGGAGACGTGCTGGACCAGCGCGGCCACA
>JAGZWV010000220.1 GCA_018378775.1 Collinsella sp. | reverse complement strand
GGTGGCGTTCGACGAGTTCGCAGGCAAGGCCAAGAAGGCCGGCCGGGACTTGGTGGACATCATGAAGAACTACATGGCCAACAAGTCGTTCTCCCGTGGCGTCGAGACGTTCCAAGGCGAGGCGAGCATGGCGTTCGTCGGCAACACCTCGCATAACGTGCCGTACATGCTGAAAAACTCCGACCTGTTCGAAGAGCTGCCGAAGCAATACCATGATCCGGCGTTCCTGGACCGCATCCACTTCTACCTGCCGGGTTGGGAGTTCGAACAGATCCGTTCTGAGATGTTCACCAGCGGATTCGGATTCGTGGTCGACTATCTGGCGGAGATTCTGCACAACCTGCGCGATGCCGATTACAGCGACCGGTACGCTACCTACCAGACCGGCGGCTTTGTGGGGGAGCTGCACAACCAATACATCTACCTGGGCGCACTGCTGGCCGTGGTGCTGGCAGCGGGTGCTTTGTACGGACTGTATAAAAGAGAAACGAGATTCCTTTCTGTATTGTCTTTGGCCGGGGCGGTCTGCACGGTGCTGCTGGTCACCCGGGTACAGAATATGGACGACCACCAGTCGCTGGCGGTGGCGCCCTTCTACCTGCTGGGGTTCTTCCTCTGTGCGCTGGCGGTGGACAACCTGGCCTTACCGGCGCTGCGCGGCGGGCTGGCCGTGCTGCTGGGAGGGCTCTGTGTGCTCAACTTCGGTGGGTGCAGCCAACTGCTGCCCATCGTTTTCCCCAGCGCGGTGTACAGCGGTCTGTTCTTCTACGTGGACAACGAGCGCACCGATATGGAGGGGATTGCCGCCGTCAACGACTGGCTGCGGGCCAACTGCAGCGGGGCCAACTCGGCGTATATGATCTGCCACGGGGTGGTCTACAGCGCCGACGTTTTCCGCGCCGCCGCCCTTCCGGACGAGAGCATCCGGGAGATGCTGCCCTACGGCGCGGTGAACCCCGGTAACGATGCTTTCCCCAAGGAACTGTTCACCGCCCAGGTGGTACTCACTTGCACCCC
>JAGZWV010000219.1 GCA_018378775.1 Collinsella sp. | reverse complement strand
ATCGAACAGGTCGTTGACCACGCGGCTCATCATGTCGCCCGAGCTGTTGCGGTCGAAGTACGCAAAGCTAAAGCGCTCATACTGGTCGAACAGGTCCTCACGCATTTTGGACTCCATACGCGCGCCCATCACGTGACCCCAATAGCTCACAAAATAGCGGCAGGCACAGCGGACGGCATACATCAGCACCAGCCCCACCGCGATCATACCGAGCGCCTGCATAATAGCAGCCTGGCCCTGAGTAAACAGCCCACCGGTCAAATTGCGCAGAATAATGGGGAACGCCAGGTCAATGGCGGCAAGCACCAGAGCACAAACAGTATCAGCAACAAAAAGCCCCATCTGGGGCTTGTAATAAGACAAGAATCTTCTAAACATGCAGTCCTCGGAGATAAAACAACAACGTGAAACCCTGGGACAAAATAATCAGTAGTGTTTGTCCCAGGGTTGCCCTCGCTTTTAAAGATCAGTTCCACCCAAGCGGTGCGCGATGCTATCGCAGGCCAAGGCGCCTACGACGGTCTTGGCGTCTTCGATTTTGCCGTCGAGTACGGCGTCGATCAGCTCGTGCAGCGGCACCAGGTCCACGTTGACAAACTCGTCATCATCGGGGTTGGGCGCGTCGAACTCGAGCTTGGTGGCCAGGTAGATATGAATAATCTCATCGCAAAAACCGCAGGACGTGACAATCGACGTCAAAAAGCGAATACGACCAGCCCTAAAGCCCGTCTCCTCATGCAGTTCGCGCTTGGCGCAATCGAGCGGGTCCTCGCCTGGATCGAGCTTGCCGGCGGGAATCTCGACCGTCACGCGGTCGATGGCGGTGCGGTACTGACGCACCAGTACGATCTTGCCGCTCTCGGTCAGTGCCACAACGGCCGCCGCACCCGGATGGCGAACGATATCGCGGGCGCTGTGGCGACCGTTGGGCAGCTCAACCTCAAGACGGTGGACGTCGAGGATCTTGCCCTTCCAGGCGCACTCCTCCGAAAGAATCTTCTCGTGCAGCTCGGCATCGTGCGGGTCGTC
>JAGZWV010000064.1 GCA_018378775.1 Collinsella sp. | reverse complement strand
CCGGGAAACGAGAGGAAGTCCTCCGACGCCAGATTGGCATCCCATTCCTCAAACGTGCCCTCGTCGACCGTCATGCGCATGCGCGCGCGACCGCTCACGCGAAAGTGTTTGCCGCAACGAGGGCAGACCTCGAGGTTGTCGTGCAGACGTGCTTCATCGATCACACGGCGGCACTCCGGACACTTGATAAACACGTGGCGCGCGGGAAACTCGGCGCACGACTCGGTCATCGGCCCCTCGAGGACGTTGACCGTCTTCGCTTTTCTATTCACCAGCATAGAGATGCCCCATCAGATCGGTGTGATACATGCCCGACAAGAACTCATCGTTTGCCAGCACGTCGAGCTGAAGCTCGCTGTTCTCGCTCACGCCCTCAATCACGAGCTCGCCCAGGGCCGAGCGCATCTTGCGAATGGCGCCGTCGCGCGTGGGCGCACACACGATGAGCTTGCCGAGCATGGAGTCGTAGTACGGAGGAACGTTCGCACCGGTAAACATGGCGGAATCCCAGCGCACGCGCGGACCACCCGGCACACGCAACGCGGTGACCGTTCCGCATGACGGCAGAAAGTCCGGCGTTTCGGCATTGATGCGGCACTCCATGGCGTGGTTGCGGACCGGAACGTCCTCCTGCTCAAAGGGCAGAGACTGGCCGGCTGCCACGCGCAGCTGCCACTTGACCAAGTCGGTATCGGTCACAAACTCCGTAACCGGATGCTCCACCTGCAAGCGCGTGTTCATTTCCATAAAGTAGAAATCGCCGTCGTCCGAATACAGGAACTCGATGGTACCGGCTCCTTCGTAGCCGACGGCACGAGCCAGGTCACGCGCTGCCTTGTGCATGCGAGCACGAATGTCGTCGTGTCCGTCGAGGCACGGCGCGGGGCTCTCCTCGATCAGCTTTTGGTTGCGGCGCTGCACCGAGCACTCGCGCTCGCCGAGCGAAAACACATGGCCCTGCTTATCGGCCATAATCTGCACCTCGACGTGGTGCGCCGGCGCGACGAACTTCTCCATGTAGCACTCGCCGTCGCCAAAAACGGCCTCGCCCTCGGCACGCGCCTCGATGAACGCCTTTGCCGCATCTTCCACGCGCTCGACCTTACGAATGCCGCGACCGCCACCGCCTGCACGCGCCTTAATAAGCACGGGGCAGCCGATGCGCTCGGCCTCGGTCGTTGCCTCCTCGGGGCTTTTGAGCAAATCGCAGCCCGGTACGATGGGCACGCCCGCCGCGGCAGCCGTTCGACGTGCGGCGTCCTTGTCGCCCATGTTGTCGATCACCTCGGCCGAAGGACCGACAAACGCCAGGCCATACTTGTCGCAGTCGCGCACAAAGCTCGCCTTCTCGGAGAAAAAGCCATAGCCGGGATGAATTGCCTTAGCTCCCGACTTTACGGCACAGGTGAGCACGGCATCGTCGTTGAGGTAGCTCTCGGCAAGACGCGGGCCGCCGATGCAATACGCCTCGTCGGCAAGCTGCACGTGCAGTGCGTCCGCATCGGCCGTGGAATAAACGGCGACGGTCTTGATGCCCATATCGCGGCACGCGCGGATAACACGGACCGCGACTTCGCCGCGGTTGGCGATGAGCACTTTGTCGAACATGAAGCCTTCCTTAACTTTCGTGCATGAGTGCAAAAGACATATCGGCGCGGCAGCAAACCTCACCGTTGACGCTCGCAGTACCCGTCGCAAAGCGGAACGGCCCGCGCGCACGCGTGATGGAGCACACCAGATCCACCGTGTCTCCCGGGCGCACCGGACGCTTAAAGCGCACCTTGTCCAGACTCGTGTAGAACGGCGTCGCGCCGCGCGCCTCCTCATCGCCCATCAGCAGCACGCAGCAGTTCTGGGCGAGCATCTCGCATTGGATCACGCCGGGGACCACCGGGTTTCCCGGAAAATGCCCCTGCAAAAAGTACTCGTCGCCCGTAATCGTGATCTTGCCGTGGGCCTCGTCGCCCACCAGCTCGGCTTTGTCGAGCAAAAGCATCGGCTCGCGATGCGGCAACAGCTTCTTGAGCTCTTCTTTGTTCATGGATATCACCTATCCGATCCTCATGAGGCAGCTGCCAAACTCTACGAGGTCGCCGTCGGCCACGCAGATCTCGAGCACCTCGCCATCCGCCTCTGCCGTCACCTCGTTGAGAACCTTCATGGCCTCGATGATGCAGAGCGTCTCCCCGGCCTTGACCTTGGAGCCCACGTGCACAAACGGCTCGTCGCCCGGCGCCGGGGCAGCATAGAAAACGCCGACCATGGGAGCGGTCACCTCGGTGCCCTTGGGCTCCGGTGCGGCGGCAGGCGCCTGCGCGGCGGGCTCCGGTGCGGCGGCAGGCATGGCGACAGGAGCCACCGCCGGAGCAGTCACGGCACCCGGCATAGGCATGGGCACGGCAACCGGCTGCGCGGCGCTCGCGCGCTCGAGTTCGACCGCGGTGCCATCGGGCTCCTCAACGCGTACGCGCGTGAGGCCGCGGTCCTCCATCACATCGGCTATCTCGGCAAGTCTTTTGGAATCCATGCTCTAGCTCCTCGTATATCTACGCAGCGCGATGGCGGCGTTGTGCCCGCCAAAGCCCAGGTTGGTCGAAAGCGCCCAGGTAAGGTCGGCGCGAACCGCGCGATTGGGCGTGTAGTCAAGATCGCAGGCGGGATCGGGCGTGTGGTAGTTAATGGTCGGGGGCACCACGCCCTGCTCGAGCGCCATGGCACAGGCCATGACCTCGATGGCACCCGTGGCGCCGATCATATGGCCGGTCATCGACTTGGTCGACGAGACGTGCGCGGCGCGCGCTGCATCCTCGCCGAGCGCTCGCTTGATGCCCGCCGTCTCGGACGAATCGTTGAGCTTGGTCGAGGTGCCGTGGGCGTTGATGTAGAGGCCCTCGGAAGGCTTAACGTCGCCCTCGGCCACTGCCAGCGATATCGCACGGGCGATACCTGCCGCATCCGGGTCGGGACTCGTGATGTGGTAGGCGTCATCGGTGTTGCCGTAGCCCACGACCTCGGCGTAAATGTGCGCACCGCGGGCCCGTGCATGTTCCATGCTCTCGAGTACCAGCACGCAGGCGCCCTCGCCCATCACAAAGCCGTCGCGGTCTGCATCGAACGGGCGGCAGGCCGTCGCGGGATCGGGGTTGGTGGTCAATGCACGGCAGGACGTAAAGCCCGCAACGGCATCGGGGATAATGGCGGCCTCGGCGCCGCCCGCGAGGATCGCGTCGGCATAGCCGTGCTTGATGGCGCGGAACGCCTCGCCCACCGCATGGGCAGAAGTCGCGCAAGCGGTCACCACGGGCAGGGTCGGGCCCTTTGCCTTATGGCGAATCGCAATGTTGCCCGAAGCCATGTTGGGAATCATCATCGCAATCATGTAGGGCGATGCGCGACGAGGCCCGCGATCGGCAATCGTGTGGACGTTGTCGACAAGCGTCTGCATGCCGCCCACGCCCGAGCCCACATAGACACCCAGGCGATCGCGATCGACCGCGCCCTCAACATCGAGGCCCGCATCGTGCATGGCCTCATCCGACGCCGCCATCGCAAACTGTACACAGGGGTCGAGATGCTTGGCGTCGTGCTTGCCAAAGTACTCGTTGCCGTCAAAGCCCTTGACCTCGGCCGCCACTTTAACGGCGAACGCATCGGTATCGAAGTGCGTGATCGGGCCGATACCGCACGTGCCGGCGCACATGGCCGCCCAGGTGGCAAGCGCGGTATTGCCGAGCGGCGATACGGCACCGATGCCGGTGATTGCAACTCTCTGTTCCATCATGGTCTCCTCATCCAAGCCGTTGTTCGGCCCTGGTTTCTACATCGCCATTCCGCCGTCGACGCGCACGACCTCGCCCGTAATGCAAGCGGCCGCATCGCTCGCCAAAAAGCGCACCACGCCGGCCACTTCCTCGGGGCGCGCCATGCGCTTTAGGGGAATCTGCTCCTCGGTTGCCGCACGCACCTTCTCCGAGAGCTTTGCCGTCATATCCGTCTCGACAAACCCGGGGGCGACCGCGTTCACTCGTACGCCGCGGGACGCAAGCTCGCGCGCAACTGCCTTGGTCAGACCGATCACGCCCGCCTTGGAGGCAGCGTAGTTGGCTTGCCCTGCATTGCCCATCAGGCCCACGACCGAGCTCATGTTGACGACGCAACCGCCGCGCTGGCGCATAAAGGTCTTGGTGAGCGCGCGCATCGTATTGAACGTTCCTTTAAGATTGACATCGAGCACGCGGTCGAAGGCATCATCGCCCATGCGCATGAGTAGGCCATCGCGGGTGATGCCAGCGTTGTTGACGAGCGCCCAAATGGAGCCAAAGTCGTTGAGGACCGCTTCCACGCACGCGTTGACGGCAGCGGGATCGGCCACGTCGCATTGATATGCGCGAGCTGTGGCACCAGCGGCCTCGCAGGCTTCGCACGTCTCGCGCGCCGCATCGACGCTGCCGGCATAGACGACGGCGATATCAAAGCCGTCCTCCGCCAGACCGACAGCGCAGGCGCGGCCGATACCGCGCGAGCCGCCCGTGACCAGCGCCACGCGACGTAAGTCGTTGCGCTCGAGCGCGCCGTTGTTCAAGTTGCCCATGTCATTCCTTTCGGGTTACAGCCCTGTGGACTATGCGAGCTCGTCGGCAATAGCTGCGACCTGCTCGGCCGTTTCGCACGAATACACGCGAACGTCGCTCAGCGTACGCTTGACCAGGCCCGACAGCGTTTTGCCAGGTCCGACCTCAATAAACGTATCGATGCCCTGATCTTGCAGAGTATGCAGCGTGTCGACCCAGTGCACGGCATGGCTCACCTGGTTGGCCAAGACATCCGATGCCGCTCGCGGGTCCGCCGGATAGGGCGCCGCCGTCATGTTTGCCATGACCGGAATCAGCAGCGGAGACGGCTCGTGGCCGGCTTGGATATACGTCGCCAACCCCTCAGTCGCCTCTGCCATATAGGGGCTATGAAATGCACCCGACACCGCGACCTTCATGGCGCGGCCGCCAGCCTCTTTTACTAGGACGTCGAGCTCCTGCAGCGCCTCGGGCGCTCCGGCAACAACCGTCTGCTGCGGACTGTTGTAGTTGACCGGCCAGCAGTCCTCGCCGGCCTGCGCAGCCAGGTTCTCGACTTGCGCAGCATCAAGTTTGATGACGGCGCGCATGCCGCCGGGGTGACGCTCGGCCGCCGTGGCCATCAATGCCGCGCGCTCACACACGAGCTCAAAACCCGCTCGCGTATCGAATGCCCCCGCAAAGGTGAGCGCGGCGACCTCGCCCAGCGAGAATCCCGCACAGGCGGCAGGTACTACGCCGCGCTCGCGCAGGGCGGCAGCCGCTGCCAGGTCGTGAACGAACACGCACGGCTGCGTGTTCTCGGTCTGCGAGAGCTCCTCCTTGGAGGCGCTCCGGCACTGCTCACTGGTCCCCGGGCGCACCTCGTCGGCAATGGCAAACACTTCGGCGGCCGCCGGCGATGCCTCGATCAGGTCGACGCCCATCGCGGGGTGCTGGGCGCCCTGACCGGCAAACAGAAACGCTACGCTACCCATGCGGACGCACCCTTCAGGACGCGCTCGGCACCATCGACCAGGTCGTCGACGATTTCACGTGCGCTCTGGCGCTCGTTTACCATGCCGGCAATCTGTCCACACAAAAACGAACCCTCTTCGTAGTTGCCGTCCTTGGCGGCCTTACGCAGCGCACCGGTTCCCATAGCACCGAGCTCCTCGGCACTCGCACCGGAACCCTCGCTCTTGGCATAGGCGTTGGTGAAGGGGCTCTTGAGGGCGCGCACCGGATGTCCCGTCGAGCGACCGGTCGCACGCGTCGAAGTGTCGTTGGCCTTCAGGACCATCTCCTTGTACTGCTCCGAGACGGTGCACTCGTCTGCGACCAGAAAGCGTGTACCCATTTGCACGCCTTCGGCGCCCAGCATAAAGGCGGCCGCCACGCCGCGTCCGTCGGCAATACCGCCGGCGGCCACGACGGGAATGTCGACCGCATCGACGACCTGCGGCACCAGTGCCATCGTCGAGGTCTCGCCAATATGGCCGCCCGATTCGGTACCCTCGGCAACAACCGCCGTGGCTCCACGACGTGCCACGAGGCGCGCCAGCGCCACCGAGGCAACGACCGGGATGACCTTGATGCCCGCCTCGTTCCACGCCTTCATGTACTTGGCAGGATTGCCGGCGCCCGTCACGACGACCGGCACTCGCTCGTCAATCACGACCTGCGCGACCTCGTCGGCAAACGGGCTCATGAGCATGACGTTGACGCCAAAGGGCTTATCCGTCCTGGCGCGCAGCTTATGAATCTGGTCGCGAAGCCAGTTGGCGTCGGCGTTCATGGCCGCGATAATCCCCAAGCCGCCCGCCTCGGACACTGCGGACGCCAACGAGGCGTCGGCAATCCAGGCCATACCGCCCTGGAACACGGGCTTTTCGATGCCGAGCAGATCGCAGAGAGGAGTCTTGAGCATCTCTACTTCTCCAATGCCGCCTCGACCGTATCGGCGAACTCGCCGACCGTCTTGGGGTTCTCCTCGGTATCGAGTTGGATGCCAAACTCGTCCTCGACGGCGACGAGGATCTCGACGGTGCCCAGACTGTCGAGACCAATCTCCTCGAGCGTGGACTCGGGCTTCATCTCGACGTCGTCAAGGCCGGCGGTCTCACGGATAACGTCGCAAACGCGCTCGAAGGTCTTCTGATCTGCCATGGTAGTTCTCCTTTGTTTGTGCCCCAGGGGCGTTTTTATTTCCTATGTGCGACTACTTCCAACGAAGCAGATAGCCACCTATATCCAGGCCAGCGCCAAATCCAACGAGGGCGATGGTGTCGTCCGCATTCAGTGCGTCGGTGCGTGCCAGCCGGTCAAGCGCAAGGGGAATGCAGGCGCTCGAAATGTTGCCGGTCTCGCGCAGTGTTCGAACCACGCGCTCGTCTGGCACGCCGAGGCGCTTGACCGCCTGACTCAGGATTCGCTCGTTAGCCTGATGGAATACAAAATGATCGATGTCTTCGACCGAAATGCCTGCATCGCTCGCAAGCTTATGGACCGTGTCGCAGATGGCGTTGACGCCGAACTTGAACACGCGGCGGCCATTCATGGACAGCACGCTCGCGCTATCTGCGGAAGCCTTAAACGGCGAGGTGCCGACCAGACCGGGAACGCGCAACGTCTCGACGTCGGGCGCCGTCGAAAGCTCAACGGCAAGGGGGCTGTCTCCCCCAGTCCCAATCACTGCGGCTCCTGCCCCATCGCCAAAGAGCACGCAGGTGGTACGGTCGGTCCAGTCGAGCGCGCGCGTCATCTGCTCGGCAGCAACGACAAGTACGCGCTCGGCACGGCCGCGGGCGATATAGCCCTCGGCGACATCGAGCGCAAATACGAAGCCGGCGCAGGCCGCCGAAACATCGAAGGCAGGGCACGTCGCGCCTAGTCGCTCAGCAACGGCACACGCCTCGGCGGGAACAAGGTGGTCACCCGTCGTCGTCGAGCAGACGATCAGATCCAGCTGGCTCGCGTCGATTCCGGACACCTGGAGTGCTCGCTCGCTCGCCGCTACGGCAAGGTCGTCAAGTGACTCGGTGGTGCAGACGTGGCGGCTCTTGATCCCCGTGCGGGTAAAAATCCACTCATCCGAGGTATCGAGGAACTCGGACAGC
>JAGZWV010000063.1 GCA_018378775.1 Collinsella sp. | reverse complement strand
GTTCGCACTCGGCGAGCTCATCGCCCTGTACGAGCACATCACGTTTGTCGAGGGCACGGTCTGGGGCATCGACTCCTACGACCAGTGGGGCGTCGAGCTGGGCAAGCAGCTTGCCAAGCAGATCACCCCTGCCTTCCACGATGACGCCGCCAAGGCCGAGCAGGACGCTTCGACCCAGGCGCTTATCGAGTTCTACCGCGCGCATCGCAAGTAGTCGCTGCTGTTAACGCATCGCGCCTTATAGCCAGGGGCCCGTATCCCATCGGATGCGGGCCCCTTTGCTTTGCCGTGGCCCCGGGGCGCACGGCCTTTGTGGAACATCGCCGGGACGCCGCGCGCTGCGAGAACCCTGCGCCTAGATCTCGGCCTCCGCATGGCCTCGCTGCGCCTCGGGCAGCTCCCCGTAGAGCGGATGGTCTTCGAGCCTAAAGCGCTCGACCTGTTCGGGAGTGCGACCGCGTACAAAGAGCCACGAGCGATCGATCGGCGTCGCCATGAGCGTGCTGGGCAGCGCGTCGGCGCGGTCGGAAAACACCCGGGCACTCTCGGGATCCTGGAACGCCAGCACCAGATGCGTGTCGCAGTTGCCCATGATGGAGCGTGCGCGTGCCTCGCCATAGAGCGCATCGAGCTGGTTGGTCGACTGCAGCAGCAGCGTTGCCCAGATGTTGCGGCTTCGGATAATCGAGAGCACGTTGTCGATCTGGGGGATCTGCAGATTTGCGAAGTCATCGAGCATAAAGCGCACGGGCACGGGCAGGCTGCCGTCGGGCTGCCTATCGGCCTCGCGAATGAGGCCCATAAACGCCTGCGTAATAAAGAGGCCGGTCAGCGGATCGAGATTGCGGTCGATATCGCTCACGGTTACAAACAGGGCGCAGGGGGTGTGTCCCATGGAAGCGAAGTCCACCTGATGGCACTCACGATAGAGCTGTGCCGCACCGTCGAATCCCAGACACATGACCTTTTCGGCAAGGATGCCGACGATGCTCGCGTGCATGCGCTCGGCATTTTGCGTAATGGCGTAGCGCCGCCATAGCGAGAGGGCATAGCTTTGGGGGTCGGTCGTGATCAGGTCGTCAAACAATCGACCCGTGGCACCGTCCTGCAGGTGCTCGATCAGCTTGATGACCGAGCTGATCGTCTGCTCGTCGGCGGGTAGCTGTTCGGTGACGTAGGCGATAAGACACGACAGCAGGTTTGCCGCCGCATGATCCCAAAAAGGCTGGTTGTTGTCCTCGATGGGGCAGATGGCCTTTGCCACTGAGAGAATGTCCTGCTGGTTGGGCCTGCCGTCCGCCTTGCGGCGAATGTGCCTCAGGGGGTTGTAGCCGCAGCGCTCGATGCCGGGCGCAAGGGCCGGGACGGTGTTGAGGTCGGCGAAGTTGAGACATTGCACGCGGTAACCGTGGACTGCCAGCACGGGTCCCACTTCGCGACAGAGCGTGCCTTTGGTGTCGAGCACGATGTAGCTTGCGTTCATTTGCAGCAGGTTGGGCTTGAGGACGTTTCGGGTCTTGCCGGCTCCCGAGGGGCCGATCACAAGTGCGTTGTTGTTGAGTCCCGTTTGGCGGGTGTCGCAGGAAAGCGTTTGATCCTTGGCGAGGATGGTGGACGATGCGGACTCAGATGCGGCGAGGCGGCTGGCGAGGTTAGACATGGGCGACCTCCTTGGTGGTCGAGAGGATTTCGTGGGCAAAGCCGAGCTCGACGGCGCGCTCGGCCGAAAGGTAGGTGTCTTTTGCAGTGAGGGACTGGATGCGCTTGGGCGTGAGGCCGCTGCGGTCCGAGAGGATTTGCGTGAGGGTCTTGCGGGTCTGCATGAGACGCCGGCTGGTTTCCTGCAGCGCAAGTGCCGAGCCGCCTGCCCCCTGGGGGATCAGCGGGTCGTGAATCATGAGCTCTGCATGGGGCGCCATACGGCGATCGTCGCCGCCCATAAAGATCACGGCGCCCATGGACGCGGCGAATTCCAGGCAGACGGTGCGGATAGGGCACGATGCGAGGCGCATGGCGTCATAGATCGCAAGACCCGATCGCACGCTTCCGCCGGCGCTGGCGACAAATATGGTGATGGGGCGGCTGGGGTCGGTGGCATCGAGCAGGCGGATCTGCTGGCATAGGTCGTGGGCCATCGGGGTTTCGATGTTTCCCATGACGGAGAGCTCGCGACGGGCGAGCATCTCATCGTAAATGCTGGTGAGCGTGATACCTCGGGCGGATTCACGCATGGTGAGGGGGCTGATGATGGGGGAATGATTGGTGTCCATGGGGACTCCTTTCTGTTGGTTGTGTTGTGGAATAGGATTGTTGCCCGCGGAGGGGCTGGCGGGCTACAGGGTTCGTCCGAGCCTGAGATCGAGCTCGGTTGTGGGGCAGGCTGCCTGTTCGTGCGGCTCGCAAGCGCCAAGGGCTCCAAAGCGATGGAGCGTTGCGACGGGCGTGGTATAGGCGAGCCGCAGCTGATGCTCGACAGGGGCACATCCGTCTTTTTTGTAATGGGCCGCGTAGTACTGCGCGATGCTGGCGTTCATCTCGCTGCCATTGCGATGGCGCTCAAACTGGCGTCTGCAGGTCTCGATGATCTTTGCTACCGACTTGGGTGCCGTCGCGGGAACAAGGGCGAGATAGCCCTCAAATAGCTCGTTGATGCTCAGGAGGCACAGCAGGTCGATCAGCGTCCTTATGGCTGCTCCCTCGGCAGAAAAGTGCGCGGTCATGCGGTTATATCGGTTGCGGTCGACGATGGCCGCATGGGGTCTTGGAGTTTTCTGCCCCGTGGTCCCGGGCTTTTGCCGCGCCTGTGTATTGAGCTCGACGTTGCAGCGCTTGAGGCCGTCCAACGGAAGGAACAGTGCGGTGCGCAGGGTGTTCCGCTTGCTTTCGAGTTCATGACGCTCGTCGGGTTCCCATTCGAGCTTGAGTTTCGTGTCGAGCGCCGTAAGCATATGGGCTAGGCAGCCTACGGTAAGAACGTACGAATCGTTGTCGCGTTTTGGGGCATAGGGGTCTGTCAGCTTGCGAATGTCGGGGTCGCCCATGATCTTTGTGCAGCGCTTCAGCAGTTGAGGGTGGTCGGCCAAGATCGTCGCGAGCGGTAGCGACGCGTAGTTCTTTATGGTCGCGGCGGCAAAGGCGGCGTCATATTCGTTTGCATATGCTCGCTCAATGCGGGCATCCAGAATGCTTTTCTTATCGCCGTCTTCAGCGTGGTGGTTTGTCATAGCTTCTCCAATCGGTTGATGTTCGTGCTGTTTGTTGATGTGTTGGTTGTCGTGAGTGATGTGCTTGCCGTGGGTGATGTGCTGACGTTGGGGTGCTATGCGGTTTTCAATGAGCCCGTGAGGCAGTTGCTGCAGGGGCGGGATAGAACGGCCCATGCAAGGCGGAAGGCATCGTGCTCAAAATCGAGACAGCAATGCCCTGGGTGCCTCACATGTGGCAGTTACCTCATTAAGTTGTCATTGCGTTTGGGGTTGTACTTTGCCGATCTTCTTTCTCTTACACGCTAAAAACTGAAACTTCATATGCTCGATCTACTTAAAACCGCAACGGCGGTCTTTTATCAACTTATATGTCGGAACGTGTCTTTGCAAGTACTTTTTTGCGTTTGTTTCAAATGGGGTGGTTTTGCAACCGTCACGCGCCACGCTATGCGAACGTGCCCCGGCGCGGATAAGATGGTGCGATCGAGTTCTACCGCGCTCACCGCAAGTAGTCTTTGTTGCTGAGATAGGTCATGGCCGAAAGGGGCCCGTATCCGTTGGGATACGGGCCCCTTGCTATTCTGAATGGGCATGAGGGTGTATTGAGAGGGGGAGATGTCTTGCTGTCGGCATCCGCGTGCGGCGCCATTCGCTGTCCATGAATATACTTTTAAGGCTAATTTCATACCGCTTGTCGGAATGAGGACGCTGCCCTTGCGTATCGGGCGTACATTGAACGTGGTTTTTCGCGTGAACCCACGGATTGGTTGTCGGTCCTGAACAAGGAGGCCCAGCATGACGTTTGCCAAACCCATCAATAAATACATCGACTATATCGATGCCCCCGAGGACACGTTTGAGCAGTATGTCGAGAAGGCGTTAAGGTACAACTTCCGCTGCGTATTTGCGAACCTGCAGGAGTACGAGACGGGTCGCGCCATGCTCGAGGACTCTGACATCATCCTTGCCGGCGCTATCGACTTTCCCCAGGGCACTATGACGCTTGAGGAGAAGCTTGCGAGGTTTGAGGAATACGCTGCGCGCGGCTTTACCGAGATTGACTACGTTTTGAATCAGGAGTCGGTCGAGAACCGCGATTCTGTTGCCATCGAGCGCGAGATGACTGCCGTCGCTGATTTTTGTCGCGCGCATGGCATCACTGACAAGGTGATCGTCGAGATGTGCAAGCTGGACGGCGACGATGTCGCCAAGCGTCGCGTCTGTGAGATTGCGCTGGAGGCTAAGCCGGGATTCCTTAAGACATCGACCGGCAGAAGCTATGGCGGTGCTAAGCTCGAGGACGTGCGGCTGATGCACGAGGTGCTCGGCGATGCCGTGGCAATCAAGGCTGCGGGCGGTATCCATGATTATGAAGAGGCTTGCGCATTCATCGAGGCCGGCGCCAGCGCGTTGGGTGCATCGGCGGGCATCTCGATCGTCGAGGGCGCACCGACGGATGAGCGTCGCTAGCAGACGTATTTGACCTGAGCGATAAAGCTTCACGACCACGCGCCGTTCATGTTCGGGACAATATGACATTTTTCCCGTTGCAAACAGCGCCGCCGCGGGTGTTCTGTATGATGGCTCAGACAAGGCTGTTCAATGACAGGGAGGCATATATGGCAATCAAAGCCATCGCAATGGATATCGACGGTACGCTTACCAACGACCAAAAGGTCATCAGCTCGCGTACGCGCGAGAAGCTGCTCGCGGCACAGGAATCGGGCATCAAGCTCATTCTGGCTTCGGGCCGTCCTGCATGGGGCCTTCGCGCCCTTGGTCAGGAGCTCGACCTACACAATCATGATGGCCTGCTCGTGGCCTTTAACGGTGCGCACGTAGTCGATGCCCAGACCGACGAGGTATTGTTTGACCAGGCCATGCCGGTCGACGAATTGCATCGTCTGCTCGATCACCTGCGCAACTTTGACGTGATTCCCATGATCTCGCTCGGTCGGGACCTGCACGTCGTGGACTCGTATCGCTGCATGATCACACTGCCGGACGGTTCGCAGAAGAATATTGTCAAGTATGAGCGCGATGCGTGCGACCTTAAGATCCGTGAGGTCGAGAGCCTCCATGAGGTTGTAGATGCCTATCCGGTGGACAAATTGCTCACCGCGGGCGACCCTGCCTATCTGCAGGCACATTACGAGGAGATGTACGCGCCTTTTACCCAGACGCTGTCGGGTATGTTTACGGCCGACTGGTACTTTGAGTTTACGGCGCCCGGCATCGATAAGGCTCGCGCGCTCGAGGGCTCCCTGTCCAAGTTGGGTATCGATGCCAGCGAGGTCGTATCGTTTGGCGACGGCCAGAACGACAAGTCCATGATTGAGTGGGCCGGCACTGGTGTTGCCATGGGCAACGCGGTTGACGAGGTTAAGGCCGTGGCCCAGATGGTGACCGCCAATAACAACGAAGACGGCATTGCGGTGGCGCTGGATAAGCTGCTGGGTTAGAATCGCCGATTAATGCATGGTTCGGGCGCCTGCTCGCGGGCGTCCTTTTGTTAGGGAGGGTGCCGTGTCCGCATTTCCGTTTGACGCCGTTATCTTTGACATGGACGGCGTTTTGGTCGACACCGAGTTTTACTATCAAAAGGAACTCGAGAAGTTTATCGATTACCTGCAGATTTCTGTGACGCGCGACGAGCTTAATGCGATTGTTGGTTCATCGCACCGTGATTTTCAGCAGGTGCTCGTCGATTGGCATGAGCGTGCGGGTTTGGGCAAGCTCAGCGTCGAGGCTGCCGAGGCACGCTATGAGGTGTGGGCGAGCGCGTATTCCTGCGACTATAGAAAACTGCTCAACCCCGGCGTTGCCGAGACGCTGGCGGGGCTGAAAGAACGTGGGGTTCGCGTTGCGCTGGCATCGTCGTCTCCTCTCAACAATATCGAAGAGGTGCTGGGTACCTGCGGCATTCGCGAATACTTTGAGTTTTTGGTCTCGGGCGAGCAGTTCAAGCGCAGCAAGCCCGATCCTGATATCTATCTGCATGCTATAGATCGTTTGGGATTGCCTGCGGACCGCTGTTGCTGTGTGGAGGACTCTCTGTATGGCATTACCGCAGGTAAGCGCGCCGGTCTGACGGTAATCGCCAAGCGCGAGGAGCGCTTTGGCTTTAGCCAGGATGCCGCGGATAAGATTATCGACCAGCTGCCGGACCTGCTGGAACTCGCGTAGGTTCTGGGCAGTACTGCTACCACAACACTGGTTCCGTTGGCATAAGAGAGGGACGACGCTATGACATTCAACGTTAATGCTCTTGGGTTTGGCGACAACGTCGTCGACCGCTACGAGCATATTCACACGATGTATCCGGGTGGCAATGCGGTGAACTTTGCCGTGTATGCCAAGAAATGCGGAGCCGCGCGCTCCGCGTATATGGGCATCTTTGGTAATGACGCTGCTGCCGAGCATGTGATTGCGAGTCTTGAGGATGAGGACGTTGAACTTGCCAAGTGCAAGCAGCTCATCGGTGAGAATGGTGCTGCGCGCGTGACCGTCGTTAACGGCGACCGTGTTTTCCTTGGCTCCAATGAGGGTGGCATCCGTGGTGATGCGCGCTATGTGCTCGATCGTTTTGATTTGGCGTATATGAAACAGTTTGATGTGGTCCATTCGGGTAACTACTGCTTTACCGAGCGCGAGCTGCCTAAGCTGAAGGCAGCGGGTATTACCGTTTCGTTTGACTTCTCGGACGATTCGACCGACGAGTACTACGAGCAGATTGCTCCCTACGTTGACTTCGCATTCTTTAGCGCGGCAGACGCCGCGAGCGAGGATGAGATTCGCGAGCGCCTGGCATGGGTGAAGAGCCTGGGTCCGCGTTTTGTATCGGCCACGGCTGGCGCTGAGGGCTGTATTGCCTATGACGGCGAGCGTTACTATCGGCAGCATGCCAAACCCGTGGCAGACATGAAGGACACCATGGGGGCGGGTGACTCGTTCCTTACCTCGTTCCTGATGTGCTATCTCGATTCTGTCAAGCGTGGCGAGGATGGCGCCGAGGCCATCGAGCGCGCACTCGACTTTGCGGCGGGGTTTGCCTCGACCGTATGCGGCATGGAAGGCTCTTGGGGCCATGGAGCGCCGATTTGCGAATAGCCGAGCGGGCTCAGGGAGCTGCATTAGCGCCTCCCTGTGACTCGGTGGTCAAAAAATGCCAAATATGAGTACTGTGACTAATTTAGTCGCAGCATAATTGACCCCTTCAGACGTGATTTAAGCGTTTGGAGGGGTTTAAACTTGCGAAAATGCAGGAGGAATGACTGTAAAAGTGTTAGTTAATGGACAATCGTAGATTATTCTGGTGGTCGTAAAGCTCAAAGTAATGTATCCATTTCGCTAGCAGTACTCATATTTGACGTTTTTTGACCACAGGGGTCAGCGAAGGCTAAAAACAGAGTGTGCATTCGCTAAAACCTCCGACTCGATGTGCTTTGCGGCACAGTTTTTGGGTGAGGCGATGCGTTCTGAGGTCCTTATGAGTGATCTGATGAG
>JAGZWV010000218.1 GCA_018378775.1 Collinsella sp. | reverse complement strand
CAAGACGAAGGCCACATTAAGTGGCCTTCTTTGCGTGCGGAACTCGCGATCAATCAAATATATTGCGGGCGGGCACGCGGCCCTCTTGGGTTCGGGGCGCGGCACACCGGACTGGTTGTCTGAATTAAAGAAAGTGAAGGCCCCTTTCGGGGCCTTCTTTTTATAAAAATTCGCCTACTCGGTGGACTTCGGGTTCTAGGTCTACGTCGAACTGCTCTTTGACTTTGGCTTGGATGTCGCGGATGAGTTCGTCGACGTCGGCGGCGGTGGCGTGGTCGGCGTTGACGATAAAGCCGCAGTGCTTTTCGCTTACCTGCGCGCCGCCAACGGCGTGTCCTCGCAGGCCGGCATCCATGATGAGCTTGCCGGCAAAGTAACCCTCGGGGCGCTTGAAGGTGGAGCCGGCACTCGGCATGTCGAGCGGTTGCTTGTCCTCGCGACGCTGACGGTAGTCGTCCATGTCGGCCTTGATCATCGCGGCGTTGCCCGGGGCGAGATTGAAAGTGGCTGAAAGCACGATAAAGCCGTCGTCGGCGATGCGGCTCTTGCGATAGCCCAGGTTGAGCTCATCGACATCGAACTCGATGATGTTGCCGCTGCCACGGGTGCCGTCGTCGAGCTGGCGAGCAGGTTTGTAGACGCGCACGGACTCCAGCACATCGGCCATGCAGGCGCCGTAAGCTCCGGCGTTCATGTAGCAGGCGCCGCCGACCGATCCGGGGATGCCCGAGATGGGCTCCATGCCGGTGAGACCGGCCTCGGCTGCCGCAGCGGCGACATCGGAAAGCAAGGCGCCGGCCGCCGCCGTGACGTGCGTACCGTCGACCGTAATGTTGGAGAGGCCTTCGCCCAGCGCCACGACGACGCCACGGATGCCCTTGTCGCCGACGAGCAGGTCGGAGCCGTTGCCCACGATGGTGAGCGGCAGGTCGCAGCGATAACAGGTGTCGAGCGTGGCGACGAGGCCCTGCTCGGTATCGGGCGTGACAAAGACGTCGGCCGGGCCGCCGATCTTAAACGTGGTGTGCTCGCGCATGGGCTCGCTC
>JAGZWV010000217.1 GCA_018378775.1 Collinsella sp. | reverse complement strand
GTTTGCTGCAGCATGACCTCAGAAAGCCAAATGATGTACGGATCGCGTGTGCGGCGCCACGGAAGGTCGCGATAACGCAGGACCCCTTCCGAACGAATCATCGAACGAAAGGGGTCCTGAATCATGGCTATGCTCCTTATGCGGCGCTATTCCTCCCGGTAAGCGCACGCGCAGGTGGCGTACTCGGGAAACGCTTCGCGGTCGGCGAACTTGGGATCGACGGCCGGGAACTGGCGGTGAGCGACGATGTCGCCGAGCGAAACGGAATCGAGGCAGTCGCGCATCAACGCCTGAGCTCCGGCCCACAGGGGATGATAGCAGCACGCGCCCATGCGCGCACAGTCACCATCGGGCGCGGTGCAATCGTTCATAACCATAGGACCCTGAACGGCCTCGACGACCTGGCGGATAGTGACGTCGTCCGGACTGACCTTGAGACGCATGCCACCGTGGACGCCACGCAGGCTCTCCACAATACCGGCCTGGACCAAACCGTGCTGAATCGAGCGGGCAAACGAATACGGAACATTGACCTCTTCGGCAGCGGTGCGAACAGAAAGCAAACACTCCGGATCCTCAGCAAGCATCGCCAGCATACGAAGGGCGTAATCAGTCTTCCTCGATATGTCCATTTTTCCCCTTTCAAGGAATACGAACAGCTCGAACGAGCTCCGGGGCCGAGCTTGTGTCGAGACGCTAAATGACCGCCAGGACATCCAAATGGTAAATCGGATATCCACTGAGTGCCGCGCTTGGAGCGAAATGCATCAGATGCGGCGCACAGTTCAATTTAGTATAACCTAGCCCCCTGTCTCGTAGAACAGGTGTTGCGCAACAAAGCTGTTGTTCAGACAGATATACTCATTAGATTTTACTTGCGTTCCCGAAGGCGCGGGGGTTCTGGGCGAAGATGCACCAGGGCGATCGTTCTATCGAAACAAAGTGCATCAAACGCAAAAAGCCACGTCCGAAGACGTGGCTTTAATTGCGTTGGCGGGAAGTACGGGGCTCGAACCCGCGACCTCCGACGTGACAGGCCGGCGCTCTA
>JAGZWV010000216.1 GCA_018378775.1 Collinsella sp. | reverse complement strand
GGCGCGATGGCCTGCAGCTGGTCCGTGTCACCGCTGGCCACGGCACGACCACCACCGGCCGCAATCAGGGCGTATGCCCGTGCCATGTCGGTATTGCCCACCATTGAGCTCTCATCGAGCAGGAACAGCGTGTTGCTGAAATCCGGCGTTTCTCCGCTGCGCTGCTGCAGCTGCGTGTCATGCAGAAAGGACGCCAGCGTCTGTGCATCCACGCCGGCGCTGCGCATCTCACCGACCGCACGGTGCGTGGGCCCCAGCCCCACAACTCGGGGACGCTCACTCGCCGGCAGCATGTTCACGGCTGACATCACCGCCCGGAACTGTGTGGTCTTACCCACACCGGCATAACCCTGTACCACCGTGAAACGGTCGGACGTTTCCAGTATCATACGGGTGGCGGCACGCTGTCCCGACGTTAACGTCTCCATGAGTTCGCCGGGTACTCTCTCCATCAGCGGCGTGACCGCCTCCTTACCTTCGAGAATATGGCGAAGAATACTTTTTTCTGCCTCATACGACGCACGGGAAACCAGCAGGCCTGTGCCATAGCCTTTTGCCACATCCACATACAGTAAGTCACCGCGTTTTATCTGCGCATTGATTTCCCCTCCCAGTTCAGTAAAACCGGTTCCTTCTGCAGCAAACGACTTCGCCTCTGTCAGCAGGTCCACCATGCTGAAGGCCAGGTTTTTACTTTCCAGCACAGGAAGGGCCAGATGAATGGCCTGCTGTGCCGGCGTGTGAAGCCCGGCTTTCTGCAGACTGATAGCGGTTTCCAGCAATGTCTCACCGGCACGCGCCTTTATCTGCTCAGAAACCACCGTAAAGGAGGGATGGCGGGCAAGTTTTTCCGCAGTACGGGTTTCATCCAGTGAGGAATACAGCCGGACATCACGACCGCTGCGGGCCAGACCGTTCAGGGTCGCGTTATCCATCGCCATCTGTGTGACGGAGGCAAAAACCTTCGCACTGTCGCTGACGGAATGCCCGGGCGTTTCCACCCAGCCGTTCTCCAGCTTCAGTGCCGTGAACGGTGAATCGCTCACAGG
>JAGZWV010000062.1 GCA_018378775.1 Collinsella sp. | reverse complement strand
GCCTGGGCGATGGCTTCTTTTTTCTGGCTTTGTGACGTGGACATGCGCTCTCCAATCGTTTGCGTGCCCACCATTATATAAAAGAGCCGCCCGCGAGTGGTTGCTTTGCGGGCCGCTGGGTATAAGCACGGTCGTACTGAGTTTTACGCGGCTGAGCCGCGTCACATTATGGAGGTCACCATGGCTGACATTAAGCAGATTACCCCCGAGAACTTCGATTCCATCGTTAACGGCAGCCTGCCCGTGCTGGTCGATTTTTGGGCACCGTGGTGCGGGCCCTGCCGATCGCTCTCGCCCATCGTTGACGAGGTTGCCGATGAGCTGGCGGGCAAGCTTGCCGTTGCCAAATGCAACGTCGATGATAACCAGGACCTGGCCATGAAGTATGGCGTCATGAGCATCCCCACGCTGATTGTGTTTAAGAACGGCGAGGAGATTGACCGCTCGGTTGGCGCTCTGCCCAAGGCGAGGCTGCAGGCGCTGCTGGAGAAGCATCTGTAATACGCTTGTTACTTACCCGCCGTCTATGAGCGGTTTTGCACCGCTCGCCGGACTGCCGGGTGCGGCGCGTGCGACCACGGATAGTATGGTAGTTACAAACAGCCCCCAGTGAACGGGTGCGAGTCGCACAGACTCGCACCCGTTTTCTTATGCAGCTGCGCACAGAGCGGGCGTAGTAAAATCTGAACCACTGAACTGCCCCATACAAAAGGAGATTTCCCATGCATGATGTTGGAATGAACATGAGCCAGCTTGCCATGAGCGTCAAGCAGGTCGACGACACCATCGAGCTCGCTCACGAGTGGAGCCATCAGCTGCTGCATGCGACCGAGAATTTTGACATGGAGCGCATCGGCGCCAAGCTCGAGGCAGCCATGGCCGCGCTGCACGAGGCCCACGACGCACTCGAGGGCTACGAAGAGGCCATCGAGGCCGACCACAACTCCGTCGGCTCCGTGAAGCTGGTGTAACGTGGCCGAACACGAGCACGGCTGCGGGTACGAGCACGAGCATCCGCACGGGGCGGACGGTGACGCGGGCTGCCACTGTAGTGGTTCCGGCTCCGAGCTGGTCCGTTTTTCGGTTACCGCACCGGACGACCTGCTGCGCCGTTTTGACGAACAGATCGCGCGCCGCGGCGACGTGGCCAACCGCTCCGAGGCCGTGCGCGACCTGATTCGCGCCTCGATCGCCAAGGAGCAGATGCGCACGCCCGATGAGCATGTTATCGGGTCGCTCACCATGATCTACGACCACCATACCGGCGACCTGACGCGCCGTCTGGACGAAGTGCAGCACGACTACACCGACGAGATCGTATCGACCATGCACGTGCATCTGGATCACCACAACTGCTTGGAGATTCTGGCGCTCAAGGGTCGCGGCGAGCGCGTCTACGAACTAGCCGACCGTCTGCTGGGCCTGCGCGGCGTTAAGCACGGCGAGCTCACGTGCGCCGCCACCAAGCAGAGCCTGGGGCTGTAGCGCACCTGTCCCTATTTGGTCGGTTTTGATGAGGGGTGTCGCATGCGGCATGTGCATATTCATGTAACGGGCATTGTGCAGGGCGTTGGCATGCGGCCGTTTGTGTATCGCGAGGCCATGGCGCATGGCATTTGCGGATGGGTGCTCAACGCGGGCGACGGCGTGCATATCGAAGCGCATGCTCTGGCCGGTGCGCTCGATGCTTTTGTTGCCGCGCTTTCTGAGCATGCGCCTGCGGCAGCCCGCGTAGAGCATGTCGAGGTTGTGGACCTGGCAGCCAACGGTTGGGATGCCGCCAATGAAGAGGGTTTTCGCATCGTAGCATCGCAGGACCAGACCGCGCACACGACGCTCGTCTCGCCCGATATCGCCACCTGCGACGATTGCCTGCGCGAGCTGTTCGATCCCGCCGACCGACGCTATCACTACCCCTTTATCAACTGCACTAACTGCGGCCCACGCTTTACCATCATCCGATCGCTGCCTTATGACCGAACGGCTACCTCGATGGACCGTTTTCCCATGTGCCCTGAGTGTGCCGCGGAGTATGCCAATCCGCTCGACCGTCGCTTTCACGCGCAGCCCGATGCCTGCTTTAATTGCGGGCCGCATATCATGTGGCGCGAAGCGAGCGTGGGCGATGAGCCGGGCGAAGCCGCCGCGCCGCTGGCCGTCGGCACCACGCGCGAGACCAGCGACGCCATTATCGACCGCTGCGTTGAGCTGCTGGCCCTTGGTGGCATCGTCGCCATCAAGGGCCTGGGCGGATTCCATCTATCCTGTGACGCCTCCAACGAGCAGGCGGTAGCCGAGCTTCGCCGCCGTAAACGCCGCAGCAACAAGCCACTTGCCGTTATGGTGCGCAGCCTTGCCGACGCTGAACGCCTGTGCCATATCAGCGACGTTGAGCGCGGCTTGCTGGCCGGCAGCATTCGCCCCATTGTGCTGCTGCGCCGACGTGCTGTTTGCGAGAGCGGTGATTCTCCCGACGCCCTCGCGCTCGCACCGTCCGTCGCGCGCGACCTGCCCGAGCTCGGCGTTATGCTCCCCTACACCCCGCTTCAGCTTCTGCTGCTTGCCGCGGCAGAAGCCCGCGGTATGCACGCGCTCGTCATGACCAGCGGAAACCTGAGCGAAGAGCCCATCGAGACCGACGACGATCTTGCCTGGGAACACCTCGTTGCCGCCGGCATCGCCGACGCGTTGCTCGGTAACGACCGCGCGATCCTCTCGCGCTACGACGACTCTGTAGTGCGCGTGGTCGACGGCGCCGTTATGCCCGTGCGCCGCGCTCGCGGATATGCACCCCAGCCGCTGCCGCTGCCGGCGCTCGACGGCGCTCCGTCCTGCGTGCTCGCCTGCGGGCCACAACAAAAGGCCACGATTGCGCTCACGCGTGAAGGGACAAACGGCGAGGCAACCTGTTTTGTGTCGCAGCATATCGGCGATGTTGAAAACGGCGGGACCTTCGATGCCTGGAACGCCGCGCGCACGCGCTTGGAAGATCTCTTTGACTTGGCGCCCGCCGCCTTAGCCTGCGATGTACATCCCAGCTATCTATCGAGCCAGTGGGCGCGCGAGCAGGCGCGAAAATGCAATCTGCCGCTCGTCGAGGTGCAGCACCATCATGCGCATATCGCGAGCGTAATGGCCGAGGCTATCGCCGCGGGCCAGCTTACAACCGACGCGCGCGTCCTTGGCATCGCCTTTGACGGCACCGGCGCCGGTACCGATGGGACCATTTGGGGCGGCGAGTTTCTTGTTGCCAGCCTTGGCGGCTTTGAGCGCGCCGCGCATTTGCGCACCTGGGCGCTCCCCGGCGGGGCGGCCTCCGTGCGCGACGCCCGCCGCAACGCCTTTGCCCTGCTCAGTGAGCTCGGCCTGCTCGAGCACCCAGGCGCCGCTCGGCTTTTGGACAGCCTCGACGAGCAAACGCGCAGCGTGACAGCCACCATGATCGAGCGCGGCATCAACAGCCCGCGTACCAGCAGCATGGGGCGTCTCTTTGATGCCGCGGCAGCAATTCTGGGCATCTGCGACAAGACAACCTACGAGGGCGAACCCGCCATAGAATTCGAAGCCGCCGCCTGGCGCGCGCTCAGCAGTGAAAGTGCCTGCCCCACCGGCAATATGGCCAGCTTTTCCGTAACCGAATCATCCCGTCCGGACGACTGCCATGTTCTGAACTCCAGACCGCTTTTTGAGGCGCTTTTGGAGGGAATCAGGACCGGCGTGCCCGCCGGCAAGCTCGCGCTCGACTTCCATGTCACCATCGCACGCGCGTCGGCCCGCATCGCAAGCGAGATCTGCGTCCGTGAAGGCATCGACACCGTCGTGCTCTCGGGCGGCGTGTTCATGAACCGACTCCTGCTTCAGTTCCTCACCCGCGAGCTCAAAAGCGCAGGCCTTACTGTCCTTGTCCCCCACACCGCACCCGTCAATGACGGCTGCATCGCCTACGGCCAGGCGGCGGTCGCAAGCGCTCGTCTTGCGCAGACAACATCGCGATAGGCTGTTTTGCCAGTCTGCGCGCCGCCGTCTCACAGGTGTAACGCGTTTGCTCGTGACTCCCGCGAGCGCTACCATCAACTGATGGGTAATTAGGCGCCTATCCAGCGCAAAACGTATAAAAGGGGAACATTATGTGCCTTGCCGTTCCCGGTAAAGTGGTCAAACGCGACGACGACCTTAAGGCGACCGTCGACATGATGGGCATCGAGCGCCCCGTTTCGCTGCGCCTCGTGCCGACGGCACAGGTAGGCGACTATATTCTCGTGCACGCCGGCTTTGGCATTCAGATTGTCGACGAGCAGGAGGCCCAAGAGACACTCGAGCTCGTCAATACCATGGCCGAGCTGGCCGAAGAGGACCAGCTCGCCACCAACCCGGCGGAGGCTTACTAGTGGCGGCCGGACAGCCGGCGCGCTCCGGTATCGACTTCTCGGCATTCCGCGATCCTAAGCTGGCTCGCGAGCTCATCGGGCGCATTCATGAGCTTGTCGGCAACCGCAGCATCAACCTTATGGAAGTCTGCGGCACGCACACCGTGAGCATCGGTCGCTATGGCTTTCGCTCCATTATGCCTGCCGGGCTCAAACTGCTGAGCGGTCCGGGTTGCCCCGTCTGTGTTACCGCCAACCGCGATATCGACCATGCAATCGCGCTCGCCAAGATGGACGGCGCCATCATCACCACCTTTGGCGACATGATGCGCGTGCCCGGGTCGTCTACCTCGCTCGCCGCGCAAAAGGCGGCGGGGCGCGATATTCGCATTGTGTACTCCCCGCTCGATGCACTCGATATCGCCGAACACAACCCCGATCGCCCGGTCATCTTTATGGGCGTCGGCTTTGAGACCACGACGCCTACCATCGCCGCCGCCATCCTGGAGGCAGACGCGCGCGGGCTGCAGAACTTCTCGGTCTACTGTGCCCATAAGACCACGCCGCCGGCGCTGCGCGCCATCGCCAACGATCCCGAGACCACTATCGACGGCTTTATCCTGCCGGGCCACGTCGCCACCATCACGGGCCTGGCGCCCTTTAGCTTTTTGGTCGACGAGTTCAATACCCCGGGTGTGGTCACGGGATTTGAACCGGTCGATATCCTGCAGGGCATCTGCATGCTGGTCCAGATGGTTGTCGAGAACAGGCCGGCGATCGACAACGCCTACCGCCGTGGCGTCAACGCAGACGGCAACCCCGTTGCGCGCCAGCTGGTCGAGCAGGTGTTTGAGCCATGCAACACCACGTGGCGCGGGCTGGGGCCGATTGCCAACTCGGGCCTTTCCATCCGCCCCGAGTTCTCGCGCTTTGATGCCCGCACTCGCTTTGACGTGCCCGTTGAGACGACGGTCGAGCCGCGTGGGTGCCGCTGCGGCGACGTGCTGCGCGGGGCCATTACGCCGAGCGACTGCCCTCTGTTCGGCCAAGCTTGTACACCCGAGCATCCCGTCGGCCCCTGCATGGTGAGTTCCGAGGGCAGCTGTGCAGCATATTTCCGCTACCGAGGCTAATGGGTTCCGCCGCTCTAACGAACGGCGGGCCGGTCGACGCTGCACCTCACCCATATAATTCCGTCCTCGATTGGAGTTTTCGATATGTCCCGTACTGCCACCGATAGCACTGTCCTGTTGGGCCACGGCTCTGGCGGCCAGATGATGAAACGCATCATCGATGAGGTCTTTTTGGATGCCTTTGGGTCGCCCGAACTGCTCGAGGGCAACGATGCCGGCGTCGCTGCGCTGCCCGCGAGCGGGCGCATCGCCATGTCGACCGACAGCTTTGTAGTCTCGCCGCAGTTCTTCCCCGGCGGCAATATCGGCCGACTCGCCGTGTGCGGAACCGTTAACGACGTCGCGACCTCGGGCGCCAACGTGCGCTACCTCTCATGCGGTTTTATCCTCGAAGAGGGCTACCCCATGGACAAGCTGCGTCAAATCGTGCAGACCATGGCCGAAACGGCGCGCGAGGCGGACGTGGCGATCATCACGGGCGACACCAAGGTGGTCGAGCGCGGCGGGGCCGACGGCGTCTACATCAATACCGCCGGCGTGGGCGAGGTGCCCGAGGGCGTGGCGCTCAGCGGCGCCAACTGCCAGCCTGGCGATGTCATCCTGGTGTCGGGTACACTCGGCGACCACGGTATCGCCATCATGAGTCAGCGCGAGGGTCTGGCGTTTTCGAGCACCATCGAAAGCGACGCCGCGCCGCTCAACCACCTGATTGCCGATGTGCTTGCCGCAGCACCCGACACACGCTGCTTCCGCGACCCCACTCGCGGTGGCCTGGCGTCCACGCTCAACGAGTTTGCCCAGGCCAGCGGCGTTGCCATGGAGGTCGACGAGGATGCCGTGCCCGTACGCCCCGACGTGCAGGCAGCCTGCGAGATGCTCGGCTATGATGTGTTGCAGGTGGCAAACGAGGGCAAGATGGTCGCCGTGGTGCCGGCCGAACAGGCAGATGCGGCACTGGCCGCCATGCGCGCCGCCCGCTACGGCGAGAATGCCGCCATCATCGGTCGCGTGCTGCCGCTTGCCGAGGACGCCCGCCCCGCCGTGCGCGTACGCACCGGCTGGGGCTCGACCCGCATACTCGACATGCTCGTGGGAGAGCAGCTGCCGAGGATTTGCTAACGACAAAGGCTCAGGGCTATTAAAGATATTCAGATTCCAAACATGCCCGGCACGCATGCCCAGTATCATGGGGTGCGTTTTACAACTCAAGCGGCAGGAGCACCCATGGCAGCAGCTTTTTCCCATGTGATCTTTGACCTGGACGGCACCATTCTCAACACGCTCGAGGACCTGGCGGCCGCCGGCAACCATACCTGCGAGATGCACGGCTGGCCCACGTTTGCCGTAGACGAGTACCGCTACAAGGTGGGAAACGGCATGCTCAAGCTGGTCGAGCGCTTTATGCCCGCCGAGTATGCGGGCGACGGCCGTATGTTTGAGCAGACGCTTGCCGAGTTTAGGGCTTATTACGGCGAGCACAAGGAAGACCACACCGCACCGTACGCCGGTACGATCGAGATGCTCGACCGCCTGCGCGTCGCGGGCGTGCAGCTTGCCGTGCTCACCAACAAGGACCATGTCTCGGCCGCTCCGCTTATCGAGAAGTATTTTGGTTCCGAGCGCTTTGCGCTGGTGCAGGGCCGCGTCGACGCGTTTCCTCCCAAGCCCGAGGCGCCTGTTACGCTGCATGTGATGAAAGAGCTAGGCGCCGACCCGGCAACCACACTCTATGTGGGCGATTCCAATGTCGATGTTTTGACCGGCCACAACGCTGGCCTTAAGAGTGCGGGCGTCAGCTGGGGCTTCCGCGGCCGCGCAGAGCTGGAGTCCGCCGGCGCCGACTACGTGGTGGACACCCAGGACGAGCTCGCGGCGCTGATTCTGGGCGAGTAGCGGGGCTGTCGCTCAACACGGCTGCATAGATTCTGTCGCGCGGAAAGCGCATCCCGTTTTGCCGCCTCAGAATGGGATGCGCTTTCCGGTTGAGCCTTGTCGGGGAAACGGCATCCCGTTTCAGAGCAATATTCCGGGTCGCACTTTCCGCAACCCACGCCATCCGGAAACCGTGACCCGCTATTCGGCCAAATACCGGCTCGTCTTTTCCCGAGCATTCGATGCAACGCTGGCGCAAGGAGCGTCCCCAACTGCCGGCAGAAAAGGAACATCCCCAACTGCCATCTTCGGCAGCGATGGCAACGCCACAGGTACAAGTGCCACCTAAGCCAGCCAAGGAAACGCCGTTGTTTTGGCAACGACAGACACTATGACCCAATCCGAGGGCACTAAAAAGACAGGAGCCCCCGCTCGTGACCGCGGGTCGGGGCTGCGACAATGATGTTGAAG
>JAGZWV010000215.1 GCA_018378775.1 Collinsella sp. | reverse complement strand
GATGCCGTCGCCCACAAACCGCAGGAACACGCGATAATTGAGGGCACACAACGATTTATGTCCCAAATCGGAGGATGATCATATGGCCAAGAGCAGGTACGCCGATGCCACCAAGGCCGCTCGCAGGGCCGCGATGTCTGCCCATAAAGCCACGGCTGCGGCGAATGCTGGCAGCGCCGACGCGTCCGTGCAGCCGTCTGCCAGCGCTGTCGCCGAGCCCGCCCGCGACGCCCGTCGCGACGAGCTGACGCACGTAGACGCCAAGGGTGAGGTGCGCATGGTCGACGTGTCAGACAAGGCCGAGACCCATCGCATTGCTATCGCCGAGGGCACCATCCTCATGCACCCCGAGACGCAGGCCATGGTGCTGCAGGACCGCGCCAAAAAGGGTGACGTGCTTGCCTGCGCGCGTGTGGCGGGCATTATGGCCATCAAACGCACGAGCGACATCATTCCCATGTGCCATCCGCTGCTCATTACCAAGAGCAAGTGCGACATTGCACCCATCGCTCCGGCGGGGACGCCGGTCGAGAACGTGCCCGAGGGCTGGGCGCCGGCGCGCACGGACGGGCAGGTTGGCTTTCACGTGCTGGTCACGGCGGGCGTGACGGGCAAGACGGGTATTGAGATGGAGGCCCTGACCGGCGCGAGTGCCGCGTGCCTAACGATCTATGACATGTGCAAGGCCGTCGATCGCGGCATGGGGATCGTCGACGTGCGCCTGCTGCACAAGGAGGGTGGCCGCTCGGGTGTGTGGGATCGTGCCGAGCGCCAGGTCGCTGCTGTTGAGGCCGTGGGAGCCGCGGGCGACGTACCCGCAAGCGCGCCCGTCGCCGTCGCGCCCGCAGCTCCGACACCGGCCGTCCCCGCGATCGCGTTTATCGGCTACCAAAACTCGGGCAAGACCACGCTCGTCGAGAAGGTCATTGCCGAGCTCACCCGCCGCGGCCTGCGCGTGGGTTCGCTCAAGCATCATGGGCATCACGGCTTTGATATCGATGTGCCCGCTAAGGACACCTGGCGCCATCACCAGGCCGGATCCAAGCACGTGGGCCTTATC
>JAGZWV010000214.1 GCA_018378775.1 Collinsella sp. | reverse complement strand
CGTCACCGTACTGGCAGTTTGTGCCGTTGCCCCCTGCGGCGCAGATTGCATCGGATGCGCAAGGAAATAATTGCGCAGGCCTTTGTAAATGGCTTCTGCCAGCTGTTGTTGGTAATCGTCGCTCGCCAGCAAACGTTCTTCGCTGTTGTTGCTGATAAAACCGGTTTCGACCAGTACTGACGGGATATCCGGCGAACGCAGAACGCCGAGACTCGCGTGTTCTGGTCGGCGTTTATGTATTTCGCCAATGCGTTGCAACTGACTGATCATACTGGTCGCTACATCATACCCTACCCGCTGGGAATGACCGAACTGTAAATCCAGCACCGCCTGGCTTAAATAGGGGTCGGCCTGACTGTTCGCCAGCACATCACCCGCCCCGCCCAGCAGCTCCGACTGCTTCTCATGCTGTTCCAGCCAGCTGGCCATTTCGCTGTTGGCGCGACGGTTTGAGAGCACCCATACAGAGGCACCGGTGGCACTACGGTTTGGTGCGGCATCGGCATGAATCGACACAAGGAAATTGGCGTTTTGCTTACGTGCCACATCACTGCGCCCCATCACCGAGATAAAGTAATCCCCGTCACGGGTTAAAACGCCCTTAAACATCGGATCGTTATTGAGCAAGGTACGTAATTTACGCTCAATGGCGATGGTGACATTTTTCTCCCGTGTACCACCAGGGCCGATAGCGCCAGGGTCCTGACCGCCGTGTCCGGCATCAATAGCGATGATAATTTTATCGCCTGTGTTAGCCGTCGCGCGCGCTGCCGGACGCGTTACCGTATTACTGCTGATAACACCCGTAGTGCGGTTACTTTCCGTTTTAAACGGATTGCGCGCCGGTTCGCTGACGCGCGGTGCGACAACCGCAGGCGTTTCAACGCGTTTCGCAACCATTGGCGGAGGCGATGGCGGCGCATCGGCGTTAATCGTAAAGACAACAGTGTAATTGCTGCCATTCTGCCGCTTCACCGCTTCGGTTTTACCGTTTTCGGTAAGATCGACCACCAGCCGTAGCGTTTGTGCATCTTTAGGCGTTCCAGAGCGAATCGCCTTC
>JAGZWV010000061.1 GCA_018378775.1 Collinsella sp. | reverse complement strand
CTCCGAGGCCTCGGCCGCCGGGGGCTTCGCCGAGCCCGCGGGCAGGCCGGCCCCGACGGAGGGGAGGCGCCGCGCGCTCGGGCGGCGCGCCAGGGAGATAGTGGACGAGATAGTCGAGAAGCGCGGCCTCAAGAAGGAGTAACATCGGGACTTGCAGCGACGGACCTCAGGACACTCTTACACCACGTCTGCGCGCGCGACCCGCAGGTTGTCCTGCGCCCCCGTTCTCGGGCGTTATTCGTTCCCTGCGGCAGAATTTACGCCGCCTCGTCGAACTGCGAGTTGTACAGGTCGGCGTAGAAGCCGCCCTGGGCGAGCAACTCGTCGTGCGTGCCCTTCTCGACGATGTCGCCGTCGCGAATTACCAAGATCACGTCGGCGTTGCGGATCGTGGACAGGCGGTGCGCGATAACAAAGCTGGTACGGCCCTGCATCAGCGCATCCATGGCACGCTGAATAAGCTCCTCGGTACGAGTGTCAACGTTGGAGGTTGCCTCGTCCAGAATTAGCGCCGGGCGGTCGGCCAAAATGGCGCGGGCGATGGTCACGAGCTGGCGCTGACCCTGCGATAGGTTAGTGCCCTCCTCGTTGATCATGAAATCGTAGCCGCCGGCGAGCGTATGGATAAAGTGGTCGCAACGCGCGGCACGCGCAGCGGCCTCGACCTCGGCATCGCTCGCATCGGGGCGTCCGTAGCGGATGTTCTCGCGGATGGTGCCGTTAAACAGCCAGGTATCCTGCAGTACCATGGCAAACTCGCCGCGCAGTGCCGCACGGTCCCAGTCGCGCACGTCGACGCCCTCGACGCGCAGCGAACCGCCGTCCACGTCGTAAAAGCGCTGCAGCAGCTTAATGAGCGTGGTCTTGCCGGCGCCGGTGGGGCCGACGATGGCGATGGTCTGGCCGGGCTGCGCCTCGCAGCTAAAGTCGTGGATGATGGTCTTGTCGGGCGTATAGCCAAACTTCACATGGTCAAACTCCACGTGGCCGGGGCGCTTCTCAGGGATCTGCGCGTCGGCCTTCTGCTCCTCCTCGGGTGCGGCCAAAAACTCAAACACACGCTCGGTGGCAGCTGCCATCGACTGCATCGTGTTGCTCACGTTGCCCAGCTGCTGCACGGGTTGCGTAAAGTTGCGCACGTACTGGATAAAGCTCTGGATGTCGCCGGGCGTGGCATTGCCGGTCAGCGCGAGCTGCGCGCCCACCACGACAACGCCCACGTAACCCATGTTGCCCACCAGGCTCATAAGCGGCATCATCAGGCCCGACAGGAACTGCGAACGCCAGCCACTAATAAACAGGCGGTCGTTTTGACGGTCGAACTCCTCGATTGAGGCCTCGGCGCGGTCGAACACCTGAATGACGTTTTGACCGGCAAAGTCCTCCTCGATAATGCCGTTGACGGCGCCCAGGACCTGCTGCTGCTCGCGGAAGTACGGCTGCGAGAAGTGAATCATCACCATCAAGATAATTGCGGCTGCCGGCAGCGTGAGCACGGTGACGCCGGTGAGCGGCAGGCTGATCGACAGCATCATGACGAGCACGCCGATAATCTGCGTGACGGACGTAATAAGCTGCGTCACGCTCTGGTTGAGCGACTGGCCGAGTGTATCGACGTCGTTGGTGATGCGGCTGAGCACATCGCCCTTGCTGTGACCGTTGAAGTAGCTCATCGGCACGACGGCAATCTTGGCGGCGATTTCCTTGCGCATGCGGTAACAAATCTTTTGCGTGACGCCGGTCATGAGCCAGCCCTGGATGAGGCTGCAGACAGAGCTCGCCAGATACAGGCAGAGCAAAAAGCCGAGCGTCTTGGCGATCCAGTCAAAGTCAACGTCGCCGGTGCCGTTGACCTTGGCGACCAGGCCTTCGAACAGCTTGGTCGTAACCTGGCCGAGCACCTTGGGTCCCACAATGTTAAAGATGACCGAGCACACGGCAAAGGCGACGGCGGCAAACACGGCAATCTTGTGCTGGCCGATATAGCCGAGCAGCTGCCTCATGGTGCCCTTAAAGTCCTTGGCCTTTTCGCCGCGACGCATGCCGCCCATGCGGCCCATGGGACCGCGCTGGCGGGTGGGCTTGGGAATCTGAGTCTTGGTCTCGTCGGCCATTAGCGCTCGCCTCCTTCCATGACGCCTGCAATTTCTTCTTGGGTAAGCCCCAGCTCCTCGGCGGAAAGCTGCGACTGTGCGATCTCCAGGTACGCCGGGCAGCTGCGCAGCAGCTCCTCGTGCGTGCCGGTGCCCACTACGTGGCCGTCGTCGAGCACGATGATCTGGTCGGCGTGCATGATGGTCGCGATGCGCTGGGCCACGACCACGAGCGCGGCGTCGGTAACGTTTTTGGCCAGCTCCTCGCGTAGACGCGCGTCGGTCTTGTAGTCGAGGGCACTAAACGAGTCATCGAACACCACGACCTCGGGCTTTTTGGCCAACGCGCGGGCGATGGCCAGGCGCTGGCGCTGACCGCCCGAGACATTGGAGCCGCCCTGGCTGATGGGGGAGTCGTAGCCGCCCTCGCGCTCGGCGATAAAGTCTTCCGCCTGGGCGACGCGTGCTGCCTGGCGCATATCCTCGTCACTCACCATGTCGCCGGCAAACTTGAGGTTGCTCTCGACGGTACCCGAGAACAGACGACCCTGCTGCGGAATATAACCGATGCGGCGGCGCAGCTCAGAGAGGGTCATGTCGCGCACGTCGATGCCGTCGAGCGAAATGCTGCCGCCTGTGACGTCGTACAGGCGCGGAATCAACTGTACAAGCGTGGACTTGCCCGAGCCCGTGGAACCAATGATGCCGAGCATCTGGCCGGCATGCGTGGTGAAGTTCACGCCGCTAATGACGTCGGCGCGGGCATCGGGATACTGGAAGCTCACGTCGCGGAAGGTGAGCTCACCGCGCGGCGCGCTGGCCGCGGGCAGTTTGGGCGAGGCAGGGTCGTTGATGCTCGTGGGGCAGGTGATGACCTCTTCCACGCGCTCGGCTGCGACCTCGGCGCGGGGCAGGATGACCGAAACCATGGTGAGGATCATAAACGCCATGACGATCTGCATGGTGTAGGAGATAAACGCCATCATGTTGCCGACCTGCATCACGCCGTCGGACACGCCCTGCGCGCCAAACCAGACGATAAGCACGGTGATGCAGTTCATGACGAGCATCATGAGCGGCATCATAAAGCTCATGGCTCGGTTGGTGTAGAGCTGCGTGGTCATCAGGTCGAGCGAAGCCTTGTCAAAACGCTCGAGCTCATGCTCCTCGCGGTTGAACGAGCGGATGGGCATAAGGCCGTCGAGCAGCTCGCGGGCGGTAAGGTTCACGCGGTCCACAAAGCTCTGCATCTTTTTGAACTTGGGCATGGTGAGGCCCATAAGCACGCCGACGACGGCCGAGACCGCGATGATGGCCACGGCGATGGTCCACTCCAGGCCGGTGTGGTTGGCCAGGACACGCATGACGGCGACGATGCCCATGACGGGGGCCATCAGACACATGCGGATAAACAGGGTTGCGGCCATCTGAATCTGCTGAATGTCGTTGGTGCAGCGGGTGATGAGCGAGGCCTGGCTAAACTTGCCCACCTCGGCCGGCGAGAAGTGCATAACCTTGTTGAAGGTCTCGCGGCGCAGGTCGCGGGCGATGGAGCAGGCGGTGCGCGAAGCCACGGCACCGGTCAGGATGGTGGCGACCAGCGAGATTAGGCACAGACCAAACATCGTGGTCGCCATGCGGCCCAGGTAGGCGTTCTGCACGTCGGCGGGGTCGATGCCCTGTGCCTTGTACTCGTCCTGCACATAGCTCACGGCGCGCTGGGTGACGATGGAGCCCGACATGGAGCCCATTTTGTCCGCCATTTGGTTGGCGCCCTCAACGAGCTTGCCCTGGTCGATTAGGCCGCCTTCAACGCCTAGACGCAGGCTCTTCATGGTGATCTTGCCACCGTCGGCATCAATCTGCTTTTGCATGTTCTGCACCGCAGCGGCCTTCTGCTGCATCTCGGCGAGTTGCTCGGGCGTCATCGCCGCCATCTGCTCGGGCGTGGGCATGGCCTGGGCGCCGCTGTTGTCTTTCTCACCGGACGTGCCCATCATGTCGCCCATGGAGTTGGCATCGATGCCCTGGTTGAGCGAAAGGACGACAGTCTCAGGCAGGCTCATAATGCCGGCAATCTTGCCTCCATCGGCACGCTCTTCCTCGGTACCCTTGTACGTTCGAATGCCGTTTTTGTCAGCCTTGCTAAACACGGCCTCCACAGCCTTGGCGTCCTTGGCGCTCATAAAGAGTTCGAGGTCGTCGAGCGATTCGGCGCGAATGGTGTCGGGCACGGGCGAGGCGATGCCGCCTTGCTGCACGCCCACGTCGACGATGTCGCTCATATAGGTAGGCAGCGCCAGATCGGCGTTGCAGCTGATTACGATAAGTACGATAGCTGCGAACAGTGCCAGGACATGCTTTTTAAAGAGCTTGAGAATCCTCACTCGGCATCTCTCCTTTCTTGGTTGCGGTCGATTATTTCGTTGGCACGTCTTAGAAGACGCACCATCTCTTGGGTATCTGTTTCGCCGAACTGCTCGAGGAAGGCCGCGGTGCGGTCCTCGAATTCCCGACGCTTGATTTCGAGATCATGGAATCCCTTGTCGGTCACCGTGACGTGTACGCGACGACGGTCGGTCTTTGAGTGCTCGCGCTCGACCCAGCCCTTGGCTTCGAGAGCGCGTAGGATATTGGCGATGCGGGCACTCGAGACCCAGGCGCGATCTGCGAGTTCGCTCGGCGTGAGCGAACCGCCAGCGAGCATGAGGGCGCGCATGACGGCCATCTCGCCGCCGAGAGCTTTGTCCGCAAAGCGCGAAACGCGCTGATGCATGCTGCCAAACTCGGTAAGGAGCTGGCGTCCAAGCTCATGGAAATCGGTATCTTCCACCGAAAACCCCTAACACTAGAAACTATTTTCGGTGGAAGATGATACCCCTGCACGCGCGCCCTATACGGAAGATTTTTGGGACATGCCTAGAAAACTACCTTTAGGCGACCTCCGTACACCGTCGGTATCAGCAAGGCTAGGGGAAGATCTCTGGGCATGTCCCAAAACCTACTCAGAGGTACTTTACCCTGATAAAGCTGGCATAACAGCTAGAGTGAACGTCGTACAAAGGCAAGGAAAAAACCAAACAAATCGGTGAACGGTAGTTGTTCACGCTCGCATTTCCTGCGGATTTGTTAAAAACGCCCTAATGGTATAAAAAAAGAAACATATAATAGCCATGATGAAGGGGGTGGCTATGTTATCCTTCTCAAACGGGTGAAATCTTGGGTTTTGGGTTGCAGTTCCAAGGTGGACAAACGTTTTTCCCTGCACCGACATGTGGCGAAGAACGGAAGAAGCCGGTAGTGCAAGCCGATAATTCAAGAATTCAATAAGCAGCGGTGTGAGAGAGCGCCGCATTACACGTAACTAGGAGCGTGGTTACACAATGCAGGAGGCATGGGAAGGCTTCAAAGAAGGCATTTGGACGGGAGAGGTTGACGTCCGAGACTTCATCCAGAAGAACTACACCCCCTATGAGGGCGACGAGTCGTTCCTCGCCGGCCCGACCGAGCGTACCAAGGAGCTGTGGGGCGAGGTTCTCGACCTGCTGCTTAAGGAGCGCGAGCAGGGCGGTGTCCTCGATATGGACACCAAGACCGTCACGGGTATCGTGAGCCACCCCGCTGGCTACATCGATAACGCCCACCGCGAGAAGGAGACCATCGTCGGTCTCCAGACTGACAAGCCGCTCAAGCGCGCTCTGCACGTCAACGGCGGTATCCGCATCGCTTGCCAGGCTGCCAGCCAGCACGGCTACAAGGTCGACGAGAACGTTGTCGAGCGCTACACCTTCGAGCGCAAGACCCACAACGCCGGCGTCTTCGATGTTTACACCCCCGAGATGCGTGCTTGCCGCTCGGCTCACATCATCACCGGTCTGCCCGATGGCTATGGCCGCGGCCGCATCATCGGCGACTACCGTCGTGTTGCCCTGTACGGCGTCGACTACCTGATCAAGGACAAGGAGGCCCAGAAGGCTTCCACCCCGACGGTCATGACCGCCGACAACATCCGCGATCGCGAGGAGCTGCAGGAGCAGATCCGCGCCCTCGGCGAGCTCAAGATGATGGCCGAGACCTATGGTTTCGACATTTCCAACCCTGCTACCAACACGCAGGAGGCCATCCAGTGGATGTACTTCGCCTACCTTGCTGCCGTCAAGGAGCAGAACGGCGCCGCTATGTCCATCGGCCGTACCTCTACGTTCATCGACATCTATGCTGAGCGCGACCTTGCCAACGGTACCTTCACCGAGGAGCAGATTCAGGAGTTCGTGGATCACTTCATCATGAAGCTCCGCATGGTCAAGTTCGCCCGTACTCCCGAGTACCAGGCCCTGTTCACCGGCGACCCGCAGTGGGTCACCGAGTCCATCGGCGGCATGGGTGTTGACGGCCGTACGCTCGTTACCAAGATGAGCTACCGCTACCTGCACACGCTCGAGAACATGGGCACCAGCCCCGAGCCCAACATGACCGTTCTGTGGTCGACCCGTCTGCCCGAGAACTTCAAGAAGTTCTGCGCCAAGACTTCTGTCGCCAGCTCCTCGATCCAGTACGAGAACGACGACCTCATGCGCGTTTACCACGGCGACGACTACGGCATCGCCTGCTGCGTGTCCTCCATGCGCATCGGCAAGGAGATGCAGTTCTTCGGCGCCCGCGCCAACCTGGCCAAGTGCCTGCTCTACGCACTCAACGGCGGTGTTGACGAGGTCTCCAAGAAGCAGGTCGGCCCCAAGTATCGCGCCGTCGAGGGCGATACGCTCGATTACGACGACGTTGTGGCCAAGTACAACGACATGATGAAGTGGCTCGCTGGCGTGTACGTCAACTCGCTGAACATCATTCACTACATGCACGACAAGTATTGCTACGAGCGCATCCAGATGGCTCTGCACGACAAGCACGTGCACCGCTGGTTCGCTACGGGCATCGCTGGCCTTTCCGTCGTGGCTGACTCCCTGTCCGCCATCAAGTACGCCAAGGTCCACCCCGTCCGTGATGAGAACGGCATCATCGTCGATTTCGAGACCGAGGGCGAGTTCCCCAAGTACGGTAACGACGACGACCGCGTCGACCAGATTGCTCACGACGTTGTGCACCAGTTCATGGAGTACATCCGCATGAACGACACCTACCGCAACTCCGTGCCCACGACCTCGGTTCTGACCATTACCTCCAACGTCGTGTATGGTAAGAAGACCGGCTCCACGCCCGACGGCCGCAAGGCTGGCCAGCCGTTCGCCCCGGGTGCTAACCCCATGCACAAGCGCGATAGCCACGGCGCCATCGCTTCGCTGTCTTCGGTTTCCAAGCTCCCGTTCCGCGATGCTCAGGACGGCATCTCTAACACCTTCTCCATCATCCCGAGTGCGCTCGGCAAGGAGGACCAGGTGTTCTTTGGCGATATCGACCTTGATCAGCTGGGCGAGTAACTATTGTTAGTGCTATACTAACAATAACGATTACTGATTAGCGCGCCGGTTTCGGCCGGCGCCTATCAATCGAAGGAGACACATTATGAAGGTTTCTGAAGTTTCCGAGACTCAGGCCGATAACCTGGTCCACATGCTCGACGCTTACGCCGAGAAGGGTGGCCACCACCTGAACATCAACGTCTTCAACCGTGAGACGCTGCTCGACGCTCAGGCTCACCCCGAGAAGTACCCGCAGCTGACCATCCGCGTTTCCGGCTATGCCGTGAACTTCCACACGCTCACCAAGGAGCAGCAGGACGAGGTCATTGCGCGTACCTTCCACGACAAGTTCTAAAGGGTTCAACTCCTGTAGGATTACTGGGGCCGGTTTTGGGTTATTTCCCAAAACGTCCTCGGACATGCAAAGAGGCTCCGCTGCGCGCGTTGCGCGGCGGAGCCTCTTTGCGTCCTGACGCTCCTATTTGGCAAGGTGTTTTTTAGAATCCATTTTGCGCTCGGCCTCGAAGGCTTGCCTGTCCCAATCGAGCGGAAGTCCG